>NZ_CP043959.1:4800000-5100009 GCF_008632955.1 Streptomyces tendae
CGGGAGATGACGGTGTTCGCCCGCCGGGCCCGCGCCTCGGCCGGGCGCATGCACCCCGAACTGTCGCTGGTGTCGTACACGCTGCTGGGCCATCTGGAGACGAGCGGCGGCTGCCGGGCCACCGATCTCGCCGCCCACTACGCGCTGGACAAGTCCACGGTGAGCCGCCAGGTGACCGCCCTGGAGCGGTCCGGTCTGGTGGAGCGGCGCCCGGACCCCGCCGACCACCGCGTGCAGGTGGTGCGGCTGACGGCGGCCGGCCGGAGCATCCTGGCCGATGTCACCGAGCGCCGGCGCGCGGCCTTCGGGGAGCGGCTGGCGGACTGGCCGGAGGAGGACCTGCGCCGGTTCGCCGGGTACCTGGTGCGCTACAACGCCCGCTCCGGTCCGGGGACGACCGACCCGGTCACGCCTCCCGGGCACGGGGCACGGGCGGACTGAGCCCGGCACCCGACGACGAGCGCCCCGTCCGTGCGCCCTGCGGAGCGCACCGCTGAGCGCACCGCCCCCTGCCGTGCGGGGCACGGACACCGCGTACCGTTGGTCAGCGGAACACTGAGCACCAGTCGCAACGGAAACGCCGATCACGTGAACATCACCCGAGGCTTCACCGGCCGTCCTCGCGTGCACAATCCCGGGCTGCCGCCCGGCCAGTACGACGCGGGGGACGAGTGGCCCGTCCTGTCCGCCGAGGTCACTCCCGACCTGACCCCCGAGGACTGGACCTTCCGGATCGACGGCCTGGTCGCCGAGCCCCGCACCTGGGACTGGGAGCAGGCCCACGCGCTGCCCGCGTCGGCGTACGAGGGTGACATCCACTGTGTGACGAGCTGGTCGAAGTTCGGGGTGCGCTTCGGCGGTGTCTCGCTGGACGCGTTCCTGGAGCAGGTGCGGCCCCTGCCGTCGGCCACGCACGTGGTGGCGTACGCGCACACCGGGTACACCACGAACCTCCCCCTCGCGGACGTGACCAGCGGGCGGGCCTGGATCGCCTGGGAGTACGGCGGTGAGCCGCTGCCCGCCGAGCACGGCGGCCCGGCTCGGCTGATCGTGCCGCACCTGTACTTCTGGAAGAGCGCCAAGTGGATCGCCGGGCTGCGGCTGCTGGACCACGACGAGCCGGGCTTCTGGGAGGGCAACGGCTACCACGCGCGGGGCAACCCGTGGGAGGAGCAGCGGTACTCCGGTGACTGAGCAACTGACACGGCGGATCACTCCGGCAGCGCCCGGGCGTCAGGCGCCGGTGACGCGGTTCGCGGTGCCCGGGCGCATCGGGGTGAGCGAGCAGACCGCGTCGGTGTGGCGGACGGCCACCCTGACGGAGATCCGCCGCGAGACGCCCCGCGCGTCGACCTTCCGGTTCGCGGTGCCCGGCTGGCCGGGGCATGTGCCCGGGCAGCACCTCATGGTGCGGCTGACCGCCGGGGACGGTTACACGGCGCAGCGCCACTACTCGATCGCCTCGGCGCCGGACGACTCCGGGCACATCGAGCTGACCTTGGACCACGTGTCGGACGGCGAGGTGTCGGGCTGGTTCCACACGGTGGCCCGCCCGGGCGACCGGATCGAGATGCGCGGCCCGCTCAGCGGCTTCTTCGCCTGGCCGGGCGACCGGCCCGCGCTGCTGCTGGGGGCGGGATCGGGCGTGGTCCCCCTGATGTCGATGGTGCGGCACCACCGCGCCCGCGGCCTGGCCCTCCCGCTGCGTCTGCTGGTGTCGGCGCGGGGCCCCGAGGACCTGATCTACGGGCGCGAGTACGGCGCGGAGACCACCGCGGTGTTCACCCGGAGCGCCCCGGCGGGTGTGCCCGTGGGACGTATGGCCGCCGGACATGTGGCGCCGCTCCTGGCCGAACAGCCTCCCGGTGGGTGGGAGGCCTATGTGTGCGGTTCCAACTCCTTCGCCGAGCACGCCTCCAGGCTGCTGGTGGCCGCAGGGCAGCCCGTGGAACGCATCCGCATCGAACGTTTCGGCTGACCCGGGCCGGCCGCGGGCCCGAACCGGCCGCCCGCCCCGGCCCGCCGGAGCCGGACAGCCGTCGTTTCGCGCGCCCGCCGCCGGGGCACCCGCCCCGCACTGACCGCACCGGGATCGCGGGACGGCACGACAGCAACCGCTTTCCACGCCCCTTACCTGGCCCTTTCTCAAGGAACCCTGGCGATGCGCCGGATGATCCACGTAACGTGTCCTCGCTTCGCACGGTCCCTTCACGAAGGCGGTCCCTGATGGCCCTGTTCGACCTCTCCCTCGACAGACTGCGCTCGTACCGCAGCGTGTCCACGGCGCCCGCGGACTTCGACGCGTTCTGGTCCGCGACGCTGGAGGAGGCCCGTCGGCACGACCTGGACGCCCGTTTCGAGCCGGTCGACACGGGACTGTCCACCGTGGAGGTCTTCGACGTGACGTTCGCCGGCTTCGGCGGCCACCCGGTCAAGGGCTGGCTGGTCCTTCCCGCCGGGGCCGACGCGCCGCTGCCGCTGGTGGTCGAGTTCATCGGCTACGGCGGCGGCCGGGGCCTGCCGCACGAGCACCTGCTGTGGGCGTCCACGGGCCGCGCGCACTTCGTGATGGACACCCGCGGCCAGGGCAGCGCCTGGGGCGGGGGCGGCGGCACCGCGGACCCGGTCGGCGGCGGCGGACCGGCGTTCCCCGGTTTCATGACGCGCGGCATCGAGGCGCCCGAGAACTACTACTACCGGCGGGTGTTCACCGACGCGGTGCGCGCGGTGGAGGCGGCGCGGTCGCACCCGCTGACCGACGCGAGCCGCACCGTGGCGGTCGGCGGAAGCCAGGGCGGGGGCATCACGCTCGCGGTGGGCGGACTGGTCCCGGACCTGGCCGCCGTCGCGCCGGACGTGCCGTTCCTGTGCGACTTCCCGCGCGCCACGACGCTCACCGACCGCAACCCGTACCGGGAGATCGGCTCCTTCCTCAAGACCCACCGGGGCCGCTCGGCGGACGTGCTGCGCACCCTGTCCTACTTCGACGGCGTGCACTTCGCCGCCCGCGGCAACGCCCCCGCCCTGTTCTCGGCAGCCCTGGAGGACCAGACCTGCCCGCCGTCCACGGTCTTCGGCGCCTTCAACGCGTGGGCGCACGAGGACAAGACCATCGAGGTGTACGAGTTCAACGACCACGAGGGCGGCGGCCCCTACCAGGAGGCGGCGAAGGTGCGCTGGATGCGCGCGTACGCCTGACGCACCCGGGGGGGCACCGCACGGTTCCGGCCGAACTGCCGGACCGCCCTTCCTGTTGGTGTAGACCAATGGTAGATGTGGTGGCTCAACGAGCCCGCACGGCAACGGTACGTCACCAACAGGAGGGCGCGGTATGGCCCGCACCACCCCGCACGATCACGTCGTCGGCGGCCACCCGCCCACCGACGGGGAGCCGCTGTACCAACGGGTCGCCACCGCGCTGCTCGGCGAGCTGCGCACCGGCACCGTCCCGCCCGGTGAACGGCTGCCCGGTGAACGGCAGTTGGCCGAGCACTTCGGCGTCAGCCGGGAGACGGTACGGCAGGCGCTGCAGGTGCTGCGGCGGGACGGGCTGGTCGCCACGGACCGGCGCGGCAGCCATGCGGCGCTGCCCGGCGAGCCGGTGGAGGCGCCGGCCGCCGCGGGCTTCCCGCTAGGGGCGCGGCGCGCCGGGCGGGACACGGCGGCCCGGCCACCGTCACCTGGGAGGTCCCGCCGGCGGGGCACGCGGAGCCGCTGGGGCTCGCCCCGGGCCGGCCGACCCTGATGCACCGGTACTGGTCCTCGTCGGCCGACGGGCGCGAGCAGCGGACCGCGGTGACATCGTTTTCCGCCGTGGTGCTGGCGGAGGTCGAGGAACTGGCGCGCTACCGCGACCGGGCCGACGGCACCGGCGCCGCCGAGCTGCGCCGGGCCTACGACTGGATGCGCCGGGCGGGTCTGTCGCTGCACCACCGGGACACGATCACCCGGCTCGCGGGCACCCCGTCGGTCCGGGTGACCCGACGGGTGCACGACCAGTACGCCCGGCCGCTGGAGCTCACCGAACTGGTCCTGGACGCCCAGCAGGACGTCCTCGTCTACGAGTTCACGGTGCCGGCCGCCGTCTGAGGGGGCGTCGGGCCGCGCACCACGCGCGCCTGCCGGGCCGCCGCCAGCAGGGTCCGGTCCCGCGACCACACCGCGCTGTCGTCGACGGCCCAGCCGCCGCCCGCGTGGTCGCAGCGGATGCGGACCAGGCTCCAGCCGTACGGCGACCCGTCGTCGAGGGCGTCGGAGAAGTGCACGGTCAGCTCGGCGGTGGGGACCGGCCGGGGGGTGCTCCAGTGGGCGTACAGGGCGGGCGGCAGGACGTCCGTGAGCGTGGTGACGGCCGCCGCGTCCAGGGGCCGGTCGTCCCGGAAGCGCACCCACGCGACGAGTTCGGCGCGGGGTCCTGCGGCCAGCGGGAGGTCGCCGGTGCCGGGACGCATCTCCAGCTGGCGGGCGAAGGGCGCGAGGTCGGCGGGCAGCTCCAGCGGGAGGCAGTCGTCCGGTTCCGGCACGTCCGGGGCGGCGAGCCCGGCGTACGCGGGGCCGGGGCGGGACGGTCCGAACAGCGCCGAGCCGAGGACCACCGGCTCGCCGTCCTGATGTCCGGTGAAGAGGCAGGTGGAGGTGCGCCGGCCGGTCGCGGGCGCCGTCCCGGAGAAGCTGAGCGGGCCGGTGCCCACGGGGGTCAGGAAGTGCGTGGTCAGCGACCGGACCGGCTGCGCACCGCCCGCGAACGAGCCCCGTACGGCGGTCAGTGCCGCGCCGGCGACCCAGCCCCCGTGCATGCCTTCCCAGGACCACCAGGCGGGGTCGATGCGCGTCGCGTCATACGAAGTCGTCGTCACGCGACGACCCTAGCCAGGCGGGTTGGAAAATCCAACCCGTTCCAGGGTGCGAGTTGGAAAACCCAACGCACGGGCGCGGAGGGTCTCCGTCCGCCCTCCCCCGGACCGCCCTCCCCCGGACCGTCCGCCTCCGGCCGCTGAGCCCTCCGGCCCCTCAGTCCCCCGGCCGTTCAGGTTCAGCCCCCGGCCGCTCGGCGACGACCAGGCGCACCTTCGGGCTTCCGTCCCGCCGTCGGCCGAAATCGGGCAGCGGCCAGAACGCGACGCGGAACCCAGTGCGGTCCAGCCCGTGCCACAGGTCGCCGAAACGGACGGCGCGGTAGTACATGACGAACGGCGGACGCCACACGGCGTTGCGCACCCGCATGGCGGTGTCGAACCCCAGGAGCATCGCGTGGGTGACGGAGCCGGGCCGGGGCGGTGCGACCACCGGGAAGACGAACCGGCCACCGGGCCGCAGCACCCCGTACACCTGGGCGAACAGCCGCGGCATCTCGCGCGGCAGGAAGTGGCCGAACGCACCGAAGCTGACCGCGAGGTCGAACTCCGGTCCGAACGGCAGCGCTCGCGCGTCCGCCCTCACCCAGGAGACGTCGGGTCCGGCCGGCCGGATGCGCGCGCGGGCGACGTCGAGCATCCCGGCGCTGAAGTCCACGCCGGTGACGCTCTCCCGGCACACCTGCCGCAGCACGTCCACGCCCGCGCCGGTGCCGCAGCACACGTCCAGGCCGGTGTCGTAGGGCCCGGAGTCCAGCAGCGCGGAGACGGTGGCGTCCAGCACCGAGTCGGGCGTGCGGAAGGGGGTGTGGTCGAACTTCGGGGCGAGGAGGTCGTAGCCGCGCTCCACGGACGACATCGCCTGGACGACGAGTTCGCTCAGACGGGGGCCTTCGGGGCTGAACATCAGCTCAGCCTAGGGCCTGATCCGTACGGCCGCCCGGAGCGGCACCGAGCTGACCGTGTGCGGTCGCGCCCGGCGGCCGGGCGGGTGCCGTGTGGGGCATCCGGGTGCTCGCGGGCGGCTCGCGGCCGGGGCAGCGCGGTGTTCGGGGGGCCGATTCCTACGTTTGCGGTATGACTATCGGATTTGCTTCGCGGGCTGCCGTGTCGGGGTGTGCGCTCTGCGCGGCGGGCCTGCTGGCGCTCGCGCCCGCCGCGGCGACGACCGGGCCCGGCGCCGACCCCGGGCCGCGGACGACGGAAGCGCCCGCGTCCCTGCTGTTCCGGCCCGGCACACACGTCCGCCCGCGTACGGGGCGCCCGAGGTCCGGACCTGTCCGCCCGCTCGTGGCTGGTCGCCGACGCCGACACCGGCGAGGTGCTCGCGGCGCACGACGCGCACCGCAGGCTGCCTCCCGCCAGCACCCTCAAGACGCTGTTCGCGCTGACCGTGATGCCGGCCCTGCCCTCCGGCATCCGGCACCGCGTCCGCCCCGGGGAACTGGAGGGCATCGGGCCGGGGAGCAGTCTCGTCGGGGTCGCCGAGAACCGGTCGTACCGCGTCTCCGACCTGTGGAACGGGGTCTTCCTCAACTCCGGCAACGACGCCGTGCGGGTGCTGGCGGCGCTCAGCGGCGGGTGGCGGGTCACGGCCGAACGGATGGAGGAGAAGGCGCGTGCCCTGGGGGCCCGGGACACCCGGGTGAAGTCGCCCGACGGGTACGACGCTCCCGGCCAGGTGTCCTCCGCGTTCGACCTGGCGGTGTTCGGCCGCGCGGGGCTGCGCAGCCCGGAGTTCGCGGCGTACTGCGCCAGGGCGGAGGCCAGCTTCCCGGCCCGCGACGGCGGCCACTACCCGATCGTGAACACCAACCGCCTGCTGACGGGGGCGGACGGGGTCACCCCGTACCGGGGGCTGATCGGGGTCAAGAACGGCTACACCAGCAACGCCGGCAACACGCTGGTCGCCGCCGCGCGACGCGGTGACCGCACGCTGGTGGTCACGGTGATGAACCCCCGGTCGGACGAGGGGCACGCGGTGTACGAGGAGACGCGGTCGCTCCTGGACTGGGGCTTCGAGGCGGCCGGGCGGGTCGAACCGGTGGGCTCCCTGGACGCCCTGCGCGCCGGCCCCCCGGGCGGCCCGGAGGCGGACGCCGTGGCCCTCCCCGCACCGCGCCGGAACGACGCCTACGAGCGCCCGGCGGCCTGGACGGTCGCCGGGGCCGCCCTGCTCGGCGGAGCGGGGGTGGCGGTGTTCCTGCGCCTGCGATGGGGCCCGGTCCCGAAGAACTGACGACCGCCGCCGAACGGCTCCCCGGGCCACGCCGGGCGACCGCGGCCGCGGGTCGGGCGGCTGCCGTCTGAAGGGCACCGCCCGGCCGGCCCGCCCGGTCGACGGCACCGCCCCGAGCCTGTGCGTCGTCGGGGCAGACACCCCGGGCCCCCGGGTGCCACGCGCCGGCCCGGCCGGCCCGCCCGGTCGACGGCACCGCCCCGAGCCTGTGCGTCGTCGGGGCAGACACCCCGGGCCCCCGGGTGCCACGCGCCTGACGCCGGGGGCTGCCGTCCCGGCGCGGCCCCCCTCATGACGCGACCGTCCGGCAAGGCAGCGCCGTGCACACCTGACCGGTCGGGCTGCCCGGACCGGCCTCGACCCACGGCTCACCCCGAGCGACAGCGCGCCCCGTGCCACGCCCGTCCCGGACGACTGCCGGTCCGGACGGCACGGACCTCCTGGCGGAGGCCGCGCGGCTCCGCCCGTGCGACTAGGCGCAGACCGGGTCGCCCGCCCCGTCCAGTGCGCGGACCGGGCGGATGCCGCCGACCGGCCTGCCGCCGCCCAGTACCGTCTCGCCCGTGAAGTCGGCGAGCAGAGCCGGGTCCACGCCCGCCTGGGCGAGGGCCGCCGCGGCCACCGGGATGCGGGCGCGTCCGGCGCCGTCGGCGATTTTCACGGCGACCGCCCGGCCGTCGGGCAGCGCGGCCACCTGGACGCCCTCGAAGCCGTCCTTGGCGAGCAGCCCGGGCACGGACCGCATCAGCGCGGCCACGTCCCGGCCGGAGCCGGACGCCATCTCGGCGTGCGCGCGCATCGCGTCGGCGACCCGGGCCTCGGGGGTGCCGGGCGCGGCCGTGGTGATGCGGGCGGCGGCGCGGGCCAGGCCCTCCAGGGAGACCGCGAACAGGGGGGCGCCGCAGCCGTCGACGGTGACCGCGGCGACGCGCCGGCCGGTGAGGTCCTCGACCGTCTCGGCGATCGCCCGCTGCAGGGGGTGCGCGGGGTCGAGGTAGTCGTCGAGGGACCAGCCGTTCAGCGTCGCCGTGTACAGCATCGCGGCGTGCTTGCCGGAGCAGTTCTGGGCGAGCCGGGACGGGGCCCGGCCCGCGCGCACCCAGGTGTCCCGGACGACCGGGTCGAAGGGCAGGTCGGGCACGTTGAGCAGACGGTCCTCGGCCAGCCCGGCGCGCGCGAGGATGCGCCGGGCGCCGGCGAGGTGACGCTCCTCGCCGGAGTGGCTGGCCGCCGCCAGCGACAGCAGTTCGCCGTCGAGCGGGAGCCCCTCGCGGACCATGGCGACCGCCTGCAGGGGCTTGAGCGCGGAGCGGGGGTAGAAGGCGGCCTCGGGGTCGCCGAGGCGGAACCGGACCCGGCCGTCGCCGTCGAGGACGACGACGGAGCCGTAGTGGACGCCTTCCACCACACCGCCGCGTATCAGGTGGGCGACGGGGGCGTGGAGGGGTTCGCGGATCGGGGGTGCGTCCGCCGGGAGGCTGCTGAGCATCACACTGCCTGCGTGTTGTCGTGGTGGACCGGCGCGGGGGTGGTGCGCGGGCCCGGCGTGCGCGCGGAGCGCACGAGGTCGGTCAGGGTCGTCTCGACACGGTCGAGGTGGTGGGTCATGGCCCGGACGGCGTCCGGCTCGGAGCCGTCGGTGAGCGCCTCGGCGATCGCCCGGTGCTCGCGGTCGGACTGTGCGCGGCGTCCGCCGAGCTCGTTGAGGAAGGCGGACTGGCGGGCCAGCGCGTCCCGGATCTCCTCGAGGACCCGCCGGAACACCGGGTTGTGGGCGGCCTCGGCCACGGCGAGGTGGAAAAGGGTGTCCAGGGCCACCCAGGCGGTGGTGTCGGTCTCCCGCTCCATCCGCTCCAGCAGGTTCCGCAGCCGGTCGACGTCCTCGGGGGTGCGGCGCAGGGCCGCGTACCCGGCGACCGGGATCTCGACGTGCCGGCGCACCTCCATGAGGTCCCCGGCCGTGTAGTCGCCGAAGGTGGCGTCCTGGACCGCGTCGGCCACCACGAAGGTGCCCTTGCCGGTGCGGGACACGGTCAGGCCCATGGTCTGCAGGGCCCGCAGCGCCTCCCGCAGCACCGGGCGGGAGACCTCGAGGCCACGGCACAGCTCCGCCTCGGAGGGGAGCTTCTCGCCGATCGCGTACTCGCCGCGCTCGATGGCGTCGCGGAGGTGGGCGAGCACCGCCTCCATCGCGCTGACGCGCCGGGGTGCCGCACCACCTGTCTGGCTGTCTGACAGGTTCACGAGCCGATGGTGCGCGGCGGCCGTCGGCACTGTCAAGCGAGGGCGGTCGGGGGTGGGGCGAACCACACCCCGGCAGGGGGGTCACCACCCTTTCCCGCGGGGGGTGGCCCGCCCTCCCTTGGGGGGCCACCGCCATTCTTCGCGGGCAAGATCGTTCCGATACTGGACCGTATGGCCAATTCGACGGTACTGACCGGCATCCCCTCCTCGGTCGAAGGGGAAAAAGAAACAGGGCGACAGGGAATCGGGCGGAAAAGCGCGCGGGAAACAGGATCCGGAAGAGGGAGCGATTTCTCGGAGCTGTCACGACGTATGGCCGACGCGGGACTGCTCCGGCGCCGTCCGCTGTACTACACGGTCCGGTTCACGGCCGTGGGTCTGACGCTCGCCGGGAGCGTCGCCGCCTTCCTCGTCCTGGGCGACAGCTGGAGTCAGCTGCTCGTCGCCGCCGTGCTGGCCCTGGTGTTCGGGCAACTCGGACTGGCGGCACACGACCTGGCCCATCGCCAGGTGTTCTCCCGCCGGCGCCCCAGCGAGATCGGCGGGCTGCTGGTGGCCGACGTGCTCCTCGGCATGAGTTACGGCTGGTGGATGAACAAGCACACCCGTCACCACGCCAACCCGAACCACGAGGGCAAGGACCCGGACGTCGCGCCGGACATCATCGTGTGGTCACGGGGGCAGGCGCGCCGGGCCAAAGGGCCCGCCCGATTCATCGGGAAACATCAGGCGGCCCTCTTCTTCCCGCTGCTGACCCTTGAGGGGCTGAACTTGAGTTTCAGCAGTTTCAAGGCACTGCGCAGTCCGTCGATGAAACGGCCGGTGCTGGAGGGAATGCTGCTCGTCGCGCATTTCGGTGTGTATTTCGGCGGCCTTTTCTCGGTCCTCTCCCCCGGAAAGGCGCTGGTGTTCCTCGTCGTCCACCAGGGGCTGTTCGGCCTCTACCTCGGCTCGGTGTTCGCGCCGAACCACAAGGGCATGCCGATGATCGAGGAGGGGACCCAGCTGGACTTCCTGCGCCGCCAGGTGCTCACCTCCCGCAACGTCGACGGCGGTCCGCTGACCGACGTGTTCATGGGCGGCCTCAACTACCAGATCGAGCACCATCTCTTCCCCAGCATGCCGACGCCCGCCCTCGCCGAGGCGCAGGTCATCACCGAGCGGTACTGCGCCGAGCTGGGCATCCCGTACTGCCGCACGGGGCTGCTCGCCTCGCACCGCACCGCGCTGCGCCACCTGCGGGACGTCGGTGAGCCGCTGCGCACGGCGGGCGACTGACCCCCGCCGGCCCCGGGACCGGGGCGGGCGCGGCCGGCCCTTGTACGCCTCGCTTCCTTGACCTACCAGCCCTTCTCGAAAAGCTGGGTCACCTCGGCGATGCGGATCTCGTCGCGCAGGTACCGGGGGCCGCCGTCGTGGCCGGTGGTACGGAGCAGGCCGAGCGAGGTGAGCAGCCGGAGGTGGGTGACGGCGGCGGGACGGGTCACGCCCAGCCGGCCCGCGACGTCGTCCGCGGTCAGGCCGCGTTCGGCGGTGCCGGGTTCGCCCAGCCACCCGAGGATGCGCAGTCGTGTCCCGTCGGCGGGAGTGCTCAGCATGTCGTCCACCTCCACGCCGGGCTTCCGTGTCTCGCGGCGCCCTCCCACTGTGCCGCGCCCGGGGTCCCCGTGTCCCGCACTGCGGGCACCTTGTCCTGACTCAACCTCCTTGCCTGGTAAGGAAGTTGAACGTGAAAGCGGCGACCGGGGGCCACCCCGGTCCTCGTGCCGGTGTCACCGGTGGCGGAACACGCCGTCGCCGGGTGGAAGCCGGCCTCGACCCCGGACCGACGGGCCCGTTCATTGAATATCGAACAAGTGTTACGGTTCCCGTATGGCAGGGATGGCCGACGAGGCGCGGCTCGAGGAACGGTGGCGGGACATCCTCGCGGTGCACGCCCGCACCCAGGGCGAGATCGACCGCGCCCTGCACCCCTACGGCCTGGGCGCCTCCGACTTCGAGGTACTCCACCTGCTCGCGTCCAGCACTCCCCCGCCCGGTGAGCAGTGCCGGGTGCAGAACCTGGTCGGCCGGGTCCACCTCAGCCAGAGCGCGCTGTCCCGGCTCATCGCCCGGCTGGAGAAGAACGGCCTGGTCGAGCGCAGCACCTGCCCGACGGACCGCCGCGGCGTCTACGTGCAGCTGACCGCGCGGGGCCGCGACCTGTACGCCGAGACGCTCCCGGTCCAGCGCGCCGCCCTGGCCCGCGCCCTCGGCGACTGAACGCGACCGGACCGCGTCCCTGGGCGCCAACGACGTCCTGGAGGCCGACGGTGAGCGCACACGCCGCCCGGTGACGACGAAGCCCCGGCCCACGTCCTGCCCGATGCCGGGCGGGGACGGGCCGGGGCTGACGCACGCGGGGGCCCCTACGGGCGGGCGAGCAGCGTACGCACCCCTTCCGATGTGAGGGTCAGACGGTGGTCGGAGCTGCCGTCGATGGTGAGGGAGAGGTCGTCCGCCGGCCACTGCGCGGCGAGGGCGCCGAGCGGGACCAGGCGGTAGCGGGACACGAACGGGAGCAGTCCGGCCATTTCCAGCTCGGAGGTGAACACGGGCACCACCTGAGTGCCGCCCGGCTGCTCCAGCACCGGCAGCGCGACCGCTCCGGGGTCGGCGGCCTCCTGGTCGCCCGCGTCGTCGGGGACGGGGATCAGCACGTCACTGTTCGCCAGGGCGTCCAGCGCGGCGGTGTCCTCCGTGTTCTCGGACAGCGTGTCCAGGGCCCGCTGCGCGGGCGTGGGGGCGTTGTTCTCGTGCGCGGGTGTCTCCATGGCAGATTCCCTGGTAGCGGCGGTCGTGGGGCCCGCCCGGGGCTCGGTCGAACCCGGGCACAGCACGGGACGCGTACCCGTTCGCCCGTCACGCAACCCTTCGGTGCACACCCGCCGACGGGCCCCTCCGAGCCCGCGGGCGGACCCCCGCGGGACCCTTGGAGCGGCATGGCTATCATATGAGCACCCTCTAGCTCGAAAGATGATCCTGTGACTGTCAACGAAGACTCGTTCACCAACTGGAAGCACCGCGAGGAGATCGCGGAGTCGATGATCCCGATCATCGGGAAGCTGCACCGGGAGCGGGACGTCACCGTCCTGCTGCACAGCCGCTCCTTGGTGAACAAGTCAGTGGTCAGCATCCTCAAGACCCACCGCTTCGCCCGGCAGATCGCCGGCGAGGAGCTGTCCGTCACCGAGACGCTGCCGTTCCTCCAGGCACTCACCACGCTGGACCTCGGCCCGTCCCAGATCGACATCGGTCTGCTCGCCGAGTCCTACCGCGTCGACGACCGGGGCAGGTCCGTCGCCGAGTTCACCGCCGAGGCCGTCGCCGGCGCGACCGGTGCGGACAAGATCGACCGCCGTGAGCCGCGCGACGTCGTCCTCTACGGCTTCGGCCGCATCGGCCGTCTCCTCGCCCGTCTGCTCATCGAGAAGGCCGGCTCCGGCAACGGCCTGCGGCTGCGGGCGATCGTCGTGCGCCGGGGCGGCGAGCAGGACATCGTCAAGCGGGCCTCGCTGCTGCGCCGCGACTCCGTGCACGGCCAGTTCCAGGGCACCATCACCGTCGACGAGGCGAACAGCACGATCGTCGCCAACGGCAACACCGTCAAGGTGATCTACGCGAACGACCCGTCCGAGATCGACTACACGGCGTACGGCATCGACAACGCCATCCTGATCGACAACACCGGTAAGTGGCGTGACCGCGAGGGTCTTTCGCAGCACCTGCGCCCCGGCGTCGACAAGGTGGTGCTGACCGCGCCCGGCAAGGGCGACGTGCCCAACATCGTGCACGGGGTCAACCACGACACCCTCAAGCCGGACGAGCGGATCCTGTCCTGCGCGTCCTGCACCACCAACGCGATCGTGCCGCCGCTGAAGGCGATGGCGGATGAGTACGGCGTGCTGCGCGGCCACGTGGAGACGGTCCACTCGTTCACCAACGACCAGAACCTGCTGGACAATTACCACAAGTCCGAGCGCCGCGGCCGCTCCGCGCCGCTCAACATGGTGATCACCGAGACCGGTGCCGCGTCCGCCGTCGCCAAGGCGCTGCCCGACCTGAAGGCGCCGATCACCGGCAGCTCGATCCGCGTGCCGGTGCCGGACGTGTCGATCGCCATCCTCAACCTCCAGCTGGCCCGCGCGACGAACCGCGAGGAGGTCCTGGACCACCTGCGCAACGTCTCGCTGACCTCGCCGCTGAAGCGCCAGATCGACTTCATCAGCGCGCCGGACGCGGTCTCCAGCGACTTCATCGGCTCGCGGCACGCGTCGATCGTCGACGCCGGCGCGCTGAAGGTCGACGGCGACAACGCCATCCTCTACCTCTGGTACGACAACGAGTTCGGATACTCCTGCCAGGTCGTCCGCGTCGTCCAGTACGTCTCCGGGGTGGAGTACCCGACGTACCCGGCTCCGGCGGTGTGAGCCGGCGGTGACCGCGGAGCGGGGGCGGGGCGGGGCCAGTTGCCCCGCCCCGCCCCGGTCTGCCCGGATGACCTGTGGTAAGGGCCAGATCGATAACGATCACCCGGAAAACGGTTGCCCGGGCACCACGGCTTCCTAGTCTTCCGGCATGCCCCTCTTCAGCACCCGCACCAGCAGACGCCCCCGCATCTCCCGCTCCCTCGGCGACGACCAACTTTCCCGGGTCCTCGGAAAGTTGAGCAAGAAGGGCAGCGCGTCCGACGCCACCCTGATCGCCGAGCTGCTGGAGGAGACCGGCGACGACTGGGACAGACGCTCCCACCGGATGTCCGTCCTGGCCGAGGCGACGGCCGGCACCCGGATCGCGGCGGCCTGGCTGGAGCGGGAGCCGGACGCGCCGGACGCGCTGGTGTTCCACTCCTGGACCCAGCTGACGCGGGGGCTGCGCGACGGACACCTGGAGGACGCCCGGGAGGTCGTCGGGCGGTGCCACCGGGCCGCCGAGCTGGCACCGGAGGATCCGCTGCCGTGGGTGGTCCTGCTCGGCACCGCGCGGACCGAGCGGTACGACAGCAGGGACGTCCAGGCGCTCTGGCGGGAGGCCACCGGACGGGACCGCTATCACCGCGAGGCCTATCTGCAGATGCTCGCCCACCTGTCGCCCGAGGAGGGCGGTTCCAGCGCCTCGGTGCTGGACTTCGTCGACGCGGTGCGCGCCCACATCCCGGCCAACGCGCCGTGCGCGGCGATCGAACTCACCGCGGCCGTACGGCAGTACCAGAGCATCCTGGCGCAGGGCGGGGTGCGGGCGATGACCGCGGGCCAGCTGTTCGAGGGGGGACAGATGGCGGCGGCGCTGCACCAGGCGGCCACGCTGTGGCCGAAGCCCGGGTTCTTCCAGCACGCGGCGGCCGCCGCCGACCTCAACGTCCTGGCGTACGCCCTGTGCGCGGCCGGCCGCGCGGCGGACGCCCACCCGGTGTTCCAGGCCCTCCAGGGTGTGGTCACCCCGTGGCCCTGGGACGTCGACGGTCCGGCGCTCCAGCGCTTCGAGCAGCATCTGGCCAAGTGCGAACGCGGCCGCCAGGGCGGCGTCGGCAGCGGCTGAGCCGCGCCGCCCCGGCGGCCGTGCCGCGTCAGGCGCGGGACAGCAGGGTGGTGACCGTCTCCCGCAGGGTCCGGGCCGGGTCGGCGGCCGGACCCTCGTGGCGCCAGGCGACGAAGCCGTCGGGCCGGACCAGCACCGCGCCGTCCGGCGTGACGCCGTGGGCGGCCGCCCAGTCGGTGCCCGGCTCGGGTGCCAGGTCGGCGCCCTCACCGATGCCGTACACGTCGAGCGGCACCGGGAGCCCGGCCGCCACCTCGGCCGCGGCGGCCTGCCAGGGGCTGTGCGGCGAGGTGAGCAGGACCAGCGAGCGCTCGTAGAGGTCGAGCGTGGAGACGCGGGTGCCGGCGCGGTCCAGCCACAGGTGCGGTGCGCGGCTGCCGGGCTCGCCGGTCAGGGCGACGGAGTCGGGCACCACCGGCGTCGCCGGGTCGGCGCCCAGGACCGCGCCGCTCGGATAGCGGTAGCCGAGGGCCACGTTGAGGATGCCGCCCTTGCGGCCGGTGAGCGCCGTGGTGGCCGCGGCGGGCGTGTACCCGGGGTGGCTGTGCTCCACCGAGCGGGACGAGGCGCGGGCGCTGGTCGCCTCGGCGACGGGCCGGCGCTCGCGGTCGTAGGTGTCGAGCAGGCCGGGTCCGGCCCAGCCGCCGAGCACCGCCGCCAGCTTCCAGGCGAGGTTGTGGGCGTCCTGGATCCCGGTGTTGGAGCCGAAGGCGCCGGTGGGCGACATCTCGTGGGCCGAGTCGCCGGCCAGGAACACCCGTCCGTCGGCGTACCGTTCGGCGACCCGCTCGGCGGCGTGCCAGGCGGCCCGGCCGGTGATCGTCACGTCCAGGTCGGGGACGCCCACGGCCCGCCGGATGTGCGCGACGCACCGCTCGTCGGTGAACTCTTCGATCGTCTCGCCGTGTTCGGGGTGCCAGGGCGCGTGGAAGACCCAGCGCTCGCGGTTGTCCACCGGCAGCAGCGCCCCGTCGCCGTCCGGACTGGTGAGGTAGCAGACGATGAACCGGCGGTCGCCGACGACGGCGGCGAGGTCGCGCGAGGTGAAGGTGACGCTGACGTTGTGGAACAGGTCGCCGGGACCGGTGTGCCCGATGCCCAGCGCCTCGCGCACGGGGCTGCGCGGACCGTCCGCGGCCACCAGGTAGTCCGCCCTGACCGTGGTGTGCTCGCCGGTCTCCCGGCTCTTGACCAGGGCCGTCACCCCGTCGGCATCCTGGTCGAAGGACATCATCTCGGTGCTGAAGCGCAGATCGCCGCCCAGTTCCCGGGCGCTGCGCAGCAGCACCGGCTCCAGGTCGTTCTGGCTGCACAGGCACCAGCCGGCCGGGCTGAAGCGGGCGAGTCCGCCGCCCGGGTCGATCTCCCTGAACAGCCACTCGCCGGCGTCCCCCACCAGGCTCGGTGTCTGCAGGATGCCGTGGTTGTCCGCCAGCACCGACGCGGCCTCGACGATCCTGCCGTCCACGCCGGCCGTGCGGAACAGCTCCATCGTGCGGACGTTGTTGCCCCGCCCGCGCGGGTGGATCGACGTGCCCGCATGACGCTCGACGAGCGTGTGCGGCACACCGAGCCGCCCCAGGAACAGGGACGTGGACAGACCCACCAGGGAGCCCCCCACGATGAGGACGGGCGTGCGGTGGACCGCCTCGCCGGCCGTACCCGATCGGTTCATTGAAACGCCTCCAGCGTTCGCCCGGGTCGTGTGTGGAACGGGACCTCGATTTCATCCCCGGTGCGGGGCCCTTCGCGTCCGGGCGGCACCCGGTTGGCGCGCGGTTCACCCGCGTGCCCCGTGTCGCTCGCGCGCTTCCCGGGGCGCGCCGACCATCGACACATGGCGACCCCCTGCCCATCGGACACGGCGGTCGTTCCTGACCTTCCGTGAAGAGCTTCCGGAAGAAGCCCCGCGCAGGGGTTTCCCGAACTAGAGGAGAGGTGCGCCGGATGACCATGTCGGGACGCATATCGCAGTCGGCCTTCGACGGCTCCAGGCTGCGGGTGATCCTGCTGCTCGACCTGTACGAGGGGGCGCAGGAGCAGTTCCTCGAGGCGTACGAGCACATGCGCAGCAAGGTCGCGTCCGTGCCCGGTCACATCAGCGACCAGCTGTGCCAGTCGATCGAGAACCCCTCGCAGTGGCTGATCACCAGCGAGTGGGAGAGCGCCCCCCCGTTCCTCGCGTGGGTGAACAGCGAGGAGCACGTGGAGACGGTCCGGCCGATGCACAGCTGTGTGCGGGACACCCGGTCGATGCGCTACAGCGTCGTGCGCGAGACCATGCCCGAGCGCCCCCTGGGCTCCGAGTCCGCCAGGGCGGGCCTGCAGTCGTCCGTGCGGGTGGGCGACGGTGTGGCGCGCCACGCCCTCACCTTCACCGTCAAGCCGGGCTCCGAGTCCAAGGTCGCGGAGCTGCTGGCCGGCTACGAGTCGCCCAAGGCCCAGGTCGACGACACCACGCGGCTGCGCCGCACCTCGCTGTTCATGCACGGCAACCGGGTCGTGCGGGCCGTCGAGGTGGAGGGCGACCTGCTCGCCGCGCTGCGCCACGTGGCGCGCCAGCCGGAGGTGCGGGCGGTCGAGGAGGCCATCAACCCCTATCTGGAGCAGGACCGGGACCTGACCGACCCCGAGTCCGCGCGGCTGTTCTTCACCCGGGCCGCGCTGCCCGCCGTGCACCACGTGACGTCCGGCCGGCCGGAGCCCGCCGGGCTGCGGCGGCACGCGCTGTACTACCCGGCCGTCCAGGGCCGGGGCATGGAGCTGGCCCGCTTCCTCGCCCGGCAGGACGAGACCGCGGCCGGCGACCCGGACAGCCCGGTGTTCGCGAGCACCGTGTTCCAGCGGGACGACATCGTCGTCCGTCTCGTCGATGTCACCGGCGACCTCGACCTGGACCCGCTCGCCGCACTCGGCATCACGGGCCCGGGCAAGGCGGCGGAGCTGGAGCGTCTCCTGGACGGCGCCGCGATCGGCGTCGAGGGCTCCCTGGACCAGGAGCGCACCCTCAACCGGCTGCTGTCGCACGCCGACATGCTGCCCGTCACCGACCGCAGCGCGACGGCTTCCTGACGGTCAACCGCGGTGACGTCCGTGGCCGCCCGAGCGCCCGGACGTCACCGGTACACCCGGAGGTATCAACCATGTCCAAGCAGCATCCACGCATCGTGGACCTGAGCGAGACGGAACCCAACCGCCGACGCGGGGGTGACCTCAGGACCCTGCTGACCCCGGCCACCGTGGGCTCCACGAGCGGCTTCATGGGGCTGGCCGTCATCAAGCCCGGCGAGCGCATCGCCGAGCACTACCACCCGTACTCCGAGGAGTTCGTGTACGTCGTCAACGGCGCGCTCGAAGTGGACCTGGACGGCGAGCCGTTCGCGCTCCGCGCCGAGCAGGGGCTGATGATCCCGATCGACATGCGGCACCGCTTCCGCAACGTCGGTGACGAGGAGGCCCGCATGGTGTTCCACCTGGGTCCCCTGGCACCCCACCCGAGCCTCGGGCACGTCGACACGGAGGAGACCGAAAGCGCGCTCTCCGGACCGCAGTTGACGGTGGGCGGACCGGAGGCGGGCCGCCCGGCCGAGCCGAGCGAGGCCATAAAATGACCCGGCGGGTGGCCGTCACCGGAATCGGTGTGGTCGCTCCCGGCGGCATCGGGGCGACGGCGTTCTGGGACCTGCTGGCCGCCGGCCGCACCGCGACCCGCGGCATCACCCTGTTCGATCCGGCGGGCCTGCGCTCGCGCATCGCCGCCGAGTGCGACTTCGACCCGTTCGAGCACGGCCTGGACGCGGATCTCTGCCAGCACGCCGACCGCTACATCCAGTTCGCCGTGGTCGCGGCCCGGGAGGCGGTCCGGCAGTCCGGGCTGGACACCGGGGCCGTGGACCCGTGGCGCACCGCGGTGTCCCTGGGCAGCGCGGTCGGCGGCACCACCCGGCTGGAACACGACTACGTGCTGGTCAGCGAGAGCGGCCGGCGCTGGGACGTGGACCACACCAAGGCGGACCCGAAACTGCACCTGGCGTTCGCGCCGAGCACCCTCGCCTCCACCGTGGCCGAGCGGTTCGACGCCCGGGGCCCGGTGCAGACGGTCTCCACCGGCTGCACCTCCGGACTCGACGCCGTCGGCTACGCGTTCCACACCATCAGCGAGGGCCGGGCCGACGTCTGCATCGCCGGGGCGTCGGACTCGCCGATCTCACCGATCACGATGGCCTGCTTCGACGCCATCAAGGCGACGTCGCCCAACAACGACGACCCGGAGCACGCCTCACGGCCGTTCGACGCCCGGCGCGACGGGTTCGTGATGGGCGAGGGCGCGGCGGTGCTGGTGCTGGAGGAGTACGAGCACGCGCGGGCGCGCGGCGCGGACATCCTCTGCGAGATCAGCGGCTACGCCACCTACGGCAACGCCTACCACATGACCGGACTGACCAGTGAGGGCCTGGAAATGGCGCGGGCCATCGACAGCACCCTCGACCAGGCCCGTATCGATCCCACCCGGATCGACTACGTGAACGCGCACGGTTCCGGCACCCGGCAGAACGACCGGCACGAGACGGCCGCGGTGAAGCGGTCGCTGGGCGCGCACGCGTACGAGACGCCCATGAGCTCCATCAAGTCGATGGTGGGGCACTCACTCGGCGCCATCGGCGCCATCGAGGTGGCCGCCTGCGTGCTCGCGCTGCGACACCAGGTCGTGCCGCCGACGGCGAACTACGAGACCCCCGACCCGGAGTGCGACCTGGACTACGTGCCGCGCACCGCCCGCCCGCGGAAGCTGGAGCACGTGCTCTCCGTCGGCAGCGGGTTCGGCGGTTTCCAGTCCGCGGTGCTGCTGTCCGGGGCAGGCGGGAGGACACGATGAGCAAGCGGCGTTCCGGGCGTGCGGCCGTCACCGGCATCGGTGTGGTCGCGCCCAACGGACTGCGCACCGACGCCTACTGGAAGTCGGTGCGCGAGGGGCTCGGCGTACTGGACCTGATCACCCGCGAGGGCTGTGAGCACCTTCCGCTGCGGGTGGCGGGCGAGGTGCGGTCCTTCGACCCGACGGCCCTCATCGAGGACCGCTTCCTGGTGCAGACCGACCGGTTCAGTCATTTCGCGATGGCGGCGGCCGCGCTCGCCCTCGACGACGCCGGACTGGGCGGCGCACCCGACGATCCGTACTCGGTCGGCGTGGTCACCGCGGCCGGCTCCGGCGGCGGCGAGTTCGGCCAGCGCGAGCTGCAGAAATTGTGGAGCCAGGGCTCCAAGTTCGTCGGACCGTACCAGTCGATCGCCTGGTTCTACGCGGCGAGCACCGGGCAGATCTCCATCCGCGGCGGCCTCAAGGGGCCGTGCGGGGTGGTGGCGAGCGACGAGGCGGGCGGTCTGGACTCCCTCGCGCACGCGGCCCGCGCGGTGCGACGCGGCACCGACGTCATGGTCGTGGGGGCGGCGGAGGCACCGCTGGCCCCGTACTCGATGGTCTGCCAGCTCGGCTACCCCGAACTCAGCACCCTCGACGACCCCGACCGCGCGTACCGCCCGTTCACGGAGAAGGCGTGCGGTTTCGTGCCCGCGGAGGGCGGTGCGCTGCTCGTCGTCGAGGACGAGGAGCGCGCCCGTGAGCGCGGGGTCCCCGTACGGGGTGTCGTGGCCGGTCACTCGGCCACGTTCACCGGGGCCTCCCGCTGGGCGGAGTCCCGTGAGGGCCTCGCGCACGCGATCACCGGCGCCCTCGACGACGCGGGCGTCGCCCCGGAGGAGATCGACGTGGTGTTCGCCGACGCCCTGGGCGTGCCCGAGGCGGACCGGGCGGAGGCGCTGGCGATCGCCGACGCCCTCGGCGCGCACGGCACGCGGGTGCCGGTGACGGCGCCCAAGACCGGCTACGGCCGGGCGTACTGCGGGGCGCCCGTGCTGGACACGGTGGCCGCGCTGCTGGCCATGGAACACGGCCTGGTGCCGCCCACGCCCAACGTGTTCGACATCTGCCACGACATCGATCTGGTGACCTCGCACGCTCGCCCCGCCGAGCTGCGCACCGCCCTCGTCCTCAGCCGGGGACTGATGGGCTCCAACGCGGCGCTGGTCGTGCGCCGCGGTGACGATTCCGCCCGGTGATCCGGGCGGGGAAGGAGCAGTCACCCATGATCACCACCGAAGTGACCTTCGGCGAACTGGCCGCGCTGATGAAGCAGGCGGCCGGCATCACCGTCGACCCCAAGGAACTCAAGGACGCCGCGGAGTCCCCCTTCGACTCCTTCGGCCTCGACTCGCTCGGCCTGCTCGGCATCGTCGGCGAGCTGGAGAACCGGTACGGCGTGTCGCTGCCGCCCGACTCGGAGCGCTGCAGGACGCCCCGGGAGTTCCTGAACCTCGTCAACAGCACCCTCACGGCTGGAGTTTGAAAGTGGCAGGACACACGGAGAACAGCATCACCGTCGACGCTCCCTTCGACCTCGTCTGGGAGATGACCAACGACCTGGAGAACTGGCCGCGGCTGTTCAGCGAGTACGCGTCCGTGGAGGTCATCTCCCGGGAAGGCACCACGACGACGTTCCGGCTGACCATGCACCCGGACGAGAACGGCAAGGTGTGGAGCTGGGTCTCGGAGCGCACCCCCGACCGCGAGAAGCGGATCGTGCGCGCCCGCCGCGTGGAGACCGGCCCGTTCGCCCACATGGACATCCTGTGGGAGTACCAGGAGGTGCCGGGCGGGATCGAGATGCGCTGGACGCAGGACTTCGCGATGAAGCCCGACGCCCCGGTCGACGACGCGTGGATGACGGACAACATCAACCGCAACTCCCGCACCCAGATGGCGCTCATCCGGGACAAGATCGAGCAGGCCGCCCGCGAGACCGAGAGCGCGTCCGTCGCGTCCTCGCGCTGAGCACCGCTCCCGCCCGCGGGACACGGAAGGACATCCCATGCACCACGCCCTGATCGTCGCCCGGATGAAGCCCGGTTCGGCGCCGCACATCGCCGACGTGTTCGCCGCCTCGGACCGCGGTGAGCTCCCCCACCTGGTCGGCGTCAGCCGGCGCAGTCTCTTCCAGTTCGGGGACGACGTCTACCTGCACCTCATCGAGTCCGAGCAGGACCCGGCGCCGGCCATCGCGAAGGTGGCCTCGCACCCCGAGTTCCGCCGGGTCAGCCAGGAGCTGGAGGCGTACGTCAGCGCGTACGACCCGGCCACGTGGCGCAGCCCGAAGGACGCCATGGCTCAGTGCTTCTACCGCTGGGAGCGTGGCGCCGGCTCCTGAGCCGCCGCACCTGGAGAACCCCGAGGCCGCCGGTCCCGCGTCAGACGCGGAGCCGGCGGCCTCGGGGTGTGCGGCCTGTGCCGTCGTGGGTCAGCCGGCGACGGTGCACTCGAAGGCGTGCAGGTAGGCGTTGACCGGGCGGATCCCGCCGATGGCCAGGCCCGCCTCGGTGAGGCGGTCCACCATGCTCTGCCGGGTGTGCTTGGCACCGCCGACGTTGAGGAGCAGCAGCAGGTCCATGGCGGTGGTGAAGCGCATGGACGGGGTGTCGTCGACGAGGTTCTCGATGACGACGACCCGGGCCCCGGGCCGCGCCGAGCGGCGGATGGCGGCCAGCACCCGGCGGGTGCTGTCGTCGTCCCACTCCAGGACGTTCTTGATGATGTACACATCGGCCTGGACGGGCACGTCCTCGCGGCAGTCGCCGGGCACGACGCGGACCCGGTCCGCGAGCGCGCCGCCTCCGCGCAGCCGGGGGTCGGCGTTCTCGACGACGCCCGGCAGGTCGAGCAGGGTGCCGTGGAGGTGGGGGTGCTTCTCCAGCAGGCTGGCCAGGACGTGTCCCTGTCCGCCGCCGATGTCCACCACGGAGGAGGCGTCGTCCAGGTCGAGCAGCTTGGCCACGTCCCGCGCGGACTGCTCGCTGGAGGTGGTCATGGCCCGGTTGAAGACGTGGGCGGACTCGGGGGCCGACTCGTTGAGATAGGTGAAGAACTCCTGGTCGTACACGTCCTCGAAGACGTTGCCGCCGGTGCGCACCGCCTCGTCGAGCCGCGGCCAGACGTTCCAGGTCCAGGGTTCGGTGCACCACAGGGCGATGTAGCGCAGGCTGTGCGGGTCGTCCTCGCGCAGCAGCCGGGACATCTCCGTGTGCTCGAAGCTGCCGTCGGGGTTCTCGGTGAAGACGCCCTGGCACGACAGCGCGCGGAGCAGCCGGCGCAGGGTGTGCGGCTGGGTCTTCACCGCCGCCGCCAGGTCGTCGACGGTCATGGGGTCGTCGTCCAGCGCGTCGGGCACGCCCAGGCGGACGGCCGCGCGAACGGCGGCCGCGCAGGCCGCCCCGAATACGAGCTCCCTCAGCCGCATGGGCGGCGGGGGAGCCGGATCAACGGTGGTCATCCGTTGCCTCGCTTCTGCTGTTGTGCCGTGGGTGGGGGGTGGGGTGGGGAGGGCTGACGGGTCAGCACATTCCTGCGGGTTCGGAGAGGGTGCAGGTGTTGCGGCTGAAGGTGTTGGTCTTCGCGGTGTCGCGGTTGGCCAGGTCGGCCGGGCTGTTGCCGGTCACCAGGTTGTCGCGGACGTCGTTGCGCTCGCTGGGCGTGCCGACGAGGCTCTTGAACAGCACGATGCCGCCGGACAGCGGGGAGGTGCCCTTGTTGTTCTCGACCCGGTTGAAGGCCACGCGGGTCTCCTCGACACCGGTGAGGACGATGCCCGAGCCCTGGAGGAAGGGCAGCCGGGGCGTCTTGGCGCAGTACTTGTTGTTGCCGTGGATGTTGTTCCAGGACACGCTCAGGTGGCCGGCCCGGGGCTTGGACTCGTCGCCCACGACGAACACGGCGGCGCAGTTGCCGGTGGCCTCGTTGTGGTCGACGCTGAGGTTCCGCAGCCGGCGCACGGTGACGCCGACGCGGTTCTCGGCGGTCTTGTTGTAGCGGATCACCGTCTTCTTGGCGTCCCGAGCGCCTTCCTCGGTGTCGACGGTGTTGGCGACGAACAGTCCGGCGTCGCCGTTCTTCCGGGTGACGTTGTGGCTGAGCACGCCGCGCACGGAACGTTCCTGGGCGATGCCCCACTGACCGTTCTTCTCGGCGATGACGTGGCGGACCTTGAGGTTGTCGGTCGCGGTGGCCCACACCCCGTTCTTGGCGTATCCACGCACCGTCAGGTGGCGTACGGAGACGTTCTTGAGCGGCTTCTTGTCGGTGCCGGTGACGCAGACGCCGTTGCCTGCCTTGGCACAGGCGGACGTGCCCGCCTTCGCGGCCGGCCGCAGCACGGTGCGGCCCGCGGCGTCACCCCGCAGGGTGATGCCGGACTTCTTGATGTCGACGCTCTGCCTGTAGGTGCCGGCGGCCAGGAGAACGGTGTCCCCCGACTTGGCCGCGTCCACGGCCTTCTGGATGGACTGCCCCGGCTGCACGCGGTGCACGGTCGTCAGATGGGACGACGGGGCGGCACCGATCCCCGCGGCCACGACGGCGGTGGTGCAGGCGAGATACACGATGTGACGTTTGTTCATGGAGCCGAAGCTATGAGCGGGCGTTGTGCCCCGCCACCGGTGATCACCCAGCCGGGCGCGGTACCGCGGCGGGCCGGGGTGCCGCGTCCCGGCGCAGGTCCCGGAGCTCGGGAAGACGCCGGAAACCGGCCGACGCGTAGGTGGCGACGGCGGCCGTGTTGGAGCTGGGGGTGCACACCACGGCGCTCGACGAGCCCAGCTCCCGGAGTGCGGCCGCCGCGGCGAGGGTGACCGCCCGGCCGTGGCCCCGGCCGCGATGGTCCCGGTGCACCCCCAGCGGTTCCAGCAGCCCGGGACGCCCCGGGCCGGCCGACCACACGGTCACCGCCGCCACGGCGTCGCCCCGTTCGTCGTACGCGACCAGGCAGCGGGCGTCGGCGTACGTCGGGGCGGCGGCCATCGCGTGCCAGGCGTCCTCCGTGAAGGCCGAGTTGGCGAACGCGGCCCGCTGCACGGCGCTGCGCACCCGCGCATCGTCCGGTCCGGTCACCTCGATGCGTACGCCCGTGCCGGGCACCGGAGCGGCGAGGTCACGGTGCAAGGGTGTCCACGGCTCGTCGTCCTTCCAGCCGGCGTCGGCGAGGGTCTCCCGGACCAGCGCGCCCCGCGGGGCCTCGACGTACACCGTCCCCCCGGGCAGGACACCCCGCCCGGGGTCCGTGAGGTCCGCGGTGAGCCGCCGCGCCACGTCCTCGTTCCGCCGGGCGTCGGGCGCGAGGGCCAGACGCAGCAGGTCGGGGCCGTCCAGCAGGCCGACGGCGACGGTCTCTCCGCCGCGCCGCCACACCCTGACCGCCTCAGCGGCCGCGCCGTCACCGAACCGCAGGAACCAGCCCACGTCCCCCGGGTGCAGCTGTACGGGCGCCCCTTCGTGCTGCCATTCCCGCAGCGCCCGCACGGCCTCGTCCAGCCCGCCGGCTCCCGCCCCGCCCACCTCGGGCCCCATGCCCACCTCGACCGCCATGCCCCGATGACACACCATCACGCCGCGGTCCGGTGGGCGTACGGCACATCTCGCCGGAACACGGCCGTCGGTGCCGGCCCGGGGCTGTCCCGGGCCGGCACCGGCGTCCCGTCCGGGCGGGCCGGGGCGCTGCCGCTCAGGCGGCGCGCAGCGGCTCCAGCGCCTTGGCCCAGGCCACCACCTGGTCCAGGGTGGTGGTCAGGGTGGCGTACTGGACGTCCGCGGGCTTGAAGGTGCTGAAGTTCTCGAAGTCCGTGAACAGGGAGAGGGCCACCTGCGAGCGGACGTCGGCCAGCTGCAGCTCCCCCGCGATGCCGCGCAGGTGCTCCACGGCACGGGTGCCGCCGACCGATCCGTAGCTGACGAACCCGACGGCCTTGTTGTTCCACTCGGCGTAGAGGTAGTCGATGGCGTTCTTCAGGGCGCCCGGCACGGAGCGGTTGTACTCCGGCGTCACGATGACGAACCCGTCCAGGGACGCGATCTTCTCGGCCCAGGGTCCGGTGTGCGGCCGGGTGTAGTTGCCCAGGGACGCCGGGTACGGCTCGTCCAGGACGGGGAGCTCGTAGTCGAGGAGATCGACGATCTCGAACTCCGCGTCGGTGCGCCGGGCGGCGACCTCGTGCACCCAGCGGGCCACGGCCTCGCCGTTGCGGCCCGGGCGGGTGCTGCCGAGGATGATGCCAATCTTGGTCATGACCGACCTTTCGTGCGGAAACAGCGTGGGAAATCACGAAGAAATTGCCTCGCCAAGCAATTTCATGACGAAGGTACGACTATGTGCTTGACGAGTCAAGTAAGTCGGCGAGGGGGCGGACGCCTGCCGACCCAGGTCCTCCGCGCAGGGCATTCGGGCGGTACTGGCCTGGATTGGGCAGCGGACCACGGGGTCCGCCCCCCTCCCCCGCAGACGGGAGCAGCCGATGAGCGGCGAGACCCAGTTCGATGTCCGGGAGATCAGCCCCTCCTACTGGCGGGTCACCTTCTCCAACGGGGAGATCAATCTGATCGACCCCGACACCATCGAGCAGCTGGCGGACCTGATCACCCGCATCGAGCGGGCTCCCGAGCTCACGGTGGTGGTGTTCCGCAGCGCCAACCCGGACTTCTTCATGGCGCACTACGACATGCCGGCGGACCGCTCGCGGGTGGCCGCCATGAAATCGGCGGCCTCCGGCCTGCACCCCTACGCCGACAACGTGTACCGCCTGGCCACGGTCCCCGCCGTCACCGTCAGCGAGATCAACGGCCGCGCCCGCGGTGCCGGCAGCGAGTTCGCGCTGGCCACCGGCATCCGGTTCGCCGGGCCGGACGCCGTCCTCGGCCACTTCGAGGTCGGTGTCGGGTCGGTGCCCGGCGGCGATCCCACGGGACGGCTGGGCAGGATGCTGGGCCGGGGGCGTGCGCTGGAGATCCTCCTGGGCGCCGACGACTTCCCCGCGGACCTCGCCGAGCGGTACGGCTACGTCAACCGCGTCCTGCCGGACGGTGAGCTGGAACGCGTCGTCGACGGCTTCGCCCGCAGGATCGCCGGGTTCGACAGGACGGCCGTGCGGGAGACCAAGTCGCTCGTCGACGCGGTCACCGAGCCTCCCGTCGAGGAGTTCGGCGCCGCGCTCTCGGCGTTCTTCCGCACGTCCGGCCGCCCGGTCAACGCGCACCGCGTCGAGCGGCTCCTCGAGGCCGGGCTCCAGAAGCCCGACGGCGTGGAACTCGACCTCGGCCGGCGGATCGGCACCCCTCCCGGCCCCTGACGGTGGGCGGACGCCCCGGAACGGCGCGACGTTTGCCGAAGATACTTCGCCGTGCAACCATCTGGGCATGGCGACCGCGACTCCAGATCCCGCCCCGGCCGGGCCGCGACCTCTCACCCCCGACGAGGAAGCCGTGGTGCGGGCCCTCCCCCGGCTCATCCACGCGCTGCCGCGCGCCATCGACGCGGACATGGTGCGCGAGCAGCGGCTGCCCAACACGGAGTACCTGGCCCTGATGCACCTGTCGGAGGCCCCGGACCGCCGCTTGCGCATGAGCGACCTCGCGGACGCCTGCGAGATGTCACTGAGCGGCACCACACGCGTCGTGCAGCGGCTGGAAAGCCAGGGGTTCGTCCGGCGGACCCGCTGCCCGGAGGACGCCCGGGGCTGGAACGCGGCCCTCACGGACGCGGGCCTCCGACGGCTGGAGGAGGCATGGCCCACCAACCTGGCCGCCGTCCGCCGGTACTTCCTGGACCATCTGGCGGGCCTGGACCTCGGGCAGCTGGCCGCGGCGCTGCACAAGGTCGCGACCTGAGCCGAGCCGGCCACCGGCGGTCACGCCACTCAACGACGCGCACGGACACACCCGGTCCGCGCCGTCGCGCACCGGCACCCGGCACGGCCGGTCGGCCGACGGCGTCGAGCGGAACGGCGGGGAACGAAGTCCCTTCTTCGCGTAGCAGTCGGGCGGGCGGCGCGGGAACTGGCCCGCGAGGTGGGCCGGCGGGACGAGACACCGCCCGCCGACCACCCCTACGACGATCCCCAGCCGTTCGACCGTCTGCTCCAGGGAGGATGAGGCCCGCTCCGACGCGCCACGGGCGCCTGGACGCCGGGTGCCCGCTCGGCCGTTCGAGTGGTGGCGCGCAGCCCCGCGCTGTAGCGTCGGAACGGCCGGCCACGGCCTCGAACCGCCTCCCGACCGGTGGTCCGTGGCGGCTGTCCCCGCGCCGGGGGAGGTCTCCATGAAGCTCGAAGGATCCGTGGCGTTCGTGACGGGCGCCAACCGAGGACTCGGGGAGCAGTTCGTACGCGCCCTGTTCGACGCGGGGGCGGCCAAGGTCTACGCGGGAGCCCGCGACCCCGGCAAGGTCGCCGTACCGGGGGCGGTCCCGGTGGCCGTGGACATCACCGACCACGACTCCGTGGCCGCGGCGTCCCGAGCGGCTCCGGACGTGACGCTGCTCGTGAACAACGCGGGGTCGACCACCCGCGCCCACATCCTCGACGGCGATCTTGATGCGTTCCGGCGGGAGTTCGAGACGCACGTGGTGGGCACGCTCGCGATGAGCCGGGCCTTCGCCCCGGTGCTCGGACGCAACGGCGGGGGCGCCGTCGTCAACGTCCTCTCCGTGCTGTCCTGGGTGTCCATCCCGGTCAGCGCCGGGTACGCCGCGGCGAAGGCCGCCGAGTGGTCGGTCACCAACGCCCTGCGCCTGGCCCTCGCCGGCCAGGGCACCCAGGTCACCGCCCTGCACGTCAGCTATCTCGCGACCGACATGGCGGCGGGCGTGCCGGGGCCGAAGTCCGACCCCGGCGAGGTGGCCCGCACCGCCCTCGACGGCGTCGCGGCCGGGCAGCCCGAGGTGCTCGGCGACGACGTCAGCCGGCGGGTCCGGGCGGCCCTGCCGGAAGGGCCCACCGCGCTGTACCCCCAGTTGCGCGGCGGCCCGTCCCTTGTCTGATGCGGGACCCTGCCGCCCGGGTCCGTGACCGGGCCGTCCCGCGCACCGACGCCGGAGGCACCCATGGCGAGCGACGCCCCTCTCCCCCGTGACCTGGCGGGCCAGACCGTGGTGGTGATCGGCGCGAGTTCCGGCATCGGACTGGCGACGGCACGTCAGGCACGGGCGCACGGTGCCCGGGTGGTGATGGCCGGACGCGACCGGGAACGGCTGGATCGAGCGGCGGCGGACGTCGGGGCGGAGCGGACGGCGACCGTGGACGCCGCCGACCCCGACGCCCTGCGGCGGTTCTTCGCGGACCTGCCCGGCGCGGTCGACCACGTCGTCTCGACCGCCGGCGCCCCCTGGTACATGCCGCTGGCCGAGATGGACGTCGACGAGGCGCGTGCCGTCTTCGGGCAGCGCCTCGCCCTCAGCCTCGGCGTCGCCAAGTACGGCGCCGCCGTGGTCCGTGACGCGGGGACGCTGGTGTTCGTCGGCGGCACCGGTGGCCGCCGCCCCTCCGTCGGCGGGGCCGTGACGTCGGCCCTCACCGCCGCACTGCCCGCCCTGACCGCGAATCTGGCACTCGAACTGGCACCGGTGCGGGTCAATCTCGTCGCGCCCGGCTTCGTCGACACGCCGCTGTCCGCGTCGCTGCTGGGCGACGGGCTGGAGGCGCGGCGGGAGCAGCTGCGCGCCGCCCTCCCGATCAGGCGGGTCGTCGGCCCGGACGACGTGGCCGCACTGGCCGTGCACCTGATGTGCAACGAGGCCGTGACGGGCGCCACGTACGACATCGACGGCGGGCAGCAGCTGCTGTCCCCGTGACCGCACGGCGGTTCCGTCCGGAGCCGGCGTGACCGACGCAGAACAGGAAGGGTCCACCATGGACATGAAGCTCGAAGTGGCAGTGGTTCCGGTGTCCGACGTCGACCGTGCGAAGAGCTTCTACGAAGGTCTGGGATGGCGGCTCGACGCCGACTTCACCGCCGACGACGGTCTGCGCGTGGTGCAGGTGACACCGCCGGGGTCCGCCTGCTCGGTGATCTTCGGTGACCAGGTCAGCGAGGCCGCGCCGGGATCGGCCGAGGGACTGCACCTCGTCGTGCGGGACATCGAGGCGGCCCGCGAGGAGCTGGCGCGCAGGGGTGTCACCGTGAGCGAGGTGTTCCACGACGCCGGCGGGGTCTTCCACCACGGGGGCACGAAGGCACGGCTGTCGGGCCGCGACCCCGAGGGACGCAGCTACAGCTCGTTCCTGTCCTTCGACGACCCGGACGGCAACGGCTGGATCGTGCAGGAGATCACGGAGCGCCTGCCCGGCCGCTGACCCGCGCACCCACCGGACGACGCCGGCTCTCCCCCGTTCACGACGTCGTTTGACGCGCGGGTCCGCGCGACGCACACTTGCTTCGTCAAGCAAGGACATGTCCGGCATGTGGCACGGACACCGGATCTGGAGCTTTTCCTCATGGGCATACTCGACGAGAAGATCGTCCTCATCACCGGAACCGGCGGCGGCATGGGACGGGTCGCCTCCCTGGTCTTCGCCAGGGAGGGCGCGCGCGTCGTCGGCGCCGACATCAACCCCGACGGGAACGCCGGGACGGTCGACATGGTGCGCGCCGCGGGCGGCCTGATGACCGGCTTCGCGCCGGTCGACCTCACCGACCCCGAGCAGGTGCGCGAGCTGGTGGAGAACGCCGCGGGCGTGTACGGCGGCCTGGACGTGGTCTACAACAACGCGGCCCTGCAGCGTTTCGGTCCCCTGCCGGACTTCTCCGTGGAGGACTGGCGGACGACCGTGGCGGGCGAACTCGACATCCCCTTCTTCGTGTCGAAGTACGCCTGGCCGCATCTGGTCGCGCGTGGCGGCGGCGTGCTGATCAACGTGGCCTCGGAGGCGGGGATGATCGCCGGCGCGCACCCCCCGATGGTGGCGCACACGGCCGCCAACGCCGGAGTGATCGGCATGACCCGGCAGATGGCCCTGGAGGGCGCCCCGCACGGCATCCGCGCGGTGGCCGTCAGCCCGGGTCCGGTGCTCACCCCGGCCAGCGACCGGGACCTCGGCGACAACCAGGCGCTGCGCGAGGCGATCACCGCCAAGACGCTCCTCAAGCGCTTCGGGCGCCCCGAGGAGGTGGTGGAGCTGGCCGCCTTCCTCGCCTCGGACCGGGCGTCGTACATCACCGGGGCCAACTACGCCGTCGACGGCGGCTCCAGCGCCTGGTGACGGGCGCGGACGCCACGGAGGGCGGGCCGGTGACGCGCCTCCCGCTCCGGGACGCGACGCTGCGGCGGATCTCACGGGTCCGCCGCACGGTCATGTGGCGACGTTCTGCAGCGCCGCGGCGAGCTTCCTGAGGTCCAGCTCCGTCAGGTGGTCGAGGAAGTGGCGCCGCACCGAGGCGAGGTTGCTGGGCCACGCCTCCTCCAGCCGGGCCAGGCCCGCGTCGGTCAGCCGGGCGTTCAGACCCCGGGCGTCCTCCTCGGACCGGATCCGACGGATGAGCCCCTGGGTCTCCAGCCGCGTCGCCAGGCGGGTCATGCCGCTGAGGGACATCTCGACCGACGCGGCGAGTTCGCTCATGCGCAGCTGCCGGTCCGGGGCCTCCGACAGGCTCACCAGCGCCAGGTACTCGACGAGCGACATGCGCTGCTCGCGCAGCATGTCGGCGTCGATGGCGCGGGGCAGCGCGTAGATGACGCGGCTGAGTGAGCGCACCACGGCCTCCTCGTCCGGGGTGAGGGGCTCGGGCCGTTGCTCAGCGGGGTCCTTCCGCGCGACGCGTGACATGGCGCCATGCTACGTGCCGCTCCGTACCGGACCGGGAGCGGCCGGGCGGTGCGTCACCGCACGCCGGGCGATGTCGTGCCCGGAGGAGCACACTGGGGAGGACATGGCCAAGCCGACCAGCCGACGACCACGGGAGCGGGCATGAACGGCACTTCCCCGGCCTACGACGTGGTGGTTCTCGGTGCGGGACCGACGGGGGAGAACCTCGCCGAGCGCACCCGCGCCGCCGGACTCACCACGGTCATCGTGGAGAACGAACTGCTCGGCGGTGAATGCTCGTTCTGGGCGTGCGAGCCGAGCAAGGCGCTGCTGCGGCCCGTGCTGGCGCGCGCCGACGCCCGGCGCGTCCCCGGACTCCGGCGGGCGGTCGAGGGCCCCCTGGACGTCGCGGCCGTCTTCGAGCACCGCGACGAGATGGCCGCGCACTGGCAGGACGAGGACCAGGTCGCATGGCTCGACTCCGTCTCCGTGGACCTGGTGCGCGGGCACGGCCGGCTGGACGGCCCCCGCCAGGTCGTCGTGGACACCCCCGACGGGGAGACCGTACGGCTGACCGCGCGGCACGCCGTCGGTGTGTGCACGGGCACGGTCACCGCCTTCCCCGACCTGCCGGGGCTCGAGGACGTCCGCCCGTGGACCAACCGGCAGGCGACGGCCGCCCGGCAGGTGCCGGAGCGCCTCGCGGTGGTGGGCGGCGGCGTGGTGGCCGTGGAGATGGCCACGGCGTTCCAGGCGCTGGGGTCCCGGGTGACCATGCTGGTGCGCGGGCGCGGCGGACTGCTCGGCCGGATGGAGCCGTTCGCCGGGGAGATGGTCGCGGACGCGCTGCGCGAGACCGGGGTGGACCTGCGGTTCGGCACGTCGGTGGCCTCCGTCGCCCGCGACGACGGAGGGGACGGTCCGGTACGGATCACCCTGGACGACGGGAACTCCCTGGTCGCGGACGAGATCCTGTTCGCGACCGGCCGCGCGCCGCACACCGGGGACATCGGTCTCGACACCGTCGGCCTGACCCCGGGCGACTGGCTGTCCGTGGACGACTCCTACCGCGTCACGGACGTCCCCGAGGGGTGGCTCTACGCCGTCGGCGACGTCAACCACCGTGTGCTGATGACCCATCAGGGCAAGTACCAGGCGCGCATCGCGGGTGCCGTGATCGGGGCGCGGGCCAAGGGCGAGCCGCTCGACGACGGCAGGTGGGGACGGCACGCCCCGACGGCCGACAGCGCCGCCGTCCCCCAAGTGGTGTTCACGGAACCCGAGGTGGCGTCCGTGGGCCTGACCGCGCGGGACGCGGAACGCGCGGGCCTGAAGGTCGACGTCGTGGACTACGACATCGGCAGTGTCGCCGGCGCGGTCCAGTACGCGACGGGGTACCGGGGCAAGGCACGGGTGCTCGTGGACAGCGCGCGCCGCACGATCGTCGGCGTGACCTTCGTCGGCCCCGGCGTGCAGGAACTCCTCTACTCGGCGACCGTCGCCGTCACCAGTGAGGTGCCGGTGGACCGGCTGTGGCACGCGGTCCCCGCGTTCCCGACGATCAGCGAGGTGTGGCTGCGCGTCCTGGAGACGTACCGGGACAGCGACGGCACGGCGGCCTGAGGTAGTAGGCCCGACGCCCGTGAACGGCCCCGTGCGCGCGACTCGCGCACGGGGCCGTTCACGAGGGTCGGGCAGGCGGGGTCAGGGGGTGAGGACCATCCTGAACCGGGCGCTGCCGTCCATCATCTTGCCGTAGGCGGTGTTCGCCTCGCTCAGCGGCAGGGTTTCCGTCAGGGGGCGGATGCCGTGCCGGGCGGCGAAGGTCATGGTGTCCTGCACGTCCTGCGCGGTCCCGGACGGGTGACCGCGCACCAGCCGGCCCTGAAGGATCAGCTGGAAGGGGCTGATCGGCATCGGGTCGGCGGTCGCGCCGACGACGACGAGCTCACCGCGCGGGGTGAGGCCGTCCACCGTCGAGGCGATGGCCTCCGCGTTGCCCGCGGTGGCCAGGACCACCTTGGCGCCGCCCAGCGACCGCAAGGCCTCCGCGACCGGCCCCGCCGTGCTGTCGACGTAGTGATGGGCGCCCAGCTGCTTGGCGAAGTCCGCCTTGTCGGCGCCCCGCGCGACGGCCACCGTCTCGAAGCCCATGGCCGCCGCGAACTGCACCGCCAGGTGCCCCAGGCCGCCGATGCCCTGCACGGCCACCAGGTCGTCGGGCCGGGCGGAGCTGCGCCGCAGCCCGTTGTACGTCGTGACGCCCGCGCAGGCCATGGGTCCCGCCTCGGGGGCCGTCAGCGCCTCGGGGATACGGGCCAGGGCGTCGACGGGAGCGACGATCGCCTCCGCGAACCGACGTCGCCTCAGTCGTAGGCGTAGCCGGGGATCTTGAGGTTGTCGCAGACGATGAAGTCGCCCCGGCGGCAGGGGACGCAGTGCCAGCAGCTGCCGCCGAACCAGCCGACGGTGACCCGCTCCCCCACCTGCCAGCCCATGTCCTCGGCGCCGTCACCGAGTTCGTCGATGCGTCCGGCGACCTCGTGCCCGGGGACGAGCGGGAACGGCGTACCGGGCATGCCGGCGGAGACGAAGAGGGCGTCGCTGTGGCAGACCCCGCAAGCCTCCACGGCGATGCGCACGTGACGGAAGCCCGGACGGGGCAGCTCGCGTTCGACGATCTCGAAGGATCCGTTCGCGGTGGGTACCTGCGCGACTCGGTAAGTGTTCATGGCGTGACTCCGGGGCCGGCAGCGGCAGCCCCCGAGGCCGGTTCGACGCCGCTCGGGCGGCTCGGACGCCGTGGACGGCGGGTGCGGACTGCGCACTGCAACTGGGGTGGGACAGAGAGGAGTTCGGTCGCGCGCCGGATCGCCGTGACCGAGGTCCGACGGACGGCGGCCGGCTTGGGGGCGGGCGGGCGCCGCCCGGCGTCACCTCCTCCCGCGTCGCACGCAAGAGCGTGTCCATCCCACCACCGCTGTGCGGGCGCGGCAACACGGGACGGCCGGGACCGGGTCACGGAAGGCGTGGTCCACGTCCCGCACGCACCCCGGCGGCCGGGCCGGGCGCGTGCGTCAGTTACCGCGCCAGATGTTGTCGAAGGCGGCGGCCTCGATCGTCCTGCGCTGCCGTTCGCCGGCCAGTTCCGTGACCGCCTGGAGCACGGCGGCCAGCACGGCGGCGTGGTCGTCGGTGAGCCCGTCGGACTGCTCCTCGCTCCCCCGTTCCGTCAGCCCCGCGGCGGCCGCGAGGGCGCCGAGGACGGGGTCGCCCGACGCCCACCGTTCCCTGGCCCGCGCGGCCGCCGACGGGTCGGCCGCTGCGTCCCGGTGCCGGCGCAGCGGGTTGCGGCCGCGTCGCTCGGGCGGCACCAGCCCCTCCTCCTCGAGCACGGCACGGTAGCGGGCGGCGAGGTCGCGGCCACGGCGCCAGAGCCAGTCCTCCACGCTCTCGCCGGGCCCGCCGTCCCGCAGCCGCTCCGCCGCCTCGGACAGCAGGGCGTCACTCGTCCCCGGCGGCCCGCCGGGGACGAGGCGGGTGCCGTCCAGGGTGAGCGCGCCCGCCGCGAGAAGGTCGATCAGCTCCGCCCCGGCGAGTGCGAGGGACAGGTCGCCCCGCTCCACGACGGCCCCGCCCGGCGGGTCGGCGGAGACGAGGGCCAGGTCACGCGCTGTGGTCATGAGCAACTCCGGTCGGGACGGAAGCGCCGATACCCCCAACGGTCGCACACCCCCTCCACCCCGGTGCGTGCCGCCCTACCCCGCTTTCGAGCTGCGACTCTCCGCCCAATGGGTGATGCTGGTCATCTGGTGGCGAGTTCACTCGGTGCCTCGGCCGCCGGCCGCCCGCGTCGTCACCGCGCCGGAGAGTACGCGGTGCCGCGGGCGCACAGGACGGCGGGCCGCCACGCCGCGTGCCGTTCCCCTCACACCCGTGCCCCCGACCCAGGACGCTTCATGCCCGTCTACACCTGCACCTACGTCCAGGGATCCCTGACACCCGACGTCAAGGACGAACTCGCCGCCGGCATCACCACCATCCACTCCGACATGAACCACGTACCGCCGGACTACGTCAACGTCGTCCTCGCGGAGATGCCACCGGAGAACGTCCACGTCGGCGGCCGTCCCGGGACTCCCCTGCTGATCAACGGCTGGGCGCGGCGCGGTCATCCGCAGGACGGGACGACACGGCTGGCCCTCGCGCTCGCGGAGGCCGCGTCGCGTACGTCCGGCATCCCGCGGGAGCACGTCATGGTGGTGATCCTCGACAGCCCGGCGCGCTCCGCGGTCGAGGCGGGCCGCGTCCTTCCCGATCCGGGCCATGAGGCGGAATGGCTCGCCGAGGGCCGCGCCGGCGCCTGAGGCAGCCGTCCGCCCGCTTCCGCTTCCCCAACTCGTCCGCCCTCGACCCCCTTTGAACCGAGCCGTACGAACCTGGAGGAGACGCTCATGCTGAAGGGTTACGCCGTCCCGCTGTCCCCCAAGGGCGAGGCCAACATCGCCCCGACACCGCCGTGGCACTACGCCGGCGACATCGTCGGCGTCGAGTTCTTCACGGAGCCCGCCGCGGCCGAGGCGACGCTGCCGGAGGGACTGGACCCGGATCCGGACACCTCCGGCCGGGTCGTCGCCTTCTTCGTGGACTGGCAGTTCAACGGCGAGCAGGACGAGTACCTCGACCCCGTCCGCAGCCAGTACCGGGAGTTCTTCGTGCTGGTCGACGCCCGTCACCAGGGCCGGCCGGTGTCGTGGTGCCCGTACATCTACGTCGACAACCATCACGCGCTGGCCCGTGGTTGGATCCAGGGCTTCCCGAAGAAGGCCGGCAACGTGCATCAGACGCGGGTGTTCGCCTCGCCGGGCAAGGCCTCGCCGACGCTGTCGCCAGGCGCCCGCTTCGGGGCGTCCCTCTCCTGCGACGAGCGGACCCTCGCCACGGCGCGGGTGACGCTCCAGGCCCCGATGGAGGACCCGTCGGCCCTGCTCAGCCGGGACACGATCAACCTGCGGCACTTCCCCACGCTGGAGGTCGGCAAGTACGACAAGCCCGCGGTGCACGAACTGGTCCGCATGGACTACGCCGACCAGCAGGTGGCCGAGGTGTGGACCGGTACCAGTGAGATCGAGCTGCTCCAGGCACCGGGCGAGGAACTGGCGGACCTGGCTCCCGTCCGCGCGGGCATGGGCTTCCGCGCCTCCATGTCCTACAACGTCACGCAGGTCGAGCCGCTCGGGTAACGCCGGCTCCCGGTGCCGTCGGTCCCGCCCGCGCCGACGCCCGCCGCAGGGATCGACGGGACCTCTCTCCCCCACGCAGTCCGAAGACAGGGGCCACACCATGAGTACGACCGTCGCAGACCGCATGGTCGAGGCACTGGCCGCCTCCGGCGTCCGCCGCGTCCACGGCCTTCCCGGCGATTCCCTGAACGGCTTCACCGACGCGCTGCGCCGCAACGGGACCGTCGGGTGGACGCACGTCCGGCACGAGGAGACGGCCGCCTTCGCCGCCGCCGGGGAGGCCTCCCTGACCGGACACCTCGCCGTCGCGGCGGGCAGTTGCGGCCCGGGCAATCTCCACCTGATCAACGGCCTGTACGAGGCCCAGCGCAGCCGGGTGCCCGTCCTGGCGATCGCCGCCCACATCCCGAGCGAGGAGATCGGCAGCGAGTACTTCCAGGAGACCCACCCGCAGGACGTGTTCCGCGAGTGCAGCGTGTACTGCGAGCTCGCCAGTACCCCGGAGCAGGTGCCGCGGCTGCTGCACATCGCCATGCGGATGGCCGTCGAACGGGGCGGGGTGTCCGTCCTCGTGGTCCCCGGGGACATGCTGCTGGCCGCTCTCGGCGACGCCGGGGCGTTCGCGCGCCCGGTCCTGAGGACCGCGTCGCACGTGACGCCGGACGGCGACGCCCTCGCCGAGGCCGCCGGCGTCCTCAACGACGCGGACCGGGTGACGATCCTGGGCGGCGCCGGCTGCCTGGGCGCCCACGCCGAGGTCATGGCCCTGGCGGACGCGCTGCGGTCCCCGGTCGTGCACTCGCTGCGGGGCAAGGAGCACCTCGAGTACGACAACCCCTACGACGTGGGCCTGACCGGCCTCATCGGCTACAGCTCGGGCTACCGCGCCATGGAGCACTGCGACGCCCTGCTCATGCTGGGGACCGACTTCCCCTACCGGCCGTTCTACCCGCCTCCGGACGTGCCCGTCGTCCAGGTCGACATCCGCGGCGAGCACATCGGACGGCGCACCGGGGTCACGGTGCCGCTCGTGGGCACGGTGAAGGACACGGCCGCCGCGCTGCTGCCCCTGCTCCGGCCGAAGACCGACGGCGCGTTCGCGGAGAAGCTCACCAAGCACTACCGGCGCGTGCGCTCCCACCTGGACCGGCTCGGTGAGGCGAGGCCGACCGACGCGCCGATGCACCCGCAGCACGTCGCCGCCGCGGTGGACCGGCTGGCGGCGGACGACACGGTCTTCACGGCGGACGTCGGCACACCTACCGTGTGGGCCGCGCGCTACCTCACGATGAACGGCCGCCGGCGGCTGATCGGCTCCTTCAACCACGGCAGCATGGCCAACGCGCTGCCCCAGGCCATCGGCGCCCAGTCGGCCGCGGGCCGGCGGCGCCAGGTCGTGGCGTTCTGCGGGGACGGCGGGCTGAGCATGCTGCTGGGCGACCTGATCACGCTGCGCCATCTGCGTCTGCCGGTCAAGGTCGTCGTCTTCAACAACGGCACGCTGTCGTTCGTCGAGCTGGAGATGAAGGCCGGCGGCATCGTCAACTACGGCACCGACCTCGACGACCTCGACTTCGCGGCCGTCGCCCGCTCCGCCGGCATCTTCGGCGTGCGGGTCGACCGGGCCGGGCAGCTGGACGACGCGCTGCGCGAGGCCCTCGTCCTCGACGGCCCCGCCGTCGTCGACGCCCGCACGGCGAGCCAGGAGCTGTCGCTGCCTCCGAACCTCACCTACGACCAGGTGAAGGGCTTCTCCCTGTTCGCCACGCGCACGGTGCTCTCGGGCCAGGGCGACGAACTGCTGGAGCTGGCGAAGACCAACCTGCACGAACTGCCGCTGCTGCGCTGACCGGCCGACCCCTGCGGCGTCACGCGGCCAGCGTCTCGTCCTCCCGGCGGAGGCCGGTGCCGCCTGCCCGGTACTGCTCCAGCAGTGCGTCGGCCGCGCGCAGGGCCTCGTCGGCGGTACGGGAGCCGGTCATCACGCACAGCGTGTAGGTGGCGTCCTCGAGCAGCCGGCTGGTGCGGCCGGTGGGCAGCACGTCGTGCTCGATACGCGCCTGGGCGAACCGGGCCAGCACAGCACGCAGCTCCTTCTCCGCCGGCAGGATCATCTCGGTACCTCTCCCCTCGTCCGAAGCCGTCCCACGGTGGGGCGCCAGGCTTGCGAATGCCCCGCCGGAAGAGGTCCACACCTGACGAGTTGTCAGCGGCCGGTGACAGCATCGGCGCGTAACGGAGAACGCGGCGTTCGACTGGCGGATCTGCCTGCTCCGGTGGAGCGGGGAATGGGCCGACTCCCCGGACGACGGTGACCGGCGGGGCGCGGACGACGAGGCCGCGCGGCGGGCACGGTGGCTGGGGTTCCCACCCGAGAGGAAGCTCCGGTACGACGGAGGTATCCGCCGGCCCAGGCGCCGCTCCATACCCGGGCGTTCCGCCCAGGTGGGCCGCGGGCACGACATGGACCGCTACGCGGCGGACGCCGTCGCCGTGGTGGCGCACCTCGGCCTGCGCGACGTCGTCCACGTCGGCCACTGCGTCGGTGGAGGAGAGGTCGCCCGGTACGTCGCCAGGCACGGTGCCGGCCGGGACGCTGCGCGCGCGGGCGAGCGGGCCATGCGTCGGCATGGTGGTCGCGCGCATAGCCGACCCTCGAACTATGTTGTCCCGCCACATGTGCGCCTGACCTGCGGGTTCCTACGGTGTGGCGACACGCAAACGTCCCCGCGGAATCCCCAGGAAGTGGTGCCGATGTCGTCGCCCTCTACCGCTCCACCAGCACCGAACAATCTCAAGCGCATCGTCGCCGCCTCCCTCATCGGCACCACCATCGAGTGGTACGACTTCTTCCTCTACGGCTCGGCCGCCGCGCTGGTCTTCAACAAGCTGTTCTTCCCGGACTCCGATCCGCTGGTCGGCACGCTGCTGTCGTTCCTGACGTACGCCGTCGGGTTCGCCGCGCGGCCGATCGGCGCGCTGGTCTTCGGGCACTACGGAGACCGGCTCGGACGCAAGAAGCTGCTCGTGCTGAGCCTGCTGATGATGGGCGGGGCGACCTTCGCGATCGGGCTGCTGCCCACCCACGCCACCATCGGCAGCGCCGCGCCCGTCCTGCTCACCGTGCTGCGGCTGGTGCAGGGGTTCGCGCTCGGCGGTGAGTGGGGCGGCGCCGTGCTGCTGGTGTCCGAGCACGGCGACGCGCGCCGGCGCGGGTTCTGGGCCTCCTGGCCGCAGACCGGCGCGCCGGCCGGGCAGTTGCTGGCGACGGGTGTGCTGTCGCTGCTGACCGCCGTGCTGTCGGACGCGGCCTTCGGGGCCTGGGGCTGGCGCATCCCGTTCCTGCTCTCCGGGGTCCTGGTGATCGTCGGTTTGTGGATTCGTCTCTCTGTCGACGAGTCGCCGGTGTTCAAGGAGGCACTCCAGCGCGCCGAGGCCCGCAAGGCCGACGCCCCCGCCGAGCGCATGCCCCTGGTGGCGGTGCTGCGCCACCACTGGCGTGACGTGCTGGTGGCGATGGGCGCGCGGATGGCGGAGAACATCAGCTACTACGTGATCACCGCGTTCATCCTGGTGTACGCCACCACCTCGGCCGGGGTGTCCAAGCAGACCGCGCTCAACGCGGTGCTCATCGCCTCCGCGCTGCACTTCGCCGTGATCCCGGCCTGGGGTGCGCTGTCGGACCGGGTGGGCCGGCGTCCGGTGTATCTCATCGGCGCGGTCGGCGTGGGGCTGTGGATGTTCCCCTTCTTCTCGCTCATCGACACCGGGGGCTTCGGAGCCCTGCTGCTCGCGGTGACCGTGGGCCTGGTGATGCACGGGGCGATGTACGCGCCGCAGGCCGCCTTCTTCTCCGAGATGTTCGCGACCCGGATGCGCTACTCCGGTGCCTCCATCGGCGCCCAGTTCGCGTCGGTCGCGGCGGGCGCCCCGGCCCCGCTGATCGCCACCGCGCTGCTGTCGGACTACGGCAGCTCCACCCCGATCGCGCTCTACGTCATCGCCGCGAGCCTGCTCACGGTCGTCGCCGTGGCGGTGGCCAAGGAGACCCGGCACCGGGATCTGGCGGACGTGTCCGCCGCGGACGGGCCGGGCGCGCCGCCCGTCAGGACCGAGACCGCCGAGGAGGCGCGCACCCGCTGATCCGCCCCGTCGCCCTGACCCCCGTCCCCGCCCCCGGCGGTGCGGGGGTCAGGGCTGTGCGGGCGGCGGGGTGATGTCGGACAGACGGTGCAGCCGCAGGGCCAGCTGGATCTCCAGGGCGCGCGCCGGGCTCTGCCAGTCGTCCCCGAGGAGGCGGCCGACGCGGTCCAGCCGCTGGGCGACCGTGTTGACGTGGACGTGCAGCTCGTCCTTGGTGCGGGCGGGGCTCATGCCGCAGGCGAAGTAGGCGTCGAGGGTGCGCAGCAGCTCGGTGCCGCGGCGGTCGTCGTAGGCCACGACCCGGCCGATGGTGCGGTCGACGAAGCCGGCGATGTCCCGCTCCCCCGCCAGCAGCAGGCCCAGGAAGCCGAAGTCCTCGGCGGCGGAGCCGTCGCCGCAGCGGCCGAGCAGTCTCAGGGTGTCGAGGCAGCGCCGGGCCTCCGCGTAGGCGGTGGCCACCGTGTCGGGGCGGGCGAGGAGCTGCCCGACCGGGGCGGAGGCGCCGACGGTCACCGGTTCGTGCACGGCCGTGCCGAGCTCGCGGGCGGTGCGGCGGGCCAGGCCGGTGGCGGTGTCGCCGGGGGCGAGCGGCAGCAGCAGGACCGTGCCGCCGTCGCGGGCCGCGGCGAGGCCCTGCCGGGTCGCGGCGAGGTGGGAGGCCGCGGCCCACAGCCGTCTGCGGGCGTCGGCCTCCTGGTCGGCGTCGGCGGTGCCGCCCTCCAGCCGGGCGGCGAGCACGGCGTGGGTGGCGTCCAGGTCGGCGCTCAGCCGGGTGGCCCGCTCGTGCAGCAGGCGGGTGTCGCGGTCACGGGCGTCGAGCAGGTCGTCGAGCAGTTCGCCCCGGACGCGCTGTTCGGCCTCGGCGGCGGAGCGGCGGGCCAGCAGCAGCAGCGAGGTCACCATGGCCGCGCGTTCGAGGGTCCGCTGGTCGACGGGGTCGAGGTCGGGGTGGCCGCGCAGCACGAGGGCGCCGAGCAGTTCGTCCCCGGCGGCGACGGCGGCGGTCCAGTCGTCCCCGTGCCGTACGGCGTGGCCCTCGGCGCGCGAGGACTCCAGGGCCTCGGCGGGCGCCGCCGGGGCCTCGGTGAACTCGACGGTGCCGTCCAGCACCTCGGAGACGGCGGCGGCCACGTCGTGCACTCCGCCGCCGCGCAGGACCAGCTCGGCGAGCCGGTCGTGGACGTCGGAGGCGCGCTCGATGACGGCGCTGCGGTCCTGGATGATCTCGTTGGCGCGCTCCAGGCCGGCGAGGGCGGAGCGGGTCTCGGCGAGCAGGTTGGCGGTGTCGATGGCGGCCGCGGCGAGCGCGGCGAAGGAGCCGAGCAGGGCGATCTGCTCCCGCTCGAACACCCGGGAGCGGCGGTCGGCGGCGAACAGCACCCCGATGACGTGGTCGCCGAGCGTCAGGGGCACCCCGACGATGGCGACGAGCCCTTCGTCGCGCACCCCGCTGTCGATGGAATGGGTGTGCTGGAAGCGGCCGTCGCGGAAGTAGTCGTCGGTGACGTAGGGGCGGGCGGTCTGGGCGACGAGGCCGCCGAGCCCCTCCCCCATGCCGAGACGCAGCTGCTGGAAGCGGGCCGCCACCGAGCCCTCGGTGACGCGCATGTAGGTGTCGCCCCTGGCCGGGTCGTTCAGGCTGAGGTAGGCGACGTCGGTGCCGAGCAGGGAGCGGGCGCGCTGCACGATCGCGCGCAGCACGGCGTCCAGGTCGCGCAGTCCGGCGAGGTCGTGGGCGGTCTCGAACAGCGCGGACAGCTCCGCCTCCCGGCGGCGGCGCCCCTCCATCTCGGAGCGCACGCGCAGCGCGAGCAGCTTGGCCCGGTCCAGGGCGGCGACCCGCTCGGCGGGCAGCCCCTCGGCTCGGGCCAGCAGCACCGGCTGCTCGTACGCCTCGGCGGGGGCGCCGCGGGCCAGCAGCTCGAGGAACGGCGCCTCGGCGGCGTCGGGCGCAGGCCGGGCGGCCTGGGGCACGGGCCGGGCGGCGTCAGGCACGGGCCGGGCGCCGCCCGGCGCGGGCCGGTCCGGCGCTCCGGCGGCGAGGGCGGAGCGCTTGGCGGACTGCGGGTGATCGCGGGGCATGGGTCTCAGGATTCCTCATCCGGCGGCCGCCCCGTCAGGCCTGTGGACAACTCCGTCGGCCGACGGCCGGCCGGGGTCGGCTCGTGCCTCAGTGGGCGGTCCAGCCGCCGTCCAGGACCAGCGAGGTGCCGGTCACGAAGGACGCCCGCGGGCCGCACAGGTAGGCGACGGCGTCGGCCACCTCGTCCGGTTCGATGAGGCGCTTGACCGCGCTGTCCTGGAGCAGCACCTCGGACACGACGCGCTCCTCGGGGATGCCGTGGGCGCGGGCCTGGTCGGCGATCTGCTTCTCGACCAGTGCGGTGCGCACATAGGCGGGGTTCACACAGTTGGAGGTGACACCGTGGGCCGCGCCCTCCAGGGCGGTGGTCTTGGACAGTCCTTCCAGGCCGTGCTTGGCGGCCACGTACGCGGACTTGTAGGCCGAGGCGCGCAGCCCGTGGACGGAGGAGATGTTGACGATCCGGCCCCAGCCTTGCCCGTACATGTGCGGCAGGGCACCCCGGATGAGGCGGAAGGGCGCCTCCAGCATCACGGTGAGCACCGTGTGGAAGACGTCCGGAGGGAAGTCCTCGATGGGGCGGACCAGCTGCAGTCCGGCGTTGTTGACCAGGACGTCGGTCCCGGCCGCGGCGGACTCGGCGGCGTCCAGGTCGGTGAGGTCCAGGACATGCGGTTCGACGCTGCCGCCGAGGTCCACGGCCGACGCGGCGAGCGCCTCCAGCCCGCCGGCGTCCCGGTCGACGGCTCTGACCTTGGCACCGGCCGCCGCGAGCCGCAGGGCGCAGGCACGGCCGATGCCGCCGGCGGCGCCGGTGACGAGCGCGGTACGGCCACCGAGGTCGAGGGAGCTGTCGTGGGGAGCCGGAAGGGCACGGGGCGCGGTCATGGCTCGACCCTAGGCAGCACGCCCCGGTCGACCCATGTGGTCACACCCCACAGTTCAGCGGTTTCCAGTGGGGTCGAGCCATGTGGAGGAGGGGTCGAACCACGTGGGCGCGTCGGAGAGAGCCTGCTTGATGCGGAAGCTGCCGAACTCGTTCAGCTCGGGCAGCGCGTCCACGTCGAACCAGCCGACGTCGAGCGACTCGTCGTCGTTGACCCGCGCCTGACCGCCGACGGCACGGCAGCGGAAGGTGATGTCCATGAACTGACAGATGTCGCCGTTGCCGTACGTCACCGGTTCCACGGCCTGGATCAGCACGACCCGCTCGACCACGCAGCGCACCGCGGTCTCCTCCTCGACCTCGCGCACCGCGCAGGCCGCGGGCTGCTCCCCCGGGTCGGGAATGCCGCCGATCACCGACCACTTGCGGGTGTCCGCCCGGCGGTTGAGCAGCACCCGGCCCTCGTCGTCGAAGACGAGGGCCGTGACGCCGGGCAGCCACAGCAGCTGATGTCCGGCCGAGGCGCGCAGGGTGCGGATGAAGTCAGGAGTAGCCATGTCCCGACCCTAACCGGCGTGCGCGGACCCTCCCGGGCGCGCCGGAGCGCGTCCGGGGCTACTGCCCGCCGGCCCGCCGGACGCGCAGCCGCGTGGCGACTCCCCAGCCCAGGCCACCCGCCGCGACGAGGACCAGGACCGCCTCCGGGAGCGTGCCGAGGCGGGTCGCGGGGGTCTGCGAGGTGCGCAGCGGCACCTCCTGCACCAGGGAGTCGGCGACGAACATGCCGGTCTTCTGCGTGATCGTGCCGTCCGGCATGATGACCGCGCTGACGCCGCTGGTCACCGGCACGGTGACGGCGCGGCTGTGCTCCACGGCCCGGACCCGGGACATGGCGAGCTGCTGGTAGGTCATCTCGCTGCGCCCGAACGTGGCGTTGTTGCTCGGCACGGAGATCAGCTGGGCGCCCGCGGTGACCGTGTCGCGCACCGCCCAGTCGAAGGCGGCCTCGTAGCAGGTGACCAGTCCGACGCCGGCGCCGCTCATCTCGAACACCCCGGGCTCGGAGCCGCGGCTGAAGTCCTGGCGGACCATGGAGGTCCAGGTCTCGTTGATCGCGCCCACCAGGGAGCGCAGCGGCAGGTACTCGCCGAAGGGCTGGATCTGCCGTTTGTCGTAGGTGTCGACCGGGCCCTTCGCCGGGTCCCAGAGGACCTGCTCGTTGAGCAGCCTGCCGTCCCGGGAGACCACCGCGCCGACCGAGACGGGCGCGCCGACGGCCTTGGCGGCGCGGTCGATGACCTCGCGGGCGTCGGCGTTGGCGAAGGGGTCGATGTCGGAGGAGTTCTCCGGCCACAGCACGATGTCGGGGCGCTCGGCGCGGCCGGCGGCGACCTCGGCGGCCAGCCTCTCCGTCTCGCGCGCGTGGTGATCGAGGACGGCCCGGCGCTGGGAGTTGAAGTCGAGCCCGAGGCGGGGCACGTTGCCCTGGATGACGGCGACCGTCACCGTGCCGCTCTCGGCCTCGTCACTCACCAGCGTTCGCGCCGCGAACGCGCCGGCCACCGGCACGGCGACGCTCAGCACGCCGGCGACCGCCGCGGCCCGGTGCAGGGTCCCGGTGCGCCGCGCCCGCAGGGCGAGCCGCACCAGCTCGTACAGACCGAAGCCGCACAGTACGACGGCGAATCCGAGGACCGGAGTGCCGCCGAGCGCGGCGAGCGGCAGGAACACGCCGTCCGCCTGCCCGAACGCGATCTTGCCCCAGGGGAAGCCGCTGAACGGCACGCGCGCGCGTGCCGCCTCGCCGGCGATCCACAGCGCCGCCGCCCACACCGGCCAGCCGGGCAGCCGGGACACGACGGTGATACCGGCGCCGACCAGCGCGACGAACACCGCCTCGATCACCACGAGCGCGATCCACGGGCCGGGACCGACCTCCACGCCGGTCCACACCAGCAGCGGCAGCAGGAAGCCGAGCCCGAAGAGGTAGCCGAGGCCCAGTCCCGCCTTCCAGCTCCGGCCGCGCAGCACCCGACCGAGGACGGCGAAGGCGGGCAGGGCCAGCCACCACAGGGTGCGCGGCGGGAAGCTGACGTAGAGGAGGAGGCCCGCGAGCGCGGCGGCGCCGGCCGGGACGAGGCGCGCGCGCCACTTCCGCCCGGCCGAGGGCGTGGTCGGCGACGGCTTCGGGTCCGACGCGCCGACGGAGGTTGCGGTGACGGTCACTCCGGGAGTCTACGGCGCGTGACCTGGGGCCGGACAGCGCGGTCATACGGGCCCGGGGCGGGCGGAACACCGCACGGCACCGTGCCGCGGACGAGCGCGACAACGTTTCCGCGGAGTCGTCACCACACGTCCCCAAACGGGGCACCAGCCGTTACCGTGTGCCGGTGCCTTGTCCGTGGGGACCGACGCGGGGCCGTCGGACGAGGCCCGTCAGCTCGGGGGCGACGAGGTGGGGCGGGGTGCGGGGTGGGTTCCACAGACATGGCGTCCGGCGGTCCGGACGCGGACGGCGACAGACGGACCGGTCCGGACGCGGCGGGTGTGGTGGTGCTGGGCGCGTGCGCGGCCTGGCCGCTGATCACCGCGGCGGCCCGGGACGGCCGCCCCGAGGGCATGCTGCTCGCGGTGCTGGCCGTGGCGGCGGGGTACGCGGCGGGCCGCATCGGCGGGGCGCTGCTGCCGGTGGCCGCCCCCTGCGCGGGCGCACTGGCCGGGATCGCCCTCGTGGCGTGGGTGCCCCACCTGGCACCGGGTCCGCAGATCACCACTCCTCTCGGGCACGCCGGGGCGACGACGGCCATGGTGGTCCTGGCGGCGGGCGCCGCCTGCTGCGCGGCCTGGGCGGCGTCCGCACCGGCGCCGCGGTTCGCGCTGTGGCTGCTCGCCGCGGGCGTCGCGGTGACCTCGGCGGTGCTGGGCTCGGCCGCGGGGTGCGGGGCGGCCGCGCTGCTCCTGGTGTGTTCCCTGGCCGTCGGCCGCGTACGGCACCGCGGCGCAGTCCTCGCCGTACTGGGCCTGACCGCGGCCGGCGCGGTCGGGCTGACCTGGGCCGTCGCCGGTGACGCGGTGCCGGAGGGGTTCACCGCGTCGCTGGAGGGCCGGCTCACCCCGCACCGGGTGGCGCTGTGGCAGGACGCGCTCGACCTCGCACGGACGCACGCGGGACTGGGCGTGGGTCCGGGTCGCTTCGGGGAGCTGAGCACGACGTCGGTCGGGTCACCGTTGTCCGACGGCAAGCCGCACTCCGCACCGCTGCAGCTGGCGGCGGAGCAGGGCGTCGTCGGAGTGCTGCTCGCGGCGCTGGCGTTCGGCTGGCTGCTGTACGCGCTGTGGCGCAGCCCGCGCTCGACGCCGGTGGTGCTGACGGCGGGTACGGCCCTGACGGCGCTGGCGCTCGTCGCCACGGTGGGCAACGCCCTGAGCTTCACGGCGGTCACGGCCGGCGGCGGCTTCCTGGCGGGCCTCGCCACGTCCCGCCCCTTCACGGACGAACCGGCCCGCCGCACCGGTGAGCCACGGTCCTAGGCCGCCGACGACGCGGTCGGCCGATACACCGTTCCCCGGGGCCCCGGCCGGTCGGCGGGTGGGGCGGTCACCGGGCCGGGTGAGGAGCGAAGGACCACGAGGTCGTCGGGCCGGAGGTCCGCGCCACCCGCGCGCACGGGGCCTCCGCACTTGCCGGAGCGCGATCCCCCCGCATCCTCACAGTTTCGTGCCCGCGCGTCCCAGGCGGAGCCGGTCGCGGATGACGGTGACGGCGGCCTCCGCGTCGTCCACCGTCACCGTGAACGTGTGGCCGTCGGCCAGTCGCAGGACCACGCCCTCACCGCGCCGTACGACGACCGCCGTGCCCTTCTCGGGCCGCCACCGGTACCCCCAGCCGCCCCAGTGCCGGGGAGTGACGTGCGGGGCGAAGTCGGCCCCGGCGACGTGCGACAGCGGGATGCGGCGGCGCGGCACGCCGATGTGGCCGCAGCGCACCTCGAGGTGGTCCTGGTCGACCCGCAGCGCGACGTGCACGAAGGCGAGGGTGCCGAACAGCACCAGGAGTCCGGCCGCGATGCAGCCGACGACGGCCATGGCGAGCGGCGCGACCCCGGACGTCCACGCGGAGTCGACGGCCAGCGCGATGCCGAGCGCCATGCAGGCGGCGCCGATCAGCGCCAGCAGCCACTGGAAGCGGGCGGTGGCGCGACCGGTCCAGACCTCGGAGTAGGGGTTGTGCTCGCCGGGGCGGTGGTCCCTCATGCTTTGAGGTTACTCAGAATCCGCTCCGCGGCTACCGCGTCGCACAGCGTCACTGAGCCGTCCGGGCGGGGACGACCGGCCGGAGCAGTCCGCCCTCGGGGTAGGTGAGGGCGGGGGCGGGCAGGCTGCCCGGACGCCCGCTGAGCAGCACGGTCAGGCAGCCGGTGGCCGGCGCGTCGGGGGCGGGGTGCTCGCCGAGCCGCCGCAGGGCCTGGGCGGCCACCGCGCCGGCGGAGCCGTGCAGCGCGAGCGGCGGGCGCCCGGGGCGCTGCACGGCGGCGCGGATGCGGTCGGCGACCAGTTCGTAGTGGGTGCAGCCGAGGACGACGGTGGTCACGTCGTCGGGGGTGAGCTCGGCGGCCGCGGCGACGGCGGCGTCGACCGCCGTGTCGTCCGCCCGCTCCACGGCCTCGGCCAGTCCCCAGCAGGGCACCTCGGTCACGGTCACCCCGTCGGCGAACCTCTTGATCAGGTCGCGCTGGTAGGGGCTGCCGGTGGTGGCGGGCGTCGCCCAGATGGCGAGCGGTCCGCCGCCGGCCGCGGCCGGCTTGATGGCCGGGACGGTGCCGATGACCGGCAGGTCCGGCTCGTGGCGGGCGCGCAGGGCGGTGAGGGCGTGCACGGTGGCGGTGTTGCAGCCGACGATCAGCGCGTCGGGCCGGTGCACGGCGGCGGCCTCGGCTACGGACAGGGCGCGCCGGGTGAGGTCCGCGGGGGTCCTGGGTCCCCACGGCATGCCGTCGGGGTCGAGGGAGAGCACCAGATCGGCGTCGGGGCGCAGCCGCCGTACCGCTGCGGTGGCCGCCAGCAGTCCGATTCCGGAGTCCATGAGCGCGATCTTCACCCGGCCACGATAGACGATGAGCCGCTGCGGGACCGTGCCGTGGGGCAGACTGCGGACGTGAGCGCCATCGTGTGGAGTGCCGCCGTATCACTCGCCGCCTGGTTGTGGCTGCTGCTTCTCCAGGGGTGGTTCTGGCGCACGGACGTGCGGCTTCCGGCGTCGCGCGACCCCGACGTGTGGCCGGAGGTGTGCGTGGTCGTCCCGGCGCGGGACGAGGCGGCGGTGCTGCCCGCGAGCCTGCCGTCGCTGCTCGCGCAGGACTATCCGGGCCGGGCCGAGATCTTCCTGGTCGACGACGGCAGCACCGACGGCACCGCACGGCTCGCGCGGGAGCTCGCGGAGCGGCTCGGAGGTCTGCCGCTCACCGTCGGTACCCCCGGTGAGCCGCCGGCCGGCTGGACCGGCAAGCTGTGGGCCGTGCGGCACGGGATGGCCCTGGCCCGGGCGCGGGGACCGGAGTATCTGCTGCTGACGGACGCGGACATCGCCCACGCCCCGGACAGTCTGCGCAGGCTGGTGGCGGCCGCCCGGACCGGCGGGTTCGACATCGTGTCGCAGATGGCGCGGCTGCGGGTGGAGAGCCTGTGGGAGCGGCTGGTCGTGCCGGCCTTCGTCTACTTCTTCGCGCAGTTGTATCCGTTCCGCCGGATCGCCGGGCCGGGCAGCCGGACGGCGGCGGCGGCCGGCGGCTGTGTGCTGCTGCGGGCCGAGGCCGCGGAGCGGGCGCGGATCCCGGACGCGGTGCGGCACGCCGTGATCGACGACGTGGCGGTGGCCCGCGCGGTGAAGCGGAGCGGCGGACGCGTCTGGCTGGGGCTGGCGGACGGGGTGGACAGCGTGCGTCCCTATCCGCGGCTGGCCGACCTGTGGCGCATGGTGTCGCGCAGCGCGTACGCCCAGCTGCGGCACAACCCGGCGCTGCTGGCGGGTACGGTCGCCGGTCTGGCGGTGGTGTACCTGGTGCCGCCCGTCGCGGTGGCCGCGGGCGCGGTGGCGGGGAACGCGCCGTGCGCGCTGCTGGGGGCGGCGGCGTGGCTGGTGATGGCGGGGACGTACGTACCGATGCTGCGGTACTACCGGCAGCCGCTGTGGCTCGCGCCGTTGCTGCCGGTGACCGCGTTCCTCTATCTGCTGATGACGGTGGACTCGGCGGTGCAGCACCGCCGCGGGCGGGGCGCCGCCTGGAAGGGCCGCACCTACGCCCGCCCGGAGACCGCCGCGGAGGAGGGCTGACGGCCCGTCATTTGCGGCCGGGCGTCCAGTTCATGCCCCATCCGTAGGCGTGGTCGACGGTGCGCTGCGGGCTGACGCCGCGCTCCGGGACCAGGTAGCGGGCCTCGCGCTGGACGATCAGGTCGCCCCCGGTGTTGGTGATGAGCGCGAGCGCGCACACCGTGGAGGGGACGGTGCACTCGTCGAGGGAGAAGTCGATGGGCGCGCCGTGCTGCGGTCGGAGGGTGACCGTCGCGTGCAGGTCGGCGAAGGAGCGGGCGCCCTCGTAGATGGTGACGAAGACGAGGATGCGCCGGAACAGGTGCTTCTGGTCGAGGTTGACGGTGAGGTTCTCGCCGCTCGCCATGGCACCGGTGCGGTCGTCGCCGTCGAGGTGGACGTACGGCGGCTGGTGCAGCGAGCCGAAGGCGTTGCCGAGGGCTTGGACGACGCCCTTCCTGCCGTCGGTGAGTTCCCACAGGGCGCACAGGTCGAGGTCGAGGTCGGAGTGCATGGCGACCGGGCGGCCCAGCTTGCCGGCCCAGCCGGAGAACTGCTTGCGCACCTCCCAGTTGAGGTTGACGTGCAGGGCGCCCGAGGTGCCGCCCTGCTTGGTCAGCGACACGGACGGCGCCGCCTTGGTGAGCGTCACCTTCGTCAGCCGGACGGGCGCGGGGGGTGCGGCCGGCGGGGGCGAGGGCTGCGGCACGGTGACCGGGGGCGCGACGGGCGGGGCCGCCGGGGGCCGGTGCGCGGTGGCCGGCGGGGCGGCGTGCTGGGGTTCGTCCACGGTGATGCCGTAGTCGGTGGCCAGTCCCTCGAGTCCGCTGCTGTAGCCCTGGCCGACGGCGCGGAACTTCCAGGCGCCCTGGCGCCGGTAGAACTCGCCGAGCACGAAGGCCGTCTCGGTCGTGGCGCCGGAGGGGTCGAAGCGGGCCGCCCGTGTGCCGTTCGCGGCGTCCTTCACCTCGATGTACAGGCCGGGGACCTGTCCGAAGGAGCCGCCGTCGCTGGAGGCGGCCAGGATGACGGTCTCGATGCCGGGCTCCACGCGCGCGAGGTCGACGAGGAGGGTGTCGGTGACCTGTCCCCCGGCCTGCCGCTTGCCCTCGTGCCGTACGGCGCCGGAGGCGTGGGCGGGCTGGTTGTAGAAGACGAAGTCGGCGTCGGAGCGAACCTTGCCGCCGGCCAGCAGCAGTGCCGAGGCGTCCGCGTCCGGGACTCCGGGGCCGGAGCGCCAGCCCACGTCCACCCGCAGTGCCGTGGCCGGCACCGGTGTGTTCGATCCCTTCGGCATTGACATGTCCCGCCCCCATCACAGGTCGCCGCGCGCCGGGCCAGGTCCCGGCATCCGTCGGTGTTCGCCCGCCCAACCTATTCCCCCGGGCCCGGGGCACCCACGCCCGAGAAGGACGGAGCACGCCCGCAACCGCCGGTAACGCCCCAGGATCTCGGCCTTTACACGAAAATCACGAGGCAAGAAGCCCGTTTTCCCCAAGTTCGCTCGGATTGGGGATCGCCAGTCACGCAGGGCGCGGAAAACAACCCTCTTATCGGTCTCCCCAACCAGCACATCGTGGGCTTAACTTATGTGCCATGACCTCCCCCCGCTCCATGTATGGCGGCGGCTACTCCTCCGCTGCCTTCCCGGACACTCCGATCTACGACTCGCTCGTGGCCGAGCGGGGCACCCCGCAGATCGCCCCGATCCGGGTCCCCGCCGCGTACGAGGCGCCGGTCAGTCATCTGCCCGCGCTTCCCTCGGCGTTGCCGGCCCTCCCGGCGGCACCGTCCCAGCCGTCCTACGGCTACCCCCAGGCGCCGCAGCCCGCCCCGCTCCAGCAGGCGCACACGGCGTACATCCCGCAGCAGGCCACCGCGCCGCGCGGGTACCCCGGCCCCCAGCCGCAGCCGCCGCGCCAGCCGCAGCCCGCCGGGTACGAGGCGATGCGCCCCGCGGCCCCGCGTCCGGCGCCCGCGCCGTACCAGGACCCGTACGGCAACCAGCAGCCTCAGCAGCAGTACCGGGGGTACTGAGCGACCGGGGCCGTCGTCGCCTGATGGCACGATGGCCCCATGCGGAACGGTTCTGTGCGCTCGATTCACATTCATCCGGTCAAGGCCTTCCGGAGCCTGCCGCTCCGGGAGGTCCAGGTGGAGCGCTGGGGTCCGGCCGGTGACCGGCGCTGGATGCTGATCGACGACGGGGGAAAGGTCGTCACACAGCGCCGTCACCCACACCTGGCCCTCGCCGCCGCCGAGCCCCTGCCCGGCGGCGGCGTCGTGCTGTCCGCGCCCGGCCGGGAGCCCGTCACCGTCCCCGTCCCGGCGTCCGGCGCGCCGGTCCCGGCGAACCTCTTCGGCGACAAGGTGGAGGTCGTCCCGGCCGAGGACGCGGCGGTGCACGCCTGGTGCAGCGACCACCTGGGCGTCGGCGTGCGCCTGGTGCACCTCGACGACCCGGCCGTACGCCGGCCGGTGGACCCGGCGTACGCGCTGCCGGGCGAGACGGTCTCCCTCGCCGACGGCTACCCGCTGCTGCTCACCACGACCGCTTCCCTGGACCGGCTCAACTCCCTGATCGCGCGGGGCGAGCACGCGGACGAGGGCCCGCTGCCGATGAGCCGCTTCCGGCCGAACGTGGTGATCGAGGGGACCGAGCCCTGGGCGGAGGACCACTGGACGCGCGTCACCATCGGTGACGTCCCCTTCCGGGTCGCCAAGCCCTGCGGCCGGTGCGTGGTCACCACCACCGACCAGGACACCGCCGGGCGCGGACGCGAGCCCCTGCACACCCTGGCCCGGCACCGGTCCGCCGACGGCAGGCTCCTGTTCGGCCAGAACCTGGTGCCGCTGGCCACCGGCACCCTCCGCGTCGGCGACCCGCTGGAGGTCGTGGCCTGACGGGCCGGCAGCCCGGCCCCGGCCGGGGCCGGGAACCGGTGCCGGGCCCGGCGCGTTGGCTCTCGTGAGGGGTCGGTGAGAGGACCGGGCAGGGGGTGCGGACGGTGCGTGCGATCAGCGGACTGTGGCGCTGGCGGCACAACCCGCTGCGCCGCGGCACCGATCTCGCGGAGGCCTGGCTGGCGCTCACCGCGCTGCTGCTCGTCACCCTGGCCGCGCCGCTGATCGGCGTCTTCTCCGGGAGCGCGGCGCACAGTTCGCTGCAGCGGTCCGTCCGTGCCCAGCAGCAGTCCCGGCACCTGGTGACGGCCACCGTGGTGCGCGAGCTGGAGCGGCCGGCGCCGGCCGCCGACCCGGAGCCGGTGGGCGGCGACGCGGGCAGACACGTGCTGGCCCGCTGGACCGCCCCGGACGGCACCGACCGGCGCGAGCCGGTCCAGGCGCGCCTCGCGGATCCCGAGCCGGGAGACCGGTTCCGGATATGGACCGACGGGCACGGGGACCGGGTCGCCCGCCCCCTGGACGCGGGCACGGCGACGGCGCACGCGGTGCTGGCCGGGGCAGGGGTGGCACTCCTGACCGCCGGACTGTTCGAGGGCGCCCGCCGCCTGACGGTCCGCCGCATGCTGCACCGCCGGTACGCCCGCTGGGACCGGGAGTGGGGCAGGGTGGGTCCGGACTGGGGCAGGGCGGGCGCCGACAGCTGACGGCGTTCCGGCTCTGGTCAACTCGCCGCCCCCGCGCACGCTACGGTGGTCCGGCCGAACCGATCGGCAGCGACTCGGGCGGGAACGAGCCACAGGTACGACGAGGTGGGGGCACGGCAACACCATGGCACAGGGCACGGTCCAGGTGACGCACACCGGCACATCGAGGTGGCGGCGCCGCACGGGTGAGTACCCATCGCTCGCCGCCGCCCTGGAGGCCGCGGCCGAGGGTGACGTCCTCACCGTCGCTCCCGGCACCTACCGGGAGAACCTCGTCGTGCAGCGGGCGGTGACCCTGCGCGGGCCCGAGGGGTCGCCCGGCTCGGTGCGCATCGCCCCGGCGGACGGTGTGCCGCTCACGGTGCGCGCCTCCGCGGTGGTGCAGGACCTGCACGTGGAAGGCCAGGACGCCACCGCCCCGGCCGTGCTGGTGGAGGACGGCACCGCGGAGCTCAGGGACATCCGTGTGGTCAGCCGGTCCGCCGCCGGGATCGAGGTGCGCGGCGCCGCCCGGCCCACGGTGCGCCGGTGCACGGTCGACAACCCGGCGGGTGTCGGCATCGCCGTACTGGACGGCGGGGGCGGGGTGTTCGAGGAGTGCGAGGTGGTCGCCGCCGGTCAGGCGGGCGTCGCCGTGCGCGGGGGCGGGCACCCCCGCCTGGAGCGCTGCCGGGTGCACCACGCCTCGGGTTCCGGGCTCACCGCGACCGGGGAGAACTCGGCGCTGGAGGCCGTGGGGTGCGAGGTGTACGAGGTGCGGGGCAGCGGCGTCCAGGTGACCGGCCGCGCCACCGCGCACCTCACCGACTGCGACGTGCACCGCACCACCGGCGACGGCATCACGCTCGACACGGACGCCGTGCTGACGCTGGCCGACTGCCGCATCCACGAGATCCCGGAGAACGCGGTCGACCTGCGGTCCCGCTCGGTGCTCACGCTGACCCGCACCACGGTCCGGCAGTTCGGCCGCAACGGCCTGTCGGTGTGGGACCCGGGCACGCGGGTGGACGCCAACCAGTGCGAGATCTTCGACAGCACCGGCGACTACCCGGCGGTGTGGGTCAGCGACGGCGCCACCGCCGTCCTGGACTCCTGCCGGGTGCACGACGTGCCGGACGCCCTCTTCGTGCTCGACCGCGGCTCGCGCGCGGACGTCGTCGACAGCGACCTCTCGCAGGTGCGCAACACGGCGGTGTCCGTGAGTGACGGCGCCACCGCCCAGCTCGACGACTGCCGCATCCGGGACGCGGCGACGGGCGCCTGGTTCCGTGACCACGGCAGCGGCGGCACCCTCAGCAACTGTTCCGTGGACGGCACCCAGACCGGCGTGATCGTCACCAAGGGCGCCGACCCGACCGTCGAGCGCTGCACGGTCGACTCCCCCGCCGAGGCGGGTGTCTACGTCTCCGCGGGCGGCCGGGGCACCTTCGAGAACTGCAAGGTGACGGGCAGCGGCGGCTACGGGTTCCACGTGATCGACGGCAGCCGCACCACGCTGCGCAAGTGCCGTACGGAGCGCTGCGCGCGCGGGGGGTACGAGTTCGCCGAGGGCGCCGACGGCACGTCCGGTTCGGGCGGCCCGGTCGTCGAGGACTGCACGAGCGACGAGTCCGGCAGCCTGCGGACCGAGCCCCCGGCGCCCGAGCCGGCGGTGCAGACGACCGGCCACGGCACCGGACTGCTGGGCACGGTCCCCGCCCAGGCCGCGACCGGGGCACCGCCCGCCCCGGAGCGCCCGGCGCGCACCTCCAAGGACGTCCTCGGTGAACTCGACGCCCTGGTGGGGCTGGAGAGCGTCAAGCGCGAGGTGCGGGCCCTCACCGACATGATCGAGGTGGGCCGGCGCCGTCAGCAGGCGGGACTCAAGGCGGCCTCCGTCAAGCGGCACCTGGTGTTCACCGGATCCCCCGGCACCGGCAAGACCACCGTGGCGCGGCTGTACGGCGAGATCCTCGCCTCGCTCGGGGTGCTGGAGCAGGGACACCTGGTCGAGGTCTCCCGGGTCGACCTGGTCGGCGAGCACATCGGCTCGACGGCGATCCGCACCCAGGAGGCGTTCGAGAGGGCGCGCGGCGGGGTGCTGTTCATCGACGAGGCCTACGCGCTCTCGCCGCAGGACGCCGGCCGCGACTTCGGCAAGGAGGCCATCGACACGCTGGTGAAACTGATGGAGGACCAGCGGGACGCGGTGGTGGTCATCGTGGCCGGCTACACGGCCGAGATGGAGCGCTTCCTGTCGGTCAACCCGGGGGTGGCGTCCCGTTTCTCGCGGACGATCACGTTCGGCGACTACGGCCCCGAGGAACTGCTGCGGATCGTGGAGCAGCAGGCCGAGGAGCACGAGTACCGGCTGGCGCCCGGTGCCGCCGATGCCCTGCTCGCGTACTTCACCGACATCCCCAAGGGCCCCGCGTTCGGCAACGGGCGTACCGCGCGCCAGACCTTCGAGGCCATGGTGGAGCGGCACGCGAGCCGGGTCGCCCAGCTCGACGAGCCGACCACCGACGATCTGACGCTGCTGTACGCGGAGGACCTGCCCGTGCTCCCCTGAGCGCGGCCGCCTAGGCCGCGGGCCCGGGTTTCCCGGTCTGCCGGGGGGCCGGTACCTCGGGCCGCAGCCGGGCGAGCAGGAGCCGGCGTTCCTCACCGAACGCCGGGTCGGCCCGGTAGTCGGAGTGGCCGAGTATCGGCGCGGGCAGCGGATGGTCCGCGGTACGGCCGTAGGCGAGGGGGTCCCGCAGCGGGGGGCGGTCCACGTCGGGTCCGCCGTCCCCGGGCAGCCTCACCGGGCCGCCGATGGGGTCGGTGCGCCGGTACAGGTTGCGCCAGCAGACGACCTCCTGGTGCAGGGAGCTCAGCGCGTCCGGGCCGAAGTGCGCGGGGAACCAGCGCCCGTACAGCCGCTCCAGCGGGGAGCCGTAGGTGAGCAGGGCGACGCGCCGGCGGGCGGACTGCGGCAGCTGCCAGGCCGCGGCGGCGGCGAGCACACTGCCCTGGGAGTGCCCGGAGAGCACCAGCCGGCCGCCGGTGGCCCGGGTCCAGGTGGCGATGCGCCAGGTCAGGTCGGGCACCGCGCGCTCCGCGTAGCAGGGCGGCGCGAAGGGGTGCGCGGCGCGCGGCCAGAAGGTGCCGACGTCCCACAGGATCCCTATGGTGCGCCGGGCGGAGGCGTCCTTGTAGGCGCGGCGGCCCCAGGTGACGAGCAGGACGAAACCGAGGCCGATCAGCCAGGAGCCGAGGGCCTGCGCGGTCTGCGCCGCACCGTGCACGAGAGGATGCGTCCCCTGCGCCGCGTCGCCCGGGGTCCGCCCGGTGGCCAGCCCGCCGACGAGGGCGCCTGCGCCCAGCAGCAGCGTGGCGGCGGAGGTGACGGCGAGGATGCGTGGTCCCCGGTCGGTGAGGGCGGCCATGGCGCGCACCGACGCGATACGGCGGGTGCGGCCGGGGTCGCCGGTCTCCTGGGGGTACTCCCGTTCCACGGCGGCCTGTTCGGCCCGCGCGAGGTGCCAGGCCCGCCGGGCGAGCCAGCCGCACATGACGAGGAGCAGGACGAGCAGCGGGGGGATGACGGACGCCTGCCAGGTGAGCAGGACCGGCGGTCCGGGCAGGGAGGCCCGGGTGCCGTCGAGCCAGTCGGACACCCGCTGCGAGACCCCGCCGGACATCACCCCGCCGAGCGCGCAGGCGAGCATGGCGACCGCGGGTCCGGCCAGGCCCCGCAGCGCGGCGCGCCGGTCCGGGTCGGTGCGGTGCAGGGCGTGGGCGACGCCGGCGAGGACGATCACCACCAGTCCCTGCGCCAGGGTGAGGGCGCCGAAGGTGACGTTGCCCGGCAGCCTCCCCGACGACTCCCAGCCGGAGCGCTCCCAGCCGGCGTACAGCGCGGTGAGCGCGAGCAGGACGAGGGCGGCGAGCGGCAGCCACCGTACGAGCAGGCGGTCCGCCTCTCCGTCGAGCCGGCGTTCGGTGCGGCCGCGGCGGCAGACCACCCACACCACCGCGCACGCCCCGGCCGCCAGGGCCGCCTCCAGCACGACGCCGAGGACGGCGAGGACGGCCGGGCCTCCGGGCTCCCGGTCGTACCGGGCGGCGGCGGAGCCGACGGCGGCGGCGACCGTCAGCAGCGCGGCGGCGGTGTGCGCGGCGCGCAGCCGGGCGACCAGGCGGCGGCCGTACCAGAAGCCGGGCCGGCTCAGCGCGGTCGGACCGGTGTCCTCCTCGGGCTCGGGGTGCGCGCTCATCGGCTGCTGCGACTCGTACGCGCTCCAGGTGCGCAGGGACAGGAACCACAGCAGGCCGGTGAGGGCGGCGGGCACCAGGGCGGCGAGGGCGAGCCGCCGGCCCGGCGCGCTCCACCAGCCGCCGTCGGGGCCGGGCGTGAGGAAGCCGAGCCAGGAGTGCCGGGCGGCGCACGCGGGCGTGCCCGCGCACTGCCAGGCGGTCAGGTCGAGGGCGACCTCGCAGGCCGCGGCGACGAGCAGCACGGTGAGGCTGAGGCCGGCCAGCCGCACCAGCAGTCCGTACAGCCGGACCACGCGGGGCCGGCCGCGGGCGCCGGGCCGCATCCAGTGGGCGAGGTTGACCACCATGAAGGGCAGGAGCAGCAGCCACAGGGCGCGGGTGCCGTTGCCGGAGGTGAGGTTGCACCAGACGTAGGCCTCGGGGACGGGTCCCGTGCGGCGGGCGGCGGGGTCGCGTTCCGCCTCGGCGTCGTCGGCGCGGCGGAACACGGCGGCGACGTCGTCGCCGGTGACGCGTACCGTGCGCGGGTCGTCGAGCATCTGCTCCGGGGTGGTGCCGCCCACCCCGTGGACCAGCAACTCCAGGGCGGCCCCGGACCCGGGGGGTCCGTCGTCGGGGCGTTCGCCGTCCTCGGCCGGTCTGTGCCGCTGTGTGTTCTCCACCGTGTCGCACTTCCCCCGTGACGCCCCGTCGGCTCCGTCCGTGCGCGACAGGATCTCGCGTGTCCTGACTGCGCACATCCCTCGTCACGTAATCTCCCCGATCCGTGTGACACGCACGCACCACGGGGCGTCCAGAAGTGCCATGTACGCGACGAGCCACCGGTGGCGCCGCCCGTGGCACGGCATGCGAGGATGGGACGTCCGCGCACCGGGGCCGGGTCGATGCCGCCCGACGCCGCGCACGTGCGGGTGTGTGTCGGACGGATGTGCGGCGAAAGGACCGGAGCGTACGTGAGCGAGAATCAGAACCTGCTCGCGGAGCAGCGGCGCACCCTGATCCTCGACGAGGTCCGGCGACGGGGCGGGGTCCGGGTCAACGAGCTGACCCGCAGGCTCGGCGTGTCGGACATGACGGTCCGCCGCGACCTCGACGCGCTGGCCCGGCAGGGCGTTCTGGAGAAGGTGCACGGCGGTGCGGTCCCGGTGGTCGAGGCCAGCACGCACGAGCCCGGTTTCGAGGCCAAGTCCGGCCTGGAGCTGACCGCCAAGGAGGACATCGCGCGCGCGGCGGCCGAGCTGGTCCCCCCGGGCGCGGCGATCGCCCTGTCGGGCGGTACGACGACGTTCGCGCTGGCTCACCGGCTGACCGACGTCCCCGATCTCACGGTGGTCACCAACTCGGTGCGGGTGGCGGACGTCTTCCACGCCGCGCAGCGCACCTCGGGCAGCCGGCCGGGGGTGGCCACGGTCGTCCTGACGGGCGGGGTGCGCACCCCGTCCGACTCGCTGGTGGGTCCGGTGGCCGACCAGGCGATCGCGGCGCTCCACTTCGACCTGCTGTTCCTCGGGGTGCACGGGATATCGGTGGAGGCGGGACTGTCGACACCGAACCTGGCGGAGGCCGAGACCAACCGGCGGCTCGTGCAGTCGGCCCGGCGGGTGGTCGTGGTCGCCGACCACACCAAGTGGGGCACCGTGGGCCTGAGTTCGTTCGCCTCGCTGGAGCAGGTCGACACCCTCGTCACGGACCCGGGACTGCCTCCCGGGGCGCGCGCGGAGGTGTCCGAGCATCTGCGACGGCTGGTGGTGGCGGGCGGGCCCGAGGAGCCGGAGACGGCGGAGACCGCCGACACCTGACCGGGGCAGCACCCCCTTCGCGCGCCCACGTCCGGTACGTGTCCGAGGAGTTGAGTCGATGGCCCACCGTCTGCGCCCCGAGGGGATCGGGTTCGCCGGCACGGCGCCCGTGCGGCTGGTCTTCGAACGGGAGGTCGCCGCCGCCCCGGAGGCGGTCTTCGGCGCGCTGGCCCGCGACGTCACCGGCTGGACGGCGTGGTTCCGCGCGGTGACTCTGTGCCGCCCGCTGGAGGGCGGCGCGGGCCGCGAGCTCCGTCTGCTGGGCGCGGCCCGGTTCCGCGAGACGGTCCTGGTGGCCGAGGAGCCCGAGGTGTACGCCTACCGCGTCGACGTGGCCAACGTGCCGGGCGCGCGTGCCATGGTCGAGGAGTGGCGGCTGCGGCCCGCCGGCACGGGCACGCGGGTGCGCTGGACGATGGCGGTCGACGGGAGCGCGCCGTTCCGGCTGGCGCTCAAGGCGTCCCGCCCGGGTCTCGCGGTGGGTTTCCGTGACGCCATGACCTCACTGGACCGCCGGCTCGCGAGATAGGCCGTCGGGCCAGACGCCGGTGCGCAGCAGGGAGTCGATCGCGGCCGAGTACGGCGTCACGTCCAGGCCCTGCCCGGCCAGCCAGGCGTCGGAGTAGTACTTGTCCAGGTAGCGGTCGCCCGGGTCGCACAGCAGCGTGACCACGCTGCCACGGGTGCCCTGCTCCACCATCTCCGCCACGATCTTCAGCGCGCTCCACAGCCCGGTGCCGGTGGAGCCGCCCGCCTTGCGGCCGATGACCTGCTCCAGTGCCCGTACGGCGGCCACGGCTGCCGCGTCGGGCACCTTCATCATCCGGTCGATCGCGCCGGGCACGAAGCTGGGTTCCATCCGTGGACGTCCGATGCCCTCGATGCGGGAGGCGCTGTCGCAGGAGACGTCCGGGTCGCCGGTCGTCCAGCCCGTGAAGAAGCAGGAGTTCTCCGGGTCGGCGACGCAGACGCGGGTGTCGTACTGCATGTAGTGGACGTAGCGGGCGAGGGTCGCCGAGGTGCCGCCGGTCCCGGCGGTGGCCACGATCCACTCCGGCTGCGGGAATCGCTCGCTCCGCAGCTGACGGAAGATCGACTCGGCGATGTTGTTGTTGCCCCGCCAGTCCGTGGCCCGTTCCGCGTAGGTGAACTGGTCCATGTAGTGGCCCCCGGTCTCCGCCGCCAGGGCGGCGGACGCCTCGTACATCGTGCGGGGGTCGTCCACGAAGTGGCACCGTCCGCCGTGGAACTCGATCAGGCGGCACTTCTCGGCGCTCGTCGTGCGGGGCATGACGGCGATGAAGGGCACGCCGATCAACTTGGCGAAGTAGGCCTCGGACACGGCCGTCGAGCCGCTGGACGCCTCGATCACGGGGCGCCCCGGCCGGATCCAGCCGTTGCACAGGCCGTACAGGAACAGCGAGCGGGCCAGCCGGTGCTTGAGGCTGCCCGTGGGATGGGTCGACTCGTCCTTCAGGTAGAGGTCGATGCCCCACTCCTCCGGCAGCGGGAAGAGCAGCAGATGGGTGTCCGCGGAGCGGTTGGCATCGGCCTGCACCCGGCGCACGGCCTCTTTCAGCCAGGCCCGGTAGGCGTGGTCGCTGCGGTCGACGTCGAGGGTGGCGCCGGTCAGGGTCTGTTGGGGAGTGCTCACGACAGGGCTCCTTACACTGAGCGCCGACGGCGTCCCGCGCGGCCGACACACCGATCATAAGCACCCTCAGCACCGCCTCTCACCTGCATAAACACATCTTTGGGGCCCTCAAAGGCACCCCTGGGGCCGGGGGGCGCGAGGAGGCGGGGCGCATTGGCGAGAGTGCCCCCCGCGCCCCGGGCGCCGGGGGTACGGGCACTGGCGCTCGGCGGCGGGGACGGGCAGACTGCACCGGCGGGAGCAAGGGCACACTGGTTCTGGACAGCAGCCGGCCCGCGGAGCACGGTCCGGCACACCGACGCGCACAGAGGGGGCGGGGCATGGCGGAGCCGGAGTTCACGGCCACGGGCGTGCGGATCGGCCGGCGGCTGCGTTCGCTCACCCGGGCCGGACAGGTCCGGATCAGCGACGGGCGGCTGGAGTTGCTCACCAGCTACGGCACCGAGATCGACAGCGCGCCGGTGCAGGCCGTCCGGGCGACGCGGCCCTGGTTCGCGCCCGACGACCGGGCGCTGGCCGACCTCAACGGCCACCGGTACCTGCTCACCCTCGGGGACCACGACCCGGCACCCGGGCAGCCGGGTCCGCCGGCGGCCCGGCGCTTCATCGAGGCCGTTCGCCGGGCGGCGGGGCGCGGCGCCTGAGATGTCCGCGAGTTGCGCCACCCCACCCCCTGCGTCACGCTGTTCTCACGTCACTCTGGGTTTACCGGCGATAACGCTGCGAACCAGCCCGCCGGCCACGACAGCAGGCGGCAGCGTCACGCAGGCGCCCTGCTGGATCCGTACTCCGTGTTCTTCCGGACCTCACGTCGGGGAGTCGCAGCCGTGATCAGTCACCCAAGCAGGCACTGCACGGTGGAGCTCCAAGCCCTGCCGTCGCGGATCGGCCAGGTCCGCAGAATCGTATCTGCGCAATTGCGCTACTGGCATATGGACCCCCTGATAGACCGGGCCTCGCTCGGTGTGACAGAGCTCTTGTCCAACGTCCACCGACACGCACAGCCCGACAAGACATGCACCGTCGAGATGGAACTGCTGCTCGACCGGCTGAAGGTGTCGGTGCATGACCACGATCCGCGGCTGCCGGTCGTCGCGGACGCCGGACCGCTCGCCACGTGCGGGCGCGGTCTGGCGATGGTGGCCGCCATGAGCGAGAGCTGGGGCGTGCTGCCGGACGGCGAGTCCGGCAAGGTCGTGTGGTTCACACTGCCGACGTCCGCGGCGACCGCCCCGGTGGCCTGGGACCGGCGCCCGGTGCACACCGCCGCCGAACCGGCCGAGCCCCGGTTCACGGAGGTCGCGCTCGTCGACCACGTCTCCGACGTCCGACGGGCCGAACCCGCTCCCGCCCGGTCCGCCGTTCCCGGCTGACCGGGCGGGGAGGCAGCGGCGCCCCGCCGGGAGCGCGGCACCCCGCGGCCCCGTGGTCCGCGGGGTGCCGCGGCCGGACGGCGGCGCGCGGGGGACCTCTACCTGAGGTAGACGAGTCCGTCCGTGGTGACGGTGGGCCGGCCGCTCGTGCCCACCACCACGATCTTGACCGTGTGCTTGGCGTTGGCCGACCACGACTTCGTCCAGATCGCCTGGCGGTAGCTCGTGGTCGCCGACCTCAGGTCCACCGTGGCGGCCTTCACGCCGTCGACGTACACGTACGCCTGGCCCGAACTCGACGCCCGGGACACCACCCAGGCCGCCGAGCGGCCGGTGAACGTCCACGTCAGGCTCGCGCCCTTGGACGCGCTGGAGTACGACCTGCCGCCGAGGTAGCTGGAAGAGGTGCGCGCGCTCCAGCTGCCCGTCCTGACCGCCGCGCTCTCCTGGAGGATCACCGGGGTGTAGGTCGCGGAGGCGTTGCGGTAGTTGCCGGCGTAGTCGTACGCCCGCATCGACCAGGCGGCTGCCGTGCCTGGCTTCGCGGTGCGGTTGGAGAGGTAGGCGGCGGCGCTGAAGGTGGCGGTTGCCGGGGACAGCAGCTGCACCTGGCGCAGGGCCTGGTCGTCGGCCGCCTTCCAGCGCAGGGCGACCGGGACGGAGCCGGTGTTGACGGTGCCGGTGCGCAGGGCCAGCGTGGGCGGGCCGGTGAACGTCGGCGCGGTCGTCTCCGCCACGACGGTCAGCGGGGCCGTGGTCGTCGTCGTGCCGGACTGGTGGGTCGCGCGCACGGTCACGGTGTGGGTCCCGGTGGCCAGGGCGAGCCGCTTGGCGTAGCCGGCGCCCGAGGTGGCGGCGACGGCCTGGCCGTCGACGAGCACCTCGTACCTCTTGATCAGCGCGGCCGGTGTGGTGGCCGACCAGCGCACGACGGGCGTGCCCTTGGTGTAGTACGTCGAGCCCTTCGCGGCCGCGTCGGTGAGGGACACGATCTTCAGGCCGGCGACCGGCCCCGCCGCCCAGGCGCGGACGGTCGGCAGCTGCGCGTACAGGGCGTCGCCCGGGCACTGGGTGTTGAATCCGTCGCGGTGGGCGGAGACGCGCTTGAACGTGTACGCCGTGCCCGACGTGAAGCTGGTGCCGAAGTAGTTCTTCTGCGTCGCGCCGGCGGTGAGCTGGACGCTGCCGGACGGGTCGGCGCCGTACTGGCCGAGCTTCCAGGCCGACACGCGGGCGACGGCGGTGAGGGCGGCGTCCGAGGCGGCGGTGGAGCCGTACTCACCGAGCACCGCGATGCCCGCCGACTCACGGTTGAAGCCGTAGGTGTGGGCGCCCAGTACGGGCCGGTCGATGCCGCCCTTGCGGCCCTCGAAGACCGTCCCGCACTTGTCGACGAGGAAGTTGTAGCCGACGTCGTTCCACTTGTTGACCTCCGTGTGGTACGCGTAGATGCCGCGCACGAGGGAGGCCGACTCCGCACAGTCGTAGTCGTTGGCGCCGTCGGTGTGGTGGACGAACACCGCCTTGACGTCGGCGTTGTACTCCGACGGGTCGGGGCTCTTCGACTCGTCGGCGCCCCAGTCCGCACGCGAGGTGACCGGCGGCTGTGGCACGGTCGACGGCGGCGCGGTGGGCTCCGGGGACGGGGACGGGCTCTCGTCGGCGACGAACGCGGCCGGCTCGGGCGCGCTCATCCGCGTCTCGGCCTCGGTCACCACACCCGGGTCGACCAGGTTGACCTCGAGGCCCTTGGGCAGGGCCGCGGTCGTGCCGTCCTCGCGGGCGACCCGGGCCTCCACACCGTCGGAGGGCCCGACCCACAGCGGGTGGGACGCCCCGCGCATGCCGGCCTCCGGCTTCTCCGGCGGGGCGGCGTCCAGCTCCAGGTCGTGCCAGGCCCCCCAGGCGCCGGTCTCCAGGCTGCGGGTGCGCACCTGCGCGGTGCCCTCCAGCGGCTTGAGCGCCCCCGTCCAGGAGACGCCGACGAGGGAGAACTGCTCCGTCTCGGTGCGCGGCAGCTTGCGCTCGTCGGCCGCGGAGCCCTGCAGGGTCAGGTCGTAGACCTCGACCGGCCTCCGGTCCTGCCCGGCGGCCTCGGGTCCTCCGGAGGGGCTGGCCGTGGCGTAGGTGACCACGCCCCCGCCCCCGAGGACCACGGCGCCGAGCGTCAGCCACGCCCGGCGTTTCAGGCTCAGCGGTCTGTAGGCGTGCGACACGGCACGACGGCGTCGCGTACTGCGGCTCAAAGGATTCCCCACCCCGGTGAAGCGGCCCGGACGGGCCGACGGAAGCTGCGGCGGTCACAGGGGGCTCGATGGCCCCACGGGACGCCTCACTCCGTGCAGCGCGCCGCCCCTCTTAACCGTCACAGCAGACAGGGGTGATCCACATCACCCTGCCCTGCGGCGCCGCGCCGGACCGCCGGTGGTCCCCCACGGCGGCGGTCCGTCCACGGGCGGCCGTGGCCGTGTCCGGCTCAGTCCCGGCTGCCGAAGTGCTCCTCCAGCACGGACAGGCGGCGCCAGTACTCGTCCTCGTCGATCTCGCCGGAGGCGAAGCGGCGGCCGAGGACGGCGACGGGCGAGTCGGCCCGTGCGGCGGGCCCGTGCGGTCCGCGCCGGCCGCGCCACCCCGTGCGCCGCAGCAGGGTGATGCCGAGCCCGACGACCAGGGCCCAGAACAGGGGGAACAGCAGGATCCACGGGCCGGGCCCGCCGTCACCGAAGTGCGCCAGCGTCTCCATGATCGTTCAACTCCTCGGGTGCGGTGTCCCGTCGCCCCTCGGCGACACTTCGAGACTCGCCCCGGGAGGGGGGTCCGGTCGTCGTACGGCCGGCGGCACCCGGCGTACCGCCCGGGGAGTACGCAGGGGTGAACGGCTGCTCCGCGCCCTCCGCGAAAGGCGAGGGCCCCGGACCCACCGGTCCGGTGCGTCCGGGGCCCTCGGCTCAGCCGGTCTGGTCGCTGTCCTTCATGGCGCCCCAGCCGTGCCAGCGCTCGACCTCCACCCACGCGCTCACCCGGCGGCGCTCGCGGTCGGGGTACGGCGAGCCGCCGTAGTGGCGGGAGAGGCGGTCGATGTCGGCCAGGTCCTCGTCGTCGTACATCTCGGTCACGCGGCCGAGGAGGGTGACGTGGGTGTACCAGTCGTCCTCGGCGAGGACGGTGAGCGTGACGCGCGGGTCACGGCGGATGTGGCCCAGGCGGACCCGGCCCTCGTCGAAGTTGACCAGCGCGCGGCCGTCCTCCCACAGGTACCAGGTGGGGGTGGAGACGGGCGCGCCGTCGGAGCGCAGGGTCGCCATCACGCAGGGATTGGGCTTGCGCAGCAGCGCGTCGGCCTCGGGCGGCAGCGGGGGCTTGGACACAGGGAACTCCTCGCGGTCGTGGGGGGATCGGAAGGATGGGTGGGGGGTGGTCAGGCGGAGGCCGCAGGCCCGTCGTCGAAGCTGGCGTAGTAGGCGGCGGCCATGTCCTCGTCGCCGTGCCCCGCGCGCGCGGCCCGCTCCAGGCGGCGGGCGCTCGCGGCGGCGACGTCGAGCCGTACGCCGCCCCGCTCACCGGCCCGCACGATCAGCGCGGCGTCCTTCGCGGCGGTCTTCACGGCGAACTGGGCCGGGGACAGCCGCTCCTCGAGGATCAGCTGGGCCTTCGCGTGCAGATAGCCCATGTCGAGCGGTCCACCGGCGATGAGGTCGAAGAAGGCGTCCGGTGCGACGTCGAGGGCGCCGGCCAGGGCGAGGGTCTCGCCCGCGGCGGCGGTGGCCGCGAGCACCCAGCTGTTGGCGACCAGCTTCAGCCGGGTGGCGCTCGCCGCCGCGCCGTCCTCCCCGGTCCACACGGTGCGGGCACCCACCGCGTCGAACACCGGGGTCACCGTGTCCCGGCCCGCGGCGGGCCCGGCGGCGAGCACCGTGAGCTGTCCTTCCTCGGCGGGGCGGCGGGTGCCCAGCACCGGGGAGTCGTAGAAGTGCAGGCCGTGTTCGCGGGCGAAGGCGGCCAGTTCGGCGACGTCCTCGATGCCGCTGGTGGTGCCCTGCGCCCAGGCGGTTCCGGGGCGCAGGGCGGCGGCGGCGGCGCGCACGGCCTCCAGGGCGGCGGGGCCGTCGTACAGCATGGTCAGCACCACGTCGGCGGACTCCACCGCCTCGGCGGGGGTGCCGGCGACGTGGGCGCCGTCGGCGGCCAGCGGCTCGGCCTTCGCGCGCGTCCGGTTCCACACGCGGACGGTGTGCCCCGCGCGGGCCAGGTTGCGGGCCATCGCGGCACCCATGATGCCGGTGCCCAGGACACTGACGGTGAGCTTGTCGGTCATGCGGTCGGCCTTCTGTCGGTCGGTACTCGTCCTTACCCCAGTGCCCCAAGAGGATCGTCCAGCACCGGCTGCCAGGCCAGCTCCGCCGCGCCGACCAGACTGTTGTGATCCAGGGTGCAGGCGAGGATGGGTACGCCGCCACTGCGTCCCCACAGGCTGCGCTCGGCGACGACGGCGCGCAGCCGGTCCGGGTCGGCCTCCAGCAGGGTGCGGTGCAGCCCGCCGAGGATGATGCGGTCCGGGTTGAGGATGTTGACCAGTCCGGACAGACCGAGGCCGAGCCGGTCGACGAGCTGTTCGGTGGCGCGGCGCACGTCCGGGTCGTCGTACTGCCCGCGGATCAGGTCGTCGGCCTGCTTCAGCAGCGACATCTCCGGGCCCGGCTCGCGTCCCGCCGCGGTGAGCAGGGCGAGCGGGTCCGCCTCGACGTCCAGACAGCCCCGGCTGCCGCAGTGGCAGGGGCGCCCGGCCGGGTTGACGGCGAGGTGGCCGACCTCCAGGGCGAGGCCCGAACTGCCCGTGTGCAGACGGCCGTCGAGCACCAGCGCGCCGCCGACACCGCGGTGGCCGGTGGCCACGCACAGCAGGTCGCGCGAGCCCCGCCCGGCGCCGTGCCGGTGCTCGGCGAGGGCGGCGAGGTTGACGTCGTTGGCCGCGAAGGCGGGGCCGTGGAGGCCGGCGGCGCGCACCTGCTCGGCGAAGATCTCCCGCACCGGCGCCCCCGCGGGCCAGGCCACGTGCAGGGGGTTCAGCGCCAGTCCTTCCGGTTCGGCGACCGCCGAGGGCACCGCGAGTCCGGCGCCCACGCACCGCCGTCCGGTCTCCCGCAGCAGCTCGGCGCCGGCCGCGACGACGGAGCCGAGGACCTTCGCCGGGTCGGCGTCGACGACCTCGCTGCCGGGCGCCGTGGCGACGATCCGGCCGCCGAGTCCGACCAGGGCCGCGCGGTAGCCGTCGGCGTGGATCTGCGCGGCGAGCGCCACGGGGCCGTCCTCGGCGACGGACAGCCGGTGCGAGGGGCGTCCCTGGGATCCCGCGGCGGCGCCGGGCCGGGCGTCCACACGGATCAGTCCGAGCGCCTCCAGCTCGGCGGCCACCGCACCGGCCGTGGCCCGGGTGACGCCGAGCTCCGCGGTGAGTACCGCGCGGGTCGGGGCGCGTCCGGTGTGCACGAGCTCCAGCGCGGGTCCGAGCGCACCGCGCCCGCGTTCCAGCCGCGTCCTGGAGGTGGTCCCTTCCCCCGCCGGCCGGGGGTCCGCCTTCCCGCTCATGACGGCGAGTCTCCCATGATCCGCTACGGCCCCGGACGACAGGCGGCCGACGTGCCGGGCGGCGCCCCGGCGCCCGGCACCGGCGGTCCGGCACGGGTCACTCTCCCCCCGGGGCGTGCGCCCCCGGCGGCCCCGCCGTCCGCCGGGCCGCGCTGAGCTGCGGCTCGGCTAGCCTGGCTGCACGATGAACGACCGTATGACGACTCCGTGGGGCGAGCCGGTGCTGACCCGCTTCCCCGAGGACCCGCGGGACAGGCTGCGCGCCTGGGACGCGTCCGACGAGTATCTCCTCAGGCATCTCGCCGACCGCCGGCCACCGTTGTCCGGCACGGTCGTGGTCGTCGGCGACCGGTGGGGCGCGCTGGTCACGGCGCTCGCCGCGCACCGCCCGACGCAGATCACCGACTCCTGGCTCGGGCAGGAGGCCACCCGCGCCAACCTCGCCCGCAACGGTGTCGAACCGGGCGCGGTCCGGCTGCTCACCACGCAGGACGCCCCGCCGGGGCGGATCGACGTGCTGCTGGTGCGGGTGCCCAAGAGTCTGGCGCTGCTGGAGGACCAGCTGCTGCGGCTGGCGCCGTCGGTGCACGCGGACACGGTCGTGGTGGGCACCGGCATGGTGAAGGAGATCCACACCTCGACACTGGCCCTCTTCGAGCGGATCCTCGGCCCGACCCGGACCTCCCTGGCCGAGCGGAAGGCCCGGCTGATCTTCTGCACGCCGGACCCCGCGCCGGCGCGTCCGGCGAACCCGTGGCCGTACCGCTACACGTTGCCGCAGGACGTCGGGCCCGTCTCGGGCCGGACGGTCGTCAACCACGCCGGGGTGTTCTGCGCGGACCGGCTCGACATCGGCACCCGGTTCTTCCTGCGGCACCTGCCCGCCGGCCGGGGCGGCCGGGTGGTCGACCTGGGCTGCGGCAACGGCGTGGTGGGGACGGCGATGGCGCTGGCCGACCCGAACGCCGAGGTGCTGTTCGTGGACGAGTCCTTCCAGGCGGTCGCCTCGGCCCAGGACACCTACCGGGCGAACGACGTGAACGGACAGGCCGAGTTCCGGGTCGGCGACGGCCTGGCGGGCGTCCCGGCGGGCAGTGTCGATCTGGTGCTCAACAACCCGCCCTTCCACTCCCACCAGGCGACCACCGACGCCACGGCCTGGCGGATGTTCACCGGCGCCCGCCGCACCCTGCGTCCCGGCGGCGAACTGTGGGTGGTCGGCAATCGGCACCTGGGCTACCACGTGAAGCTGCGCCGGCTGTTCGGCAACAGCGAGGTCGTTGCGTCGGACCCGAAGTTCGTGGTCCTCAGGGCCGTACGCCGCTAGCTCCCCCCGGGACGGACGTATCCCCTGGTCGGAAGCCCGTGGACGGCGGTTCCCCCCGAGCCCGCCGGGCCACGGGCCGTCGCCGGCCGGGCCCCGTCGGGCGTGGGCTGCCTAAGCTGGTGGAAGCACGTGCGCCGGCCGAGGAGGCTGCGATGGACGGGACGACGGCCCAGCAGAGGGACGGATCGGGACCCCGGCGGTACATGCCGATCGCCGATCACGGGCTGATCGGCGATCTGCGCAGCGTGGCACTGGTGGCGACCGACGGCACCATCGACTGGTACTGCGTCCCGTGCTTCGACGCCCCGAGCGTGTTCGCCGCGCTCCTGGACGCCGACCGGGGCGGCTGCTTCGAACTGGCGGCCGCCGTGCCGGCCCGCACCAAGCAGTTCTACTTCCCCGACACCAACGTGCTGATCACCCGCTACTACACCGAGGACGGCGTCGGTGAGGTGCAGGATTTCATGCCCGTGTCCGGCGAGTCCGTCGAGGAGGGCCGGCACCGGCTGATCCGGCGGGTGCTGTGCGTCCGCGGCTCACTGCCGTTCCGCGCCCGCGTGGCGCCCCGGTTCGGCTACGCGACGCAGCCGCACACCGTACGCGTCACCGGGGACGTGGCGGTCTTCGCCTCCGAGGACCTGGACCTCGCCCTCACCTCCACCGTCGCGCTGGAGCAGGACGGGCCCGACGTACGGGCCGACTTCAAGCTCGCCGAGGGCGAGACGGCCGTGTTCGCCCTGGACCAGCTCGGTGACGAGCTGGCACCGCGCGGGTGCGCGCACAGGGAGGCGGAGGAGGAGTTCGCCGCCACCGTGCGCTACTGGCGTGACTGGCTGTCCTCCTCGCGTTACCGGGGACGCTGGCGGGAGATGGTGCACCGCTCCGCCCTCACCCTGAAGCTGCTCACGTACGCGCCCACCGGGGCGATCGTCGCGGCGCCCACCACCAGCCTGCCGGAGGAGTTCGGCGGTGAACGCAACTGGGACTACCGGTACATGTGGGTACGCGACGCGGCGTTCTGCGTGTACGCCATGCTGCGGCTGGGCTTCACCGAGGAGGCCGAGGCGTTCATGGCGTTCGTCTCCCGGCACATCAGCCCGGGCGACGCCAAGCCGTCGGGCCCGCTGCAGATCATGTACGGCATCGACGGCCGTACCGATCTGCCGGAGCGCACGCTGGACCACCTGGAGGGCCACCACGGCTCCACGCCGGTCCGGGTCGGCAACGCGGCGGCCGACCAGCTGCAACTGGACGTCTACGGCGCCCTGATCGACTCGATCTACCTCTACGACAAGTGGGCCGAGCCGATCTCGAGCGAGCAGTGGGACCATGTGACGGCGCTGGTGGACTGGGTGTGCACGCACTGGGACCAGCCCGACGAGGGCATCTGGGAGACGCGCGGCGGGCGGAAGAACTTCCTGTACTCGCGGCTGATGTGCTGGGTGGCGATCGAGCGCGGCGTACGGATGGCACGCCGCCGCGGTCTGCCCGCCGACCTGCCGCGCTGGATGGAGTTCCGGGACACGATCTACCGGCGGATCATGACCGACTGCTGGTCGGACGAGCTGCAGGCGTTCGTCCAGCACGAGGGCGGGGAGGTGCTGGACGCCGCGCTGCTGATGATGCCGATGTCGAAGTTCATCGCGCCGAAGGACCCCAGGTGGCTGTCCACGCTGGACTGTCTGACCCGGGAGCTGGTCTCGGACTCGCTGGTCTACCGCTACGACCCGCAGGTGAGCCCCGACGGACTGCACGGCGAGGAGGGCACGTTCTCCATCTGCTCGTTCTGGTACGTCGAGGCGCTGACCCGGGCCGGGCGGCTCGACGAGGCCCGGCTGGCCTTCGAGAAGATGCTCACCTACGGCAACCATCTGGGCCTGTACGCCGAGGAGATCGGCCACACCGGCAACCAGCAGGGCAACTTCCCGCAGGCGTTCACCCATCTCGCCCTGATCAGCGCCGCGTACAACCTGGACCGGGCGCTGGGCTGAGGCTCAGTGGCCGTGGCCGTCGGAGTGTTCCGGTGTGTCGCCGTGGCCGGCTGAGGTGCTCGGCCGGGGCTGCTCGGCGGCTGTCTCGCCCGCCTCGACGGTGAAGGCGGCGGTGCGGACGACTCCGTCGTGCTTGAAGTCCAGGAACAGGCGGTAGCTGCCGCCGCTCGGCGCGGTCGCCGTGAAGGACACGTGGGGTCCGGGCTCGGTGCTGCCGTCGCCCGGTGCGCCCTCGGGGTGGACGTGCAGATAGGCGAGGTCCCCGGCCCGCAGGGCGACCAGGTGGCCGTAGGCGCCGAGGTAGGGCTGGAGGTCGGTGACCGGCCTGCCGTCGCGGGAGACGGTCAGGCGCAGTTCGCCCGCCCGGCCGGGCCGCAGCGTCCCGGTCAGCTCGACGTCGTAGCCGTCGACGTGGGCCGTGGCGGCCGGTCGCGGCAGGTCCTGGGGCGTGTAGGGGCCGGAGGCGGCCAGGTCGGCGCCGAGGGTGAGGTTCTCCGCGCCCTGCCGGTCCGGGGTGAAGTCGGCGAACACCCGGTACCCGCCGGCGCGTGACAGGTCGGTCCGTGTGCTCCAGGTGCCGTCGGCGGCGCGCACGGGGTGGAGGTGGCGGTAGGTCACCAGGTCGCGGGAGGCCACGATGAGGTGCAGTTCCTTGTCGTGCTCGCGGCGGTACTCGGTGACCGGCCGGCCGTCCGCGTCGCGCACGGTGAAGCGCAGCTCGGCCCGCTGACCGGCGGTGACAGCCGGGGTCTCGAGGTCGAGGGTGTAGCCGTCCTCGGAGATCTGCAGCCCGCCGGCCGCCACGGCGGCGTGCGCGCCCCCGTGTTCCCGCTCCCCCGACGGATGTCGCGCCTCGTGGGTCTGCGGGCGGTCCTGGACCACCGGGTCGAAGGCCTGGCCCACGCCGTAGGCGGTGCCGAACGTGGCGGCCAGGGCGGCGGCGAACGTGGCGGTCTTCAGTCCGGTCTTCATGTCCGTCTCTCCCCTGGAATTGCGGCCCGTGACCCAACCACGAGCCGATCGACACAGCTCACGATACCCCTAGGGGGTACCAAGTCAAGCCAGCGAACACCTTGCGAGAGATACCCTACCGGGGTATACACCTATCCCATGCTCGATACCCCCGCCCCGTACCCGCTAGGAGCCACGCCATGACCGTCCGCCCGACCGCCGCCCCCGCCGAGGTGGAACTCTCCATCGGGGGCATGACCTGCGCCTCGTGTGCCGCGCGGATCGAGAGGAAGCTCAACCGGATGAAGGGCGTCACCGCCACGGTCAACTACGCCACCGAGAAGGCCCGGGTCTCCTACGACGACGGGGTGACCGTCCCCGACCTGATCGCCACGGTCGAGGCCACCGGGTACACCGCCCGCGAACCCGCGCCTCCCGAGGAGCCGCCCGCCGACGGACCGGACGAACTCCGGCCGCTGCGCGAGCGGCTGATCACGGCCGTCGTGCTGTCGGTGCCCGTGATCGCGATGGCGATGGTCCCGGCCCTGCAGTTCGAGTACTGGCAGTGGCTGTCGCTGACGCTCGCGGCGCCGGTCGTGACGTATGCCGCCTGGCCGTTCCACCGGGCCGCCCTCACCAACGCCCGCCACGGCGCGGCCACCATGGACACGCTGATCTCGGTCGGCACGTCGGCCGCGTTCCTGTGGTCGCTGTGTGCCCTCTTCCTCGGCACCGCCGGCACGCCGGGCATGACGCATCCCTTCGAGTTCACCGTGGCCCGCTCGGACGGCACCGGGAATCTCTACCTGGAGGCGGCGGCGGGCGTCACGGCGTTCATCCTGGCCGGCCGCTACTTCGAGGCGCGCGCCAAGCGCAGGGCCGGAGCCGCCCTGCGCGCACTGCTGGAACTGGGCGCGAAGGACGTCACCGTCCTCCTCCAGGACGGCCGGGAGGAGACCCGTCCCGTCACCGCGCTGGCGGTCGGCGACCGCTTCCTGGTCCGCCCGGGCGAGAAGATCGCGACCGACGGCACCGTCGTCGAGGGGTCCTCCGCGGTGGACGCGTCGATGCTCACCGGGGAGTCCGTGCCCGTCGAAGTCACGAGCGGCGACCAGGTCACGGGCGCCACGGTCAACGCGGGCGGCCGTCTCGTCGTGGAGGCCACGCGGGTCGGCGCGGACACGCAGCTCGCCCGCATGGCGCGGCTGGTCGAGGACGCGCAGAACGGCAAGGCGTCCGCCCAGCGGCTCGCCGACCGGATCTCCGCGGTCTTCGTCCCCGTGGTCATCGCGCTCGCCCTGGCCACGCTGGGCTTCTGGATCGGCAACGGCGCCGGTGCGACGGCCGCGTTCACCGCCGCCGTGGCCGTCCTGATCATCGCCTGCCCCTGCGCGCTCGGCCTCGCCACGCCGACCGCGCTGATGGTCGGCACCGGACGCGGCGCCCAGCTCGGCATCCTCATCAAGGGGCCGGAGGTGCTGGAGTCCACCCGCCGGGTCGACACGGTGGTCCTCGACAAGACCGGCACCGTGACCACGGGCCGTATGAGCCTCCTGGCCGTCCACCCCGCCGAGGGCACCGACGCGACGGACGTCCTGCGGCTCGCGGGCGCGGTCGAGCACCCCTCGGAACACCCGATCGCCCGCGCCGTCGCCGACGCCGCACGGGAGAAGCTGGGCACCCTGCCCGTCCCGGAGGACTTCGCCGCCGTCCCCGGACTGGGCGCCCAGGGCGTCGTCGAGGGCCACGCGGTCCTGATCGGCCGCCCCCGGCTCATGGCCGACTGGTCCCTGACCGTCCCCGGAAGCCTGCGCCGCGCCCTCGACCGGGCGGAGGCGGCCGGCCGCACCGCCGTCCTGGCCGCCTGGGACGGCGAGGTCCGCGCCGTGCTGGAGATCGCCGACACCGTCAAGGAGACAAGCCCCGAGGCGGTGCGACGCCTGCGCGCCCTCGGACTGCGCCCGGTCCTCCTGACGGGCGACAACGAGGCGGTGGCCCGGTCCGTGGCCCACGAGGTGGGCATCGCACCCGACGACGTGTTCGCGGAGGTGCTGCCCCAGGACAAGGTGGACGTCGTCAAGCGCCTTCAGTCCGAAGGGCGTTCGGTCGCCATGGTCGGCGACGGCGTCAACGACGCGGCGGCCCTCGCCCAGGCCGACCTGGGGCTGGCGATGGGCACCGGCACGGACGCGGCGATCGAGGCCGGCGACCTCACCCTGGTCCGGGGCGACCTGCGGGCCGCGGCGGACGCCGTCCGGCTCGCCCGCCGCACCCTCGGCACCATCCGCTCCAACCTGTTCTGGGCGTTCGCCTACAACGTCGCCGCGCTGCCGCTCGCGGCGGCCGGGCTGCTCAACCCCATGATCGCGGGCGCGGCCATGGCGTTCTCCTCGGTGTTCGTGGTGGGCAACTCGCTGCGGCTGCGGACGTTCCGGGCGGCCTGAACCGCGGACGGGTGGGGCGGGCGGGTCCGGCGCGTGGATCTTGCGTACCGTGGGCACCCGGTGCGTCCCGCCCCAGGGGGCGGGTACGCCACTCGACGATGTCACCGCGGGAGAGACAGATGAGCGAGCCGCCCACCGACCGGAACGTCACGAGACCCGTACCGCCCGCCGACGGCCTGCGCAGGGTCGCCGCCGCGGTGCTGAGCGACCTCAGAGCGGTGGACGGCGCCCTGTACGCGGCGGTCGCCGCCACTCCGACGCCGACCCTCGACCGTGCGTTGCGCCGGCTCTCCCACGCGGCCGACCACTCCAAGATCTCGTTCGCCATCGCCGGCGCGCTGGCCCTCGCGGGCTCCCGCCCACGCCGTGCGGCGCTCGCCGGCGTCGGGGCCGTGGCGGTGGCCTCGGCGTCGGCGAACCTGCTGGGCAAGCGGCTGGTGCGCCGTGACCGTCCGGACCGGGAGGCGGCCCGGGTGACGGTGGACCGGCATGTACCCATGCCCATGTCGGCGTCGTTCCCCTCCGGGCACACGGCGTCCGCGGTCGCCTTCGCGACGGCGGTGGGGACGGTGCTGCCGGCCGCGTCGGTGCCGCTGGGGGCGTTGGCGGGGGCAGTGGGGTACTCCCGCGTCCATACGGGGGTGCACTATCCGGGGGACGTGGCGGCGGGCGCGGTCCTGGGCGTCGCGAGCGCGGCGACGGCACTGGCGGTGGCGTCATCCCGCTTCCCGGCGTCGTTCCCACGGGGACCGCGGCGCGGCTGAACCGGGGGCTGGACCGCCCGGGCGCTCCTCATCGGCACAGGGAGCGCCCGGCTCCTTCCGGGGAGCGCCGGCCCGCCCGGCCCTAGGCTCCGCCCCGCACCCGAGACGACGCCGCCTGCACCCCTGCGGCCCGAGCCCTGGGCACCACCCACCGGTACCGCCGCTCAGGCCGCCCCGTGGCCCCGTACCGCAGCGACACCTCCGCCACCCCCACCGAGTGGAAGTACTCCAGATAGCGACGGGCGCTCACGCGCGACACCCCGGTCAGCTCCGCGCACTCACTCGCCGACAGACTCCCGTCCGCCTCCCGCAGCGTCCGCTCGATCAGCCCGGCGGTCTCCGCGCTCATCCCCTTGGGCAGCACCGGCGAGACGGGCATCGTCGCCGTCCCCGCCAGCACCCGGTCGACGTCCGCCTGCCCCCGTACCACCGTGTCCCGCATCCGCCCGCGCTGGACGGCGTACCGCTCCAGACGTCCCCGCAGGTCCGTGAAGTCGAAGGGCTTCAACAGGTAGTCGACGACGCCGTGCCGCACCGCGCCGCGCACCGCCTCCGCCTCCCGGGCGGCGCTGATGACCATGACGTCGCAGTCGTGTCCGGCGGCGCGCAGCCGGGGGATGACGTCGAGACCGAACACGTCGGGCAGATACAGATCGAGCAGCACCAGACCGGGACGGAGTTCGTCCACCGCGGCGACGGCCTGCTCTCCGCTGCCGGCGACGCCCACCACCCGGAACCCGTCGACCCGTTCGACGTACGCCCGGTGCACCCGCGCCACCCTGAAATCGTCGTCGACCACGAGCACCGCGATGGTGTCGGCCGCCCCCTCCCCGTCCCGCATACCGCCATCATGACGCCCACCCCCACCGCGGCAAAGAGCTGCGGGAGAGCTGCGGAACTCCTGCACGGCACACGCGCCCCGTGGACACAACGACCACAACCTCCATTGCTTCCGTAACCGCGACAGCCCGCCCCCACCCCGGCACCATGTGGCCCGCGTCACCCTCCCCTCCCCGGGATCCGACGTGCATTCCAGACGACCCGACCGACAGGTGGTGGCACTCGTGCGCCTGCGCACACCCCTGGCCCTGCTCGGAGCCGCCCTGCTCGTCCTCGTGGGCCCCCCGCTGCTCACGACCGGCAGCGGCACCGACAGCGGCACCCACATCCCGGGCCTGCGCCTCATGGTCCCCAACACGCCGGGCGGCGGATACGACATCACCGCGCGTACGGCCGCGAAGAACGCCGAGGACGCCGGACTCACCCGTTCCGTCGAGGTGTTCAACCTGCCCGGGGCCGGCGGCACGGTCGGCCTGACCCGCCTGGTCGGCGAGCGCGGCAACGGCAAGCTGGCGATGTCGATGGGGCTCGGCGTGGTCGGCGCCGTCCGCTCCAACGACGCGCCCCGCACCCTCGCGGACACCACGCCCATCGCCCGGCTCACCGAGGAGCAGGACGTGGTGGTGGTCGCCAAGGACTCCCCGTACCGGACCGTCGACGGCCTGATCCGGGCCTGGAAGGAGAACCCCGGCCGGCTGCCGGTGGGCGGCGGCTCCTCCCCCGGCGGCCCCGACCACCTGGCGCCGATGCTGATGGCGCAGGCGGCGGGGATCCCGCCCAAGAACGTGAACTACATCCCCTTCGACGGGGGAGGCGAACTGCTCGCCTCGATCCTCGGCAACAAGGTGGCCTTCGGCGTCTCCGGGGTCGGCGAGTACCGCGACCAGATCGAGGCCGGCGAACTGCGCCTGCTCGCGGTGACCGGACCCGAGCGCGTACCGGGCCTCGACGCGCCCACCCTCAAGGAGTCCGGTTACGACGTGGAGTTCACGAACTGGCGGGGCGTCGTCGCCCCGCCGGGCCTCACCGACGCCGAACGCGGCAGGCTCGTCCGGCTGCTGGAGGAGCTGCACGACTCGAAGGAGTGGCAGGAGTCGATGGAGCGCAACGGCTGGGACGACGCGTTCCTGACCGGCGACGAGTTCGGCGCGTTCCTCGCCGCCGAGGACGAGCGCGTGGTCTCGGTACTGAAGGAGCTCGGCCTGTGACGAAACCCACCGCATCCCCGCCCCCCTCGACCCCCGGCACCCCCGACGCCCCCCACACGTTCCGCTCCTGGCTCCACGACCGCTCCGAACTGGGCGTCAGCGTCCTCCTCCTGGCCCTCGGCGTCCTCGTCCTCACCGACGCCCTCACCATGGACGTCGACATCACCCAGCGCGGCCCCGTGGGACCGAGGACCGTGCCCGTCGTCGTCGGCATCGGACTGCTCATCGTCGCCACCCTCCTCGCCATCGACGTGCTGCGCGGCGGCCGGGGCCAGGCGGAGGCCGGTGAGGACATCGACCTGACCGAACCCGCCGACTGGCGCACCGTGCTGCTGCTCTCCGGGGTGTTCCTCGGCTCCGCCGTCCTCATCGAGCCGCTCGGTTTCCCCGCCGCGGGCGCCCTGCTCTTCTGGGGCGCCGCCTTCGCGCTGGGCAGCCGCAGAGCGGACCGCGACCCGCTGATCGCGGCGGTGCTCTCGCTGTTCACCTACGCCCTGTTCGACAAGCTGCTCGGAGTGCCGCTGCCCGGCGGTCCGCTGATGGGAGTGCTGTGACGTGAATGCCCTCAACTCCCTCCTGGACGGCTTCGGTACGGCCCTCACCCCGCTCAATCTGCTCTGGGCGGCGGTCGGCGTGCTGCTCGGCACGGCCATCGGCGTCCTGCCCGGCATCGGCCCGGCGATGGCGGTGGCCCTGCTGCTGCCGGTGACGTACGGACTGGAGCCGACCGGCGCGTTCATCATGTTCGCCGGCATCTACTACGGCGCGATGTTCGGCGGGTCGACGACCTCGATCCTGCTGAACACGCCCGGCGAGAGCGCGGCCGTCGTCGCGGCCATGGAGGGCAACCCGATGGCGAAGTCGGGGCGCGGCGCGCAGGCCCTCGCGGCCGCCGCCATCGGCCACTTCGCGGGCGGCATGGTGGGGACGGTCCTGCTGGTGGCGCTGGCGCCGACGGTCGCCGACCTGGCGGTGGACATCGGCGCCCCGGACTATTTCGCCATCATGGTGCTCGCGTTCATCGCCGTGACCTCGGTCCTCGGTTCGTCGCGGATCCGGGGTCTGGCCTCGCTGCTGATCGGTCTGACGATCGGCCTGGTGGGCCTGGACCAGATGACCGGACAACAGCGGCTGACCTTCGGTTCGCTGCAACTCGCCGACGGCGTGGACGTGGTGATCGTCGCGGTGGGTCTGTTCGCGATCGGTGAGGCCCTGTGGGTGGCGGCCCATCTGCGGCGCCGGCCGCCGGACCCGATCCCGGTGGGCCGGCCGTGGCTGGGCCGCGCGGATCTGCGGCGCACCTGGAAGTCCTGGGCGCGCGGCCCGTTCATCGGTTTCCCGTTCGGCGCGATCCCGGCGGGCGGCGCGGAGATCCCGACCTTCCTGTCGTACGTGACGGAGAAGCGGCTGTCGAAGCACAAGGACGAGTGGGGCAAGGGCGCGATCGAAGGGGTGGCGGGCCCCGAGTCGGCGGCGTCCGCCTCGGCGGCGGGCACGCTGGTGTCGATGCTGACGCTGGGCCTGCCGACCACGGCGGTGGCGGCGGTCATGCTGGCCGCGTTCCAGCAGTACGGCATCCAGCCGGGCCCGCTGCTGTTCGAACGCGAACCCGACCTGGTGTGGGGCCTGATCGCCTCGCTGTTCGTCGGCATGGTGCTGCTGCTGGCGCTGAACCTGCCGCTCGCCCCGGTGTGGGCGAAACTGCTGCGCGTCCCGCGGCCGTACCTGTACGCCGGGATCATGTTCTTCGCAGCGGTGGGCGCGTACGCCGTCGGCGGTGAGGTGATCGACCTGGTGCTGCTGCTGGTCATCGGGCTGATCGGGTTCGGCATGCGGCGCTACGGCCTGCCGGTGCTGCCCGCCGTCATCGGTGTCATCCTCGGTCCGGCCGCCGAGCAGCAGCTCCGCCGCGCACTGCAGATCAGCGACGGAAGCGTCGGCGGTCTGGTCGACACGCCGTTCTCGGTGACGGTGTACGCCGTCGTGGCGCTCCTGCTCGCCTGGCCGCTGATCCGCACGATGCTGCCCCGCCGCCGCACACCGGCACCTGACCGGAGCGCCTGAGCCGTCGAACGACGGTCGAACTTCCCGGGGTCGGGCCGGGACGCCGACGGCGTCCCGGGCGTCGCTCTCAGACGAGGTGGGCGAAGACCACCAGGTTCTCGGTGTAGTCCTTGGCGGTGCGGTCGTAGTCGCCGGCGCAGGTGATGAGCCGTACCTGCGCGTCGGGGGTGTCGGCGTACACGCGCTCGTCTGGGAAGTCGTCCTTGGCGAAGGACTCCGTCTCGTCGACGACGAAGGTGGCACTGGTGCCGTCGGCGCGCTGCACGCGGAAGCGGTCGCCCTTCTCCAGTTCGCCGAGGCGCGCGAAGACGGCGGCTGAGGTGGTGGTGTCCACGTGCCCGGCGACGATCGCCGTGCCGAGCTCACCCGGCGAGACGCCCTTGGCGTACCAGCCGACGAGGTTGGTGTTGTGGGCCGGCGGCGGTTCGAGCTGCCCCTTGCTGTTGATCGCCAGGGCGGTGAAGGGGGCGTCGACGCCGATGGACGGGATCTGCAGCCTGGTCGGCCTGGACCGCGGCAGCTGTTTCGCGGGCGACTGCGTGGGAGCGGGACCGCTCTCGGCCGGCCCGGTGGAGGTCTCGGCGGACGGTGCCGTCGCGACCGCGCGGGAGGCGTGCGGTCCGTGGGCGTCGTCGGGTGGGTCCTCGCCGCCGCCCATCAGCGTGGTGGCCAGCAGCAGGCCGGCGCCGCCCCAGAAGACCGCGGTCATGACGGCGCGCAGTCTTCGCCTCGTCGGCGACGCCGGGTCGGTACGGTCGGGAGTGGGGGGACTGGCCGGCATCGGGGAAACCACCTCAATCGGGCACTGCGGGGGGCACGGCGGAAGGGACGTCTGGTGAGGGGGCGGGCGGGGCCGTCGTGACGCGCGGGTCGCCTGGGACGGCCCCGGCCGCTATGACGCCGGGCATGGCTCAGGCCATGTCCCCGGAGGCCTTCTTGCGGCGCAGCGCGAAGGCGCCGGCGCCGAGGGCCGCGAGCGCGGCCAGGCCGCCCGCGGTGACACCGGGCTGCGAGGCGAGACCGCCGCCGCCGGTGTGCATGCCGCCGCGCGGCTTCTCGTGCTTCCACTCCTTGTCCTGCTTGCCGCTCCAGGACTCCTCGCTCTCGGAGTCCTCCTTGTCCTTGTAGGTCTCGGGGTCGTACTTCGGGTCCTTGGCGGTGCCCCAGTCGTCGCCGCTCACCGTGGTCAGGGCGCCGCCACCGGTGTGCACCCCGCCGTGCGGCTTGTCGTGCTTGTTCCCCTCGTCGTGCTTGCTCTCCTTGTCGTACTCCTTGCTGTACGAAGACTTGTCGTGGCCCTCGTCGCCGCTCACCGTGGTCAGGGCGCCGCCACCGGTGTGCACCCCGCCGTGCGGCTTGTCGTGCTTGTTCCCCTCGTCGTGCTTGCTCTCCTTGTCGTACTCCTTGCTGTACGAAGACTTGTCGTGGCCCTCGTCGCCGCCGTGGTCGGCGTAGGCCGCGGGGGCGGCGATGGCGAGAGCCGCCGTGGCCGTTGCGGTGGCGAGCACCATGCGGGCAGAGCGCATCTGAGAGTCCTTCCGCTGGAGGCCGGGCAGCTGACTCCGCGTCAGCACGGATCTCCCGATCTCCGGCGTGATCCACGCTCAGTCATGTCGTGCGGTCCCACCATCCGGGACGATCACACGGGTTACCCCCGCCACCCCTCCGGCGGTGCGCGCCCCCCTTCTGCCGGTCGCGAGGGCTTCTTGCCCCGGGCGACGGCGCCCCCTAGCCTGCTTTTGTGCCGCTGATAAACAAAACCCGTTCGCACAGTGCCGTGCCGGGTACCGACCTCGTCCGACTCCGACTCGCCCTGACCGCCTTCTTCGCCCTGGACGGCTTCGTCTTCGCCGGCTGGGTGGTGCGCATCCCCGCCATCAAGGAGCAGACCGGGGCGTCCGCGAGCGCTCTGGGCCTCGCCCTGCTGGGGGTGTCCGCCGGGGCCGTGATCACCATGACGCTGACCGGCCGGCTGTGCCGCCGGTACGGCAGTCATCTGGTCACCGTGGTCTGCGCGGTGCTGCTCAGCGTCAGCGTCGCCCTGCCGCCGCTCACCCACTCCGCGCCCGCGCTCGGCGCCGTCCTGCTGGTGTTCGGCGCGGCCTACGGCGGCATCAACGTCGCCTTCAACAGCGCGGCCGTCGATCTGGTGGCCGTCCTGCGGCGCCCCATCATGCCCAGCTTCCACGCCGCGTTCAGCCTGGGCGGCATGGTCGGCGCGGGGCTGGGCGCCCTGGTCGCCGGCTCCCTCTCCCCCACCCCGCACCTCACGGGGCTCGCCGTGATCGCCCTGCTGGTGACGGCGGTGGCGGGGCGGGCGCTGATGCGGTGCGAACCGCTGACCCCGGCCGACGGGGGACGGCCCGCGGAGGGCGCCGCGCCCCGGCGGGACCGCCGCACCCGGGCCCTGGTCGTCGTCTTCGGCCTCATCGCGCTCTGCACCGCCTACGGGGAGGGGGCGCTGGCCGACTGGGGAGCGCTCCATCTCGAACAGGACCTCGACGCCTCGCCGGGCGCGGCGGCCGTCGGCTATCTGTGCTTCGCGCTCGCCATGACCGTCGGGCGGCTGAGCGGCACCACGCTGCTGGAACGGCTGGGCCGGACCCGCACCATCCTCGCGGGTGGCTCCACGGCGGCGGCCGGCATGCTGCTCGGCGCGCTGGCGCCGTCCCTGTGGGCGGCCCTGCTGGGCTACGCGGTCACCGGTCTCGGTCTGGCCAACCTCTTCCCCGTGGCGGTCGAGCGGGCCGGCGCGCTGGCCGGCCCCAGCGGGGTGGCGACCGCCTCCACACTGGGCTACAGCGGGATGCTGCTCGGCCCGCCCGCCATCGGTTTCATGGCGGACTGGTTCAGCCTCCCGGCGGCCCTCACCAGCGTGGCGGCGCTGGCGGCGGTGGCCACCACCATCGGCTTCGTCACGCGCCGCGTGAACACGGACTGAGAACAGGGGCCGTCCCGGCGGCGGGTCCGTCGGCGGGCCGGGGTGGATCGACGGCCGGTGTCGGGGTACCCGGTCGTCGGCGTCCGCCCGTCCGACCGGCGGCGCCGGCAGCGACCACCGCGTGGACCCGGGAGAGAACGTGAGCGAGCAGCAGAACCCCGTCGACCAGCACCCCACCCCCGACTTCCCGTCCCAGGACCAGCCGCACCCGGGCTGGACCGGCCCCATGGACCCGCCGCCGGACCACGGTGAGGACTCCTACCGGGGCAGCGGGCGGCTGGCCGGCCGTACGGCCGTGATCACGGGCGGGGACTCCGGCATCGGCCGCGCGGTGGCCCTGGCGTTCGCCCGCGAGGGCGCCGACGTGCTCTTCACGTACCTGGACAGCGAGAAGGACGAGGCGGACGAGACCGCGCGCTGGGTCGAGGAGGCCGGCCGACGTGCCGTGGCCGTCTCCTGCGACATCCGGGAGGAGGAGAACTGCCGGGCGCTGATCGACCGCGCGGTCTCCGAGTTCGGCGGCATCGACATCCTGGTGAACAACGCCGCGTACCAGATGTCGCAGCCGGACGGCATCGAGGCGATCACCACCGAGCAGTTCGACCGGGTGGTGCGGACCAACCTCTACGGCATGTTCTGGCTGTGCAAGATGGCCGTGCCGCACATGCGGGAGGGCGGCAGCATCATCAACTCGGCGTCCGTGCAGGCCTACAAGCCGAGCCCGCACCTGCTGGACTACGCGACCACCAAGGGCGCCATCGTCACGTTCACCCAGGGGCTGGCGCAGATGCTGATCGAGCGGGGCATCCGGGTCAACGCCGTGGCGCCGGGGCCGGTGTGGACGCCGCTGATCCCGGCGACGCTGCCGGACACCGCCGAGTTCGGCAAGCAGGCCCCGATCGGGCGTCCGGCCCAGCCCGCCGAGATGGCCCCGGCGTACGTCTTCCTCGCCTCGCAGGAGGCGTCGTACATCACCGCCGAGATCGTGAACGCGACGGGCGGGACGCCGCTGCCGTAGGGAACGGCGGAAAAGGATCACCGCGCGGGCCGTCCGTGCGGCAGACTCCCGGCCATGGAGACTGCCTGGTACCTGGACATACTGGAGGACGAGGGCCGGTCGCTGGCCGACGCCGCGGAGCAGGCCGGACCGGACGCGCCCGTTCCGGCCTGCCCGGAATGGCGCGTCCGGGACCTGCTGCGGCACACCGGTGTGGTGCACCGGTGGGCGGCGGCCTTCGTCGCGGACGCGTGCACCACACCCCGCCCGATGGGTGAGGAACCGGACCTGGACGGCCCGGAACTGATCGCCTGGTACCGCGCCGGGCACCGCCGCCTCCTCGACACGCTCACCGGGGCGCCGGCCGACGTCGAGTGCTACACGTTCCTGCCCGGGGCGGTCTCCTCGCTGAACTTCTGGGCACGCCGTCAGGCGCACGAGACTGCCGTCCACCGGTACGACGCCGAGGCCGCGCGCGGTGGCCGGCCGGCCCGCTTCGGCACCGAGTTCGCGGTGGACGGCGTCGACGAGTTGCTGCGCGGCTTCCACGCGCGCCGCAGGAGCCGGGTCCGCACCCCCGAGCCCCGTGTCCTGCGGGTACGGGCGACGGACGCCGACGCGGTGTGGACCGTGCGGCTGTCACCGGAACCGCCGGTGACCACGCGGGACGCGGCCGGGGAGGCGGAGTGCGAGGTGTCCGGTCCGGCCGCCGAACTGTACCTCTCGCTGTGGAACCGGGTGCCGCTGCCGAAGGTGTCGGGCGACCCGGCGCCGGCCGCGCTGTGGCGGGAGACGTCCGCGGTCGTCTGAACGCCCGCTTGTCCGCCGGCCGTGCGGCTGTTTCACTTCCGGCATGCGTGACGACGGGGGCTCCGAGGCGGACGGGGGCGGGCGCCGTGGTCAGGCGGAACGGGACGCGGTGACCGTGGAGATCGGGTACGCGCTGTGCAGCGCGGCGTTCGCGGCGGCGGTCGTGTTCGGCGCGGTGGCCGGTCCGGCCCTGCTGTTCACGCTGCCGGGAAGGGCCGGGACGCTGCTGGTGCGCGGGCGCCGTGCTCGCCGGGGCGCTGTTCGCGGTGCGGACCGTGTACGTCCTGATCCGGTTCCGGCGGGCGGCTCAGCCCAGCCAGCCCGGCCGTACAAGACCCGACTCGTAGGCGAGGACGACCAGTTGGGCGCGGTCGCGGGCGCCCAGCTTCACCATGGTGCGGCTGACGTGGGTCTTGGCGGTGAGCGGGCTGACCACCAGGCGCCGGGCGATCTCCTCGTTGGTCAGGCCGAGGCCGACCAGCGCCATGACCTCCCGTTCCCGTTCGGTGAGCTCGGACAGGGCGCCGACGGCGGCCGGTTCCTTGGAGCGGGCCGCGAACTCGGCGATCAGCCGGCGCGTCACCCCGGGTGAGAGGAGGGCGTCCCCGTCGACCACGGCCCGTACCGCCCGCAGCAATTCGTCCGGCTCGGTGTCCTTCACCAGGAAGCCGGAGGCGCCCGAGCGGATCGCCTCGAAGACGTACTCGTCCAGCTCGAAGGTGGTGAGCATGACCACCTTCACCTCGCCCAGGTCCGCGTCCTCGGTGATCCGGCGGGTCGCGGCCAGCCCGTCCAGCAGGGGCATCCGGATGTCCATCAGGACCACGTCGGGCCGCAGTTCGCGGATCAGGCGCACGGCCTCCCCGCCGTCGGCGGCCTCCCCGGCCACCTCGATGTCCGGCTGCGCGTCCAGCAGGGCACGGAACCCCGCCCGGACCAGCGACTGGTCGTCGGCGAGCAGTACGCGGATCACCGGTCCTCCTCGGCCTCGGTCGGCAGCAGGGCGAGCACCCGGAACCCGCCGTCCGGGCGTGGGCCCGCCTCGATGGTGCCACCCAGCGCCGCGGCCCTCTCCCGCATCCCGGCCAGTCCGTTCCCGCCGCCGCCGGCGTCGGCGCCGGTGGCGGGCCCGTCGTCGTCGACCAGCAGCCGCAGCCGCCCCTCGCCGTGCCGGATGCGTACGCGCGCCTCGCGGGACCCCGAGTGCCGTACGACGTTGGTGAGGGCCTCCTGGACGATGCGGAAGGCGGCCAGGTCCGTGCCGGGGGACAGCGCCGGCGGCTCACCCTCGACGGTGACGGTGAGACCGGCGCTCGCCGCCTGGCCGACCAGCTCGGGCAGCCGGTCCAGGCCGGGCGCCGGGGTGCGCGGCGCGGCGCCCGGGGCACGCAGGGTGTCGAGCACCTGACGCACCTCCCCGAGGGCTTCCTTGCTCTTGGATCTGATGGTGGTGAGCGCGCTGCGCGCCTGCTCGGGGTCGGTGTCCAGCAGCGCGAGTCCGACCCCGGCCTGCACGTTGATGACGGAGATGCTGTGGGCGAGGACGTCGTGCAGTTCCCGGGCGATCCGCAGCCGTTCCTCGTCGGCTCGCCGCCGTTCCGCGCGGGCCCGCTCGGCCCGTTCGCGTGCCCACTGTTCGCGGCGGGTGCGGGCCAGTTCGGACACCGCGAGGAGCGCGACGACCCAGGTGGCGACGACGATCTCCTCGCTCCAGGAGCCCGCGCCGTCTCCGGCCGGCGGCAGCCCGCGGTAGAGCACGTGGGCGATGAGCAGGTGCCCCGCCCAGAGGGTTGCCATGGCCGCCCAGGCCGCGTACCGCCGCCCCGAGACGACGGCGGTGAAGCAGGCCACCGCGACGGTGAGGAACACCGGTCCGTACGGGTAGCCGGCGCCGATGTACACCAGGACGGCGGCCACCGTGCCGAACAGCACGGGGACGGGGTGGCGCCACCGCCACACCAGGATCGCGCCCGACAGGAACAGCAGCACCCGCCCGAGCGGGTCCAGGGCGACCCGCTCGCCCGCCTGGGCGTGGTCGGCGAAACCGGAGCCGACCAGCACGAAGGCGGTGAACAGCACGGTCGAGGGCCACGGCCACCGGGCCCGCCCCGCCGACGCGAGGTCCTGGTCCCGCTCGTCGGCGCGGCGGCTCCATCCGGGCGGGCCGTGCCGCCACCACCGGGGCGGCACGGGGCGCCACCGCTCCGGCGGCCCGGTGCCGGGCGCACGCTGCTCGTCCATGTCCGCCACGCTAGACGCCGGGCGCCCCCGGCGGCGTCGGCCGGACGGCGTGATCACATGTACTCCCGCGGAAGTACGTCCGGCCGGGGCGCGCGGGACCGCCTATCGGGCGTCCTGCGAGCCCGGTCCGGACTCCGTCCCCGCGGGCCGCAGTCCGACGGTGCGGGCGAGGATGCCGACGGTGTGGCGGAAGAACAGGTCCCGCTCCTCCACGACGCGGGTGAACTGGCCGAACACCTCGAAGCCGATCTGGCCGAGCAGTTGGGCCCAGACAGCCACGCAAGCGGGCGCCACCGCGGGCGGCAGGTCGGGGACGGCGTCCGCCGCCATGCGCGCGGCCTCCGCCTCCAGTGCCCCGGGGAGCGGGGGGAGGTCCAGCTCCCCGGCCCGGTGGGCGTCGCGGACGACGTCGATGAGAGCGTAGGCGACGCGGGCGGCGGCCGGGACGGTGGTGGCGGGCGCGGCGTAGCCGGGCACCGGTGAGCCGTAGATCAGCGCGTACTCGTGCGGATGCGCGAGCGCCCAGGCGCGGATGGCCTCGCACACCGTGGTCCAGCGCTCGCCGGGCGCGGAACCGGCGGAGGCGTCGCGCGCCGCTTCGGCGGCCTCGCCCAGGGAGTCGTAGGCGTCGATGATGAGAGCGGTCAGCAGGTCGTCACGGCTGGGGAAGTAGCGGTAGATCGCCGAGGAAGCCATGCCGAGCGTTCTGGCCACGGCCCGCAGGGACAGTTCGGCGGCGCCCTCCTCGGCGAGCCGTCGTCGCGCCTCCTCCTTGATGGCGGCAGTGATCTCGATCCTGGCCCGCGCGCGGGCGCCGTGTGCGGTGCTGGTCATGGGGACAGTGTTCCACGAAGACGGAGCAGTGCACACAGACGAGAGCACTGCTCTTGCTTTGCCGCACGGAACCGTGCAGACTGAAGCGAAGCGAGAGCAGTGCTCACAAAAAAGAGCGGCGCTCTCATCGCCGCGTCCGCCCTTGAGGAGTCACGATGTCGTCGTCCACGCCGTATTACCGCGCCGGTAGCCCCCTCACCATCCGGTTCAATCGTGTCGTCGGCTGGCTGGCCCGCCACGGCTTCAGCCTCGCCGGCACCGCGGAGCTGTCCGTCCCCGGCCGCAGGAGCGGGCGCATGCAGCGCATCCCGGTCAACCCGCACACCTACGAGGGACAGCAGTACCTGGTCTCGGCGCGCGGACACTCGCAGTGGGTGCGCAACATGCGGGCCGCCGGCGGCGGGGAACTGCGCGTGGGCCGCAAGCTGCGCACCTTCACGGCCGTCGAGATTCCCGACGAGGAGAAGCTCGCGGTGCTGCGCACCTACCTGGAGAAGTGGGGCTGGGAGGTCAACCAGTACTTCCAGGGGGTCACCGCCAAGTCCTCCGACGAGGAGATCATCGCGGCTGCCCCCGACCACCCGGTCTTCCGGATCACTGTCCGGAACTGACCTCGCCGCTCGCCTGGCGCCGGTCCAGGGCCACCAGGGCGCGGTGGGCCATCGGGTGGGTGCGGACCAGCTCGCCGAGCGTCGTCGAGCCCTGGGTGATGTCCTTGAACGCCTTCCACGCCGGGCGGAAACCGGTGAGGACCGCGTGGAACACCCCGGGCCGCTGCTCGAACGCCGCCAGCATCCGCTTGCCGATGCTCATCTCCACACCGAGGCCCGCCTTGACGGCGAAGGCGTAGTTCAGGGCCTGCCGGCGCGCGTCCACGGCGTCGTGCGCCTCGGCGACGCGCACCGCCCACTCCCCCGCCAGCCGTCCCGAGCGCAGCGCGAAGGAGATGCCCTCGCGGGTCCACGGCTCCAGCATCCCGGCCGCGTCCCCGCAGACCAGGACCCGGCCGCGGGACAGCGGCGAGTCGTCGGCGCGGCAGCGGGTCAGGTGCCCCGAGGAGATGGCCGGTTCGAAGCCGGCCAGCCCGAGCCGCGCGATGAAGTCCTCCAAGTAGCGCTTCGTCGCGGCGCCTTCACCGCGCCGCGAGATGACCCCCACGGTCAGGGTGTCGCCCTTGGGGAAGACCCAGCCGTAACTGCCCGGCATGGGGCCCCAGTCGATGAGCACCCGGCCCTTCCAGTCCTCGGCGACCGTCTCCGGCACCGGGATCTCCGCCTCCAGGCCCAGGTCGACCTGGTCGAGCTTCACCCCGACGTGCGCTCCTATGCGGCCGGCGCTGCCGTCCGCGCCGACCACGGCCCGCGCGAGCAAGGTCTCGCCGCCCTGCAGGACCACCGCGACCGTGCGCCGGTCCGGCACGGCCGAGCCGTGCTGCTCCACGCGCTGCACCGCGACCCCGGTACGCAGCTCGGCCCCGGCCTTCTGCGCGTGCTCGACGAGTTGCTGGTCGAACTCGGGGCGGTTGATCAGCCCGAAGAGCATCTGCCGGGAGCGGCGGGTCCGGGTGAAGCGGCCGTTGCTGGAGAACGTCACGGCGTGCACCCGGTCCTTGAGCGGCAGCTCGAAACCGGGCGGCAGTGCGTCGCGGGAGGGACCGATGATGCCGCCGCCGCACGTTTTGTAGCGGGGCAGCTCCGCCTTCTCCAGCAGCAGCACGCGCCGCCCCGCGACCGCCGCCGCGTAGGCGGCCGACGCCCCCGCGGGTCCCGCGCCCACCACGACGACGTCCCACACCTGCCGCACGTCGTCCGCCGAAGAGTTCTCGCTGCTCACGATGGTCTGCTGCTCCGTCCACGCCGCCTGCCGCTGCTGTCCTCCCGCATCCTACGGCGGCGGTCGTCACGGTCCGCTGTGGGAGGATCGGCGACGTGAGTGCCCCGTACACGGGCCACTCACGCACACCACACGATCATCGCGTACCGAGAAGTACGCACCTGCACAACGTCGCACCCACAAGGAGCGTGCCCATGTCGCCGAATCCGGTCGCCATGACCGTCGCCTCACTGATGCCCAGGGCGAAGGAGGAGCTCACCGAACTGGTGGCCTTCAAGTCGGTGGCGGACTTCGACCAGTTCCCGCGCGAGGAGAGCGAGGGCGCCGCCCGCTGGATCGCCGACGCACTCTCCGCCGAGGGCTTCCAGGACGTGGCCCTGCTCGACACCCCGGACGGCACCCAGTCGGTCTACGGCTACCTGCCCGGCCCCGAGGGCGCGCGGACCGTGCTCCTGTACGCGCACTACGACGTGCAGCCGCCGCTGGACGAGTCCGGCTGGGCCACCCCGCCGTTCGAGCTGACCGAGCGCGACGGCCGCTGGTACGGCCGCGGGGCCGCCGACTGCAAGGGCGGGGTCATCATGCACCTGCTGGCGCTGCGCGCCCTGAAGGCCGACGGCGGTGTGCCGGTGAACGTCAAGGTGATCGTCGAGGGCTCGGAGGAGCAGGGCACCGGCGGCCTGGAGCGGTACGCAGAGGAGCACCCCGACCTGCTCACCGCCGACGCCGTCGTGATCGGTGACGCGGGCAACTTCCGCGCCGGCCTGCCGACGGTCACCACCACGCTGCGCGGCATGACCATGGTGCGGGTGCGGGTCGACACCCTCGAGGGCAACCTGCACTCCGGCCAGTTCGGCGGGGCCGCGCCCGACGCGCTGGCCGCGCTGGTGCGGGTGCTGGACTCGCTGCGCGCCGAGGACGGCAGCACCACCGTTGACGGGCTGTCCGGCGACAGCGTGTGGGAGGGACTGCGGTACGACGAGGAGCAGTTCCGCACGGACGCCAAGGTGCTCGACGGTGTGGAGCTGATCGGTTCCGGTACGGTCGCCGACCGCATCTGGGCGCGCCCGGCGGTCACCGTGCTCGGCATCGACTGCCCGCCGGTGGTCGGCGCCACGCCGTCCGTGCAGGCGAGTGCCCGGGCGCTGATCAGCCTGCGGGTGCCGCCGGGCGTGGACGCGGCGAAGGCGACGGAACTGCTGCGCACGCACGTGGAGTCGCACACCCCGTGGGGCGCCCGGGTGAGCACCGAGCAGATCGGCCAGGGGCAGGCGTTCCGCGCCGACCCGGCCAGCCCGGCCTACCAGGCCATGGCCGACGCGATGGCGGTGGCGTACCCGGGCCAGGAGATGCAGTACGCCGGTCAGGGCGGCTCGATCCCGCTGTGCAACACGCTCGCCGAGCTGTACCCGAACGCGGAGATCCTGCTGACCGGCCTGAGCGAGCCGGAGGCGCAGATCCACGCGGTGAACGAGAGCGTGTCGCCCGACGAGCTGGAGCGGCTGTCGGTCGCGGAGGCGCTGTTCCTGCGCAACTATGCGGCCGGGGCCAACTGAGGCGCCCCGGTTCTGGCGTTCTGCCGTCGGCAGAGCCTCCGTCCGAGGGCGGGGGCCCTGCCCTACGGTCGGTTCCATGGACGTTGGCGAACTGCTCCCCGGCCGTCTGCTGATGCTGCGCTTCCCGGTCGGCCAGGCGTACCTCTGGCGTGACGGCGGGGGCGGGCGCCCTGACGAACTGACACTGGTCGACGCCGGTCCGGCGGGGTCGGGCGCGCCGATCGTCGAAGCGGTGACGGCCCTGGGCGCCCGCCCCGCGGACGTACGGCGGGTCGTCCTGACCCACTTCCACGAGGACCACGCGGGCGGCGCGGCGGAGGTCGCGGCGCTCACCGGCGCGGAGGTACTGGCCCACCGCCTGGACGCGCCCCACGTACGCGACGACGCACCGGGACCGCCACCGGCCCTGGAGGACTGGGAACTCCCGCTGCGCCGGAGGGCGTTGTCGCTGTTGCCGCCGGGTGACTACGAACGCCCCGCGTCCGTGACGGAGTTGTCGGACGGTGACGTCCTCGACGTGGCCGGCGGTGCCCAGGTGCTGCACGTCCCGGGTCACACCCGCGGCAGCATCGCGCTCCGTCTCCCCCGCTACGGCGTGCTGTTCACCGGGGACACGGTGGCGGTGTCCCCGGCCGACGGCACCGTGATCCCGGGCGTCTTCAACCTCGACCGCCACCGACTCCTCGCCTCCTGCCGCCGGCTGGCCGCCCTCGACACGGAGACGGCCTGCTTCGGCCACGGCGACCCGGTCCTGACGGACGCCTCCCGCCGGCTGCGGGCGATGGCGGAGGCGGCTCAGCGGGAGACCGACCGCTGAGGCCGCCCGCGTGGGCAGACCTCGGGACCGTCACCCGGCTCCCCTCACCCCACCGGCACCCCGCCCTCCAGGTACATCGCGTGGCCGCGTTCGCGGGCGCGCAGGGCTCGGCGGAGGCGTGCGTAGCGGACCGGGGGCAGGAGGTCGGCGGCCTCGGCCTCGGTGGCGAAGCGCCAGGCACGCAGTTCAGGGCCGGGCAGCCGCAGCCGCTCGGCGTCGGCGGAGTCAAGGCGTCCGCCGTCGAACAGCAGGCGCAGCCCACCGAAGGCGGGGGGCGGGCGGCTCCCAGTCGACGACGAGGAGCGTCGGCACGTCGTCGAGGCGCAGGCCGGTCTCCTCGGCGACCTCGCGCATACCGGCCCGAGCGGGCGCCTCACCACGTTCCACGACCCCGCCGGGGAACTCCCAGCCCGCCTTGTAGGTCGGGTCGACGAGCAGCACCCGGTCCTGCTCGTCGAAGAGCAGCACCCCGGCGGCCACCGTCTCGGCGGCGGGCTCGGGCGTCTGCACGATGTCGCAGGCGGGCACCTCCCCGCCGGCGACCGCCTCGGCGATGCGGCGGGCGGTGGCGCGCGGGGTGAGGGCCCCGCTGTCGACGGATAGGCGTCGGTGGTCAGCCAGGCGGCCAGGGCGGCCTTGAACGGCTCGATGTGGTCGTACGCCCACTGCCGGACGCGTATCTCTCCGTCGGGGAGGTCCGCCGGGGCCTCCCGGCCGGCTATGCGCTCACGCAGGATCGTTTCCGCCGGGGCGAGCAGGACATGGCGGACCGGTATCCGGCGGGCGGCGAGCCCGCCGAAGATCTCGTCCCGGTACTCCTGGCGCAGGAGGGTCATCGGGACCACGAGGGTCCCGCCCAGCTCGGCGAGCATCGCGGCCGCCGTGTCGATCACGAGGCGCCGCCAGATCGGAGGTCCTGGAAGTCACCGGCCTCGGCGAGGCGCTTGGGCGGAAGCAGCTGGTCCAGCGCTCCGCCGATGACCTCCGGGTCGAAGAGCGTGCTGTTCGGGATCAGCTCGATCAGTTCGCGCGCGGCGGAGGTCTTCCCCGCACCGTACGCCCCGTTGATCCAGACGATCATTCAAACTCCCAGACAGTAGGCGGCTGAACAGCGGCGGAGCTTCCTGCACACGATCCACCGGGAGAGGCGTGGGAAACGCCGGGGTCCACAGTCCTGCCCCCACTACTTCCTTCTCCCGGACCCTCCGCAGATACTCCACGATCCGCGCCTCCGTCCGGACCGTTACCTCGCCGTACACACCCTCCACACCCGGAACCCTCCACCCCGGTCTCCTCTCGCCCACCGCCCGGTGAAACCGGCGTGCCCCGCCGGGCACCCGTCGGGTAGCGTGCGGGCCATGTCGAGTCCTGAGTCGGACAGGGTGGGGGCTTGCGGTCACGCCGCCGGCCCCCCGCGCCCCTGAGTTCGTAGCCCCCGTCGCACACCGCCGTCCGCGGTGGGACGGGTGCGCGGTCGGGGTTGGCCGCGGTGACGAGATGACTTTCTCGTGCCTCTCCTCACCTCGGAGCCACTCGATGCCTCTTCCGCTGTACCTGCTTGCCTCGGCGGTCTTCGCCATGGGCACCTCGGAGTTCATGCTCGCCGGCCTCCTGCCGGACATCGCCTCGGATTTCGACGTCTCCGTCGGGACGGCAGGCGCGCTCACCCCGGCGTTCGCGATCGGCATGGTCGTCGGCGCCCCCATGGTGGCCGCCCTGGCCCGCAGCTGGCCCGGGCGCCCGGCCCTCCTCTGGTTCGTCGTCGTCTTCGCGGCGGCTCACGCCGTGGGCGCCGTCACCACGAGCTTCGCCGTCCTGTTCGCCACCCGAGTGGTCGCCGCGTCGGCGAACGCGGGGTTCCTCGCCGTCGCCGTGACGGCCGCGGCCGGGCTGGTGCCACCCGACAGGAAAGGACGCGCGCTGGCCGTGCTGCTCTCGGGCACGACGGTGGCCACGATCGCCGGTGTTCCCGGTGGTTCGGTGCTCGGTTCGGCGTTCGGCTGGCGGGCCGCCTTCTGGGCCGTCGCCGTTCTCTGTCTGCCTGCCGCCTTCGGCATCCTGAAGGGCGTCCCGGCAGGACACGGTGGGGCCGGGGCGACCGGCAGGCAGGCATTGCGAGCGGAGCTCGCCCAGCTCGCCCGGCCGCGGTTGGTCCTGGTCATGCTGCTCGGAGCACTGGTGAACGCGGCGACCTTCGGCAGCCTCACCTTTCTCGCCCCCGTGGTGACCGACGGCGCCGGGCTGGGCGAGTCGTGGATCCCCGTCGCCCTGGTGCTCTTCGGTGCCGGTTCCTTCGTGGGCGTCACCGTCGCCGGCCGGCTGTCCGACCGGAGTCCCGGGCCCGTCGTCGCGTGGGCCGGCCCGTTGCTGCTCGTCGGCTGGCCGGCTGCGGCGGTGCTCGCCCACGAGCCGATCGCCCTGTTGACGCTGGTGTTCGTGCAGGGCGCGTTGTCGTTCGCGCTGGGCGGCACCCTGATCACGCGTGTCCTCTACGAGGCCGCCGGGGCCCCCACGATGGCCGGTTCGTACGCGACGGCGGCGCTCAACGTGGGCGCCGTGGTCGGTCCCGTCGTGGGTGCTGCCACGCTCGGCACCGGAGCCGGGGCTCTCGGGCCGCTCTGGGCGAGCGGATCCCTCGTCGCGGTCGCGTTGCTCATCGCGTTCCCCCTCCTCGCCGTCGTCACAGCCGGCCGGAGCGCCGCGGTGCGGCGGTGACGTGCGCCAACGCGCCCCTGGACGCCCAGGCACCGTTGTGCGAGCGGGCCCGTGCGGGGTGAGTCGCCCGTCCGGCGCCGGGCCCCCTAGGCGCGGGCGGGTGGCCGCATGCGGCGGCGCCGGCCCCCCTTCGTCGTGGGGTGCCGGCGCCGCCGTGTGCTGTGGCGGGGCCCGTCAGGCCTTGCCGTCCCGGTCGATGTCCAGCTCCAGCGTGTTGTTCTCGGCGACCGTGCGGTCGAGGGTGCTGAGCGTGTCCTCGACGTCGAGCGTGCCGAGGGCGGTGTCGGCGAGCGCGTGCGACGGGGTGACGGCCGCGACGACGAATCCGGTGGCGAGGGAGGCGATGGCGAGCATGCTGCGCTTCTTCATGCCCGGCTCAACTGCGGAACCCGCCCCCGGGTCACGCCCCGCTTCCGACGCGTCCCCGGTCGGGGTTCTCACACCCCCGCGACCGCCTGGTCGGTCCTGCTGAACAGCGCCGCCGCGGCGGCGCCCACCAGGCCGGCGTCGGTGCCGGTCTGCGCCGGTGTCACCACCAGACGCCGCACGAACGACAGGGTGGCGAACTCGGTGAGCGCCTGCCGCAGCGGCGCGAAGAGGACCTCGCCCGCCTTGCCCACGCCGCCCCCGATCACCGCGATGTCGATCTCGACGAGCGTCGCGGTGGCCGCGATGCCCGCGGCCAGGGCGCGGGCCGCCCGCTCGAAGGAGGCCACGGCCACCGGGTCGCCGGCGCGGGCGGCGGCGGCCACCGCCGCCGCCGAGGTGTCGCCGTCCGGTCCGGGCCGCCAGCCGTTGTCCAGCGCGCGCCGGGCGATGTTGGGCCCGCTCGCGATCCGCTCCACGCAGCCGCGCGCACCGCACGGGCACGGGTCGCCGTCGAGGTCCACGCTGATGTGGCCGATGTGCCCGGCGTTGCCGGTGGGTCCGGGGTGCAGGCGCCCGCCCAGCACCAGACCGCCGCCGACGCCCGTGGAGACGACCATGCACAGCGCGTTGTCGTGGCCCCGGGCGGCGCCCTGCCAGTGCTCGGCCGCGGTGATGGCCACCCCGTCGCCGATCAGCTCGACGGGCAGGCCCCCGGCCGCGTCCCGCACCCGGGCGACCAGCGGGTAGTCGCGCCAGCCGGGCACGTTGACCGGGCTCACCGTGCCGGCGGAGGCGTCGACGGGTCCCGCGCTGCCGATGCCGACCGCACCCGCGCGCTCCCAGAGGGGGGAGGCGGTGAGGTCGCCGAGCACCGCCGCGACGGCGCCCATCACCGTCTCCCCGTCCTCCTGCGCGGGGGTCGGCTGCTGGGCGCGGACCAGGATCCGGCCCTCCCGGTCCACCAGCGCGCCGGCGATCTTGGTGCCGCCGATGTCGAGCGCAGCCACGAGGTCGGTGTGCATCAAAGTCGGATCTCCCCGTCAACCATCGGAAAACATCAGAAAACACGCTGGGAACGGCCATGCGCGACCAGGAGGCAACACACGGAGCACGGGCAACGGCCCGGTCGAGCGGTGACCTGCGGGCCGGAGTGTGCGTCGGACAGTGTCCCCCGAGCCTGACAACGTTGTCCAGGCTCTATGCTCGACGCCACATCCTCATACAAGCCCATGGACTCACGCATCCCCGTGGCCGACAGGACAGGACACCGCATCGTGCCGGAGACGACCCGCCGCACCGACCGCTTCCCAGGGAGCCGATACGGCAACCGTCCGACGATGAAGGACGTGGCCGCCCGTGCCGGGGTCGGCCTCAAGACGGTGTCGCGCGTGGTGAACGGCGAACCGGGCGTGACGCCGGAGACCGAGCGCCGCGTGCAGGAGGCGATCGAGGCGCTCGGCTTCCGCCGCAACGACAGCGCCCGGGTGCTGCGCAAGGGCCGCACCGCGAGCATCGGCCTGGTCCTGGAGGACCTCGCGGACCCGTTCTACGGGCCGCTGAGCCGCGCGGTGGAAGAGGTGGCCCGCGCGCACGGCGCCCTGCTGATCAACGGCTCGAGCGCGGAGGACGCCGACCGCGAGCAGGAACTGGTGCTGGCGCTGTGCGCCCGCCGGGTGGACGGCCTGGTGGTGATCCCCGCCGGTGACGACCACCGCTACCTGGAGCCGGAGATCAAGGCCGGTGTCGCCACCGTCTTCGTGGACCGCCCGGCCGGGCACATCGACGCGGACGTCGTCGTGTCGGACAACTTCGGCGGCGCCCGGGACGGCGTCCGCCATCTGATCGCGCACGGACACCGCAGGATCGGCTTCATCGGCGACATGCCCCGCATCCACACCGCCGCCGAGCGGCTGCGCGGCTACCGCACCGCCATGGAGGACGCGGGCATACCGGTGGCGGACTCCTGGATGTCCCTCGGCGTGACCGATCCGGAGCGGGTGCGCCGGGCGGCGGAGGAGATGCTCACCGGTCCCGAGCCGGTCACCGCGATCTTCACGGGCAACAACCGGGTGACGGTCACGGTGATCCGGGTGCTCGCCGCCCAGGACCGCCCGGTCGCCCTCGTGGGCTTCGACGACATCGAGCTCGCCGATCTGCTCCAGCCCGGAGTCACGGTCGTCGCGCAGGACGCCGCCGCCCTCGGACGGACCGCCGCCGAGCGGCTGTTCCGGCAGCTGGACGGCACCCTGATCGCCCCGGAGCGCATCGAACTGCCGACCCGGCTGATCACCCGCGGCTCCGGCGAGCTGCCGCCGGCGGACTGAGCGGGCGGCGGCGATGGAGGACCGCACGCTGCGGGCGCTCGGGCTGGACGTGGTGCCGCGTGAGCATCCGCTGGAGTATCCGGGCTCCTGGCCGCGCGAGTCGGGCCTGCTCGACGGGGACCGGCTGCTGCCGCTGGACCGGTGGGTGTTCGAGGAGCGGACGCCCGTCGTCTCGGTCGGCTCCAACGCCTGTCCCGCCCAGCTGCGGCACAAGATGGCCGAGTCGGGCATCGTCACACCCCTGCCGATGGTGCGGGCCCGGGTGGCGGGCCTCGGCATCGGCGTCTCGGCGCACGTGAGCCGCGCGGGGTACGTCGCCAACGCGCCGGTGGTGACACCGGGGCGGGTGAGCGAGCTGTTCGTCATCTGGCTCGACGCCCGGCAGCTCACGGTGATCGACGCGAGCGAGGGGGTTCCGCTGCCGCACGGCAACTTCCGACGCGTCTGGCTGCCCGCACCGGACGTGCGGATCGAACTCCCCGACGGCAGCACGCTGCCCGGCGCGCTCGCCTACGTCAACCGCCGGGGCGTGCTGCACGACGGCACCGGCGCCCCGCGCACCCACCCCGGCCAACGCCCCCTGCTGACCGACCTCCTGGCCACACTCCCCCGGCTGCGGGCGCTGTTCGGCACCACGCCGGAGGAGTTCTGCGCCCGGGCGCGCGCCGACCGGGCCCTGTGCGAGAAGGGGACGCGGCTGCTCGCCGAGGAGGGGTGGGTCACCGCGAGCGGACTGGAGCGGTACATGAGGGCCGAGGGGGCCGGGAGTCACGGCACGGGCGCCGAGGCGGGCCCGCCCGGGGCGTAGCGCGGCGGGGGCGCGCCGGCGCCGGGTCGCGTGTCCCTCCTGGGGTGCGAGGCGCACTCTCCCCGCGGTCACGGCGAGGCGGGCCACGCCTGGACCCGGGCTCCCCGCATCGGCCGCAGCAGGCGGGGAGGCTGTGCCCCCTCTCTGTGGGCGGGACTCGCGCACCGCGCGGTCGCGGCGAGGGGGCCGAGCCTGGACCCGGCTCCCCACATCGGTCGGCGGCGGGGAGCGCGGTTACGGCGGGTAGGGCCGAGCCTGGGTCCCGGGCTCCCCGCATCGGCCGGCACCGACCGGCGGGAGGTTGGGGCCGCCTGTGGAGCGGGACTCGTCCACCCCGCGGTTACGGCGACGCGGGCCACTCCCGAACCTCCCGCTGACGCCTGCCCAGCACCTCAGCCCGCCCCGGCGTCCCTAGACCCTGTTGCCGGCCGGCTCCGTCGTTGCGTGGTCGGGCTCGTGGCGGAGCAGGTCACCGGGCTGGCATTCCAGCACCTCGCACAGCGCGGCCAGCGTGGTGAACCGCACGGCCTTGGCGCGGCCGTTCTTCAGGACGGCCAGGTTCGCCGGGGTGATCCCCACCCGCTCGGCGAGTTCCCCCACGGACATCTTGCGCCGCGCCAGCATCACGTCGATGTCGACGGCGATCGGCATCAGATCACCTCGGCCAGCTCGGCCTGCATGCGTGTGGCCTCCTGCTTCTGCTCCACGGCCTGGGCCAGCAGCATCCGCAGCACGAGGACGACTAGCGCGATCCCCCCGATCGCCAGGCCGAGCCCGCCCACCAGGAGCACGACGCCGGGTGCGACGGCCTCCCCCGGCGCCAGCAGCGCGCCGAGCGCGAAGACCAGCAGCGCGGCGGCGACGAACGCCCCGATGACGATGTGGACGTAGCGGAAGGCCGCGTGGGAGAAGACGGTCCCGCGCCGCGCCATCGTGACCAGCCGCCACACGCACACCAGGACGGTCTGGGCCGCCAGCACGATGAGCACCACGATGGCGAGGAACGGGGACCGGAGGTAGGAGTACTCCGCGTCCAATGCTTCTAGGTCGCTCGCCAGCAGCGGCACCATCACCGCCTGCACCACCACGGAGCCCGCCAGCAACGCCACGATCACCGCGCGCAGCGCGAACACGGTCGCCTGTCCCATCGCCTCTCCTTCACTCGAAGCACGATGGAAACCTATCGACTTTCGATAGAAGACGCAATCGACCGAGGCCGGGCTCCCTGGACGGACGGGCCGTCACGGCGCGGAGACGGTGAGTCCTCCCCGTCGAGGTGAGGCGAACGTCTCCAGGTCGGCGCGGGCGAGACCGGCCGCGCGGGCGACCTCGGCGTCGTCCAGGGCGCCGCAGTCCAGTCCGCGCAGCAGATGTCCGGCGAGGGCCTTGGCGGTGGCGGGCTCGTCCATCACGTCGCCGCCGGTCCGGTCGGCGTACCGGGCGAGACGGGCGGCGGCCCGCTCGAAGCCCTCGCGGTAGAAGGCGAAGACGGCGGCGTAGCGGGTGGGGAGGTGGCCGGGGTGCATGTCCCAGCCCTGGTAGTAGGCGCGGGCGAGGGCCCGGCGGACGAGGCCGTAGTGCAGGCGCCAGGCGTCGTGCACCTGCTCGGTGGGACCGACCGGCAGCACGTTGGTGGAGCCGTCCGAGAGCCGCACCCCGGTGCCGGCGGCGGCGACCTGCATGACCGCCTTGGCGTGGTCGGCGGCGGGATGGTCGGAGGCCTGGTGGGCCGCCGAGACACCGAGGCAGGCGCTGTAGTCGAAGGTGCCGTAGTGCAGGCCGGTGGCGCGGCCCTCAGCTGCCTGGATCATGCGGGCGACCGTGGCGGTGCCGTCGGCTGCGAGGATGGACTGACTGGTCTCGATCTGGATCTCGAAGCCGATCCGGCCGGGTGCGAGGTCCCAGGTCTTCTCGAAGGCGTCGAGCAGCCGGGCCATGGCGGTGACCTGCTCGGCGTAGGTGACCTTGGGGAGGGTGAGGACCAGTCCGCCGGGCAGGCCGCCCGCCCGCATCAGGCCGGTGAGGAAGATGTCGAGGGTGCGGATGCCGCGATCGCGTACGGCCGCCTCCATGCACTTCATACGGATGCCGGTCCAGGGAGCCGTGGTGGCGGCGCCGCCGCGCGCGTGCGCCTCGGCGACCAGGCGGGCCGCGCGGGCGGCGGTCTCGTCCTCCTCGGCGTCGGGCCGGTTGCCGTAGCCGTCCTCGAAGTCGACGCGCAGGTCCTCGACCGGCTCGCGCTCCAGCTTCGCCCGGACCCGGCCGTACACGTCCTCGGCGAGCGCGCCGTCCAGTCCGAGGGCGGCACCGAAGGACGCGGCGTCGGGCGCGTGGTCGTCCAGGGCCGCGAGGGCGCGGTCGCCCCAGGCGCGGACGGTGTCGGCGGCGAAGACGTCGGCGGGGACGTACACCGTGTGGACGGGCTGACGGGTGCCGGGGTCGCCGGGGTACAGGCGCTCCAGTTCGGCGTCGACCGGCGCGAGCGAGGCACCGATCTCCTCGGCGACGGCGCCCCCGAGACTCGTCGGCACCCGCTCCTGCTGCCCCTGGCCCATGCCACCCTCCCAGACGTCCGCGATCCGGCACCGCATCAGGTTTCCGCGATACGGAATCAACAATTCGTTGAATGACGGTATCCGGCGGTCTCCGTGCCGGTCAACACCGTCCTACGACCGCGCCCGCACCGCCACCGCGCCGTCCGGGTCCGGGGGAAACGGCGAGGCCCCCGCGACCGGTGCGGTCGCGGGGGCCTCGGACGATCCGTAGGTGATCAGCCCTTGCGGGACTTGATCTCCTCGGTCAGCTGCGGGACGACGTCGAACAGGTCGCCGACCACGCCGTAGTCGACCAGGTCGAAGATCGGGGCCTCCGCGTCCTTGTTGACGGCCACGATGGTCTTCGAGGTCTGCATGCCCGCGCGGTGCTGGATCGCGCCGGAGATGCCGGAGGCGATGTACAGCTGCGGCGAGACCGACTTACCGGTCTGGCCGACCTGGTTGGTGTGCGGGTACCAGCCGGCGTCGACGGCGGCACGCGAGGCACCGACGGCCGCGCCGAGCGAGTCGGCCAGCGCCTCGATGATCGCGAAGTTCTCCGCGCCGTTGACACCACGGCCGCCGGAGACCACGATCGCGGCCTCGGTCAGCTCGGGACGGCCGGTCGACTCGCGCGGGGTGCGGGCGGTCACCTTGGTACCGGTCGCCTGGGCCGAGAAGGTCACGCTCAGGGCCTCGGCCGCGCCGGCGGCCGGGGCGGCCTCCACGGCGGCCGAGTTCGGCTTGACCGTGATGACCGGGGTGCCCTTGGAGACACGGGACTTGGTGGTGTAGCTGGCGGCGAACACCGACTGGGTGGCCACCGGGCCCTCGTCGCCGGCCTCCAGGTCGACGGCGTCGGTGATGATGCCCGATCCCAGGCGCAGCGCCAGGCGGGCGGCGATCTCCTTGCCCTCGGCGGAGGACGAGACCAGCACGGCGGCCGGGGAGACGGCCTCGTGGGCGGCCTGGAGGGCGTCGACCTTCGGAACGACCAGGTAGTCGGCGTACTCGGCGGCCTCGTGGGTGAGGACCTTCACCGCGCCGTGCTCGGCGAGGATGGCGACGGTGTCGGAGGCGCCGTTGCCCAGCGCTACGGCGACCGGCTCGCCGATGCGGCGGGCGAGGGTCAGCAGCTCCAGGGTCGGCTTGCGGACGGCACCGTCCACGTGGTCGACGTAGACGAGAACTTCAGCCATGGGACTTCTTCTCTCCTGCTTGCGAAGTATGAGGGGCGGTGAGCGAGCCGTGCCGTGCGGCTCAGATGAACTTCTGGCCCGCGAGGAACTCGGCGAGCTGCTTGCCGCCCTCGCCCTCGTCCTTGACGATCGTGCCCGCGGTGCGGGCGGGACGCTCGGCCGCCGACTCCACGGTGGTGTACGCGTTCTCCAGGCCGACCTCGTCCTCGTCGATGTCGAGGTCGGACAGGTCCCAGGACTCCACCGGCTTCTTCTTGGCCGCCATGATGCCCTTGAACGACGGGTAACGAGCCTCGCCCGACTGGTCGGTGACCGACACGACCGCGGGGAGGGACGCCTCGAGCTGCTCGGAGGCGGCGTCGCCGTCACGGCGGCCCTTGACCGTGCCGTCCGCGACGGACACCTCGGACAGCAGCGTCACCTGCGGCACACCGAGGCGCTCCGCGAGCAGCGCCGGTACGACACCCATGGTGCCGTCGGTGGAGGCCATGCCGGAGACGACCAGGTCGTAGCCGGCCTTCTCGACGGCCTTGGCCAGCACCAGGGAGGTGCCGATGGCGTCGGTGCCGTGCAGGTCGTCGTCCTCGACGTGGATCGCCTTGTCGGCACCCATGGACAGCGCCTTGCGCAGCGCGTCCTTGGCGTCCTCGGGGCCCACGGTCAGGACGGTGACCTCCACGTCGTCGTCCGAGTTCTCCGCGATCTGCAGCGCCTGCTCGACCGCGTACTCGTCCAGCTCGGAGAGCAGACCGTCCACGTCGTCACGGTCGACGGTCAGGTCATCGGCGAAGTGCCGGTCGCCAGTGGCGTCGGGCACGTACTTCACAGTGACAACGATCCTCAAGCTCACGCCGGCTCTCCTACTGCATCGTCATTTCTGGCTGCCTGCCTGCAGGCAGCATAGGCGCCACAAGCGGGCGGTCCCGGTCGGGGCGACCCACGCTCCGATCGAAATATTACTCGTCAGTACATCCAGTTCCTGCCCGCTAAGCAAGCGCTTTGAACTGTGACCTTCGCAACGCAGCGTAACCGGAACTCCTCCTGCCCGCGACCGAGGACCGGTACCCCTCAGTCGGGCAGACCGCTGAATCGTCCCTGGTGGTAGACGAGAGGACGCCCGTGACCGGTGGGGTCGCCGAACAGCACCTCGGCGAGCACGATCCGGTGGTCGCCGGCGGGCACCCGTGCCTCCACCCGGCACACCATCCACGCCGGCACCCCCTCCAGCACGGGAACCCCCTCCGGCCCCTCGCGCCAGGCGGTGGGCGGACCGAAGCGGTCCGCGCCCCGGCGGGCGAAGGTGGCCGCCAGCTCCTCCTGGTGCTCCCCCAGCAGATGCACGCCGACATGGTCACTGGCCGCGATCACCGGCCAGCTGGAACTGCCCGTGGCGACACCGAACGACAGCATCGGGGGCTCGGCGGACACCGAGGCGAGTGAGGTGGCGGTGAAGCCGACCGGACCGGAGCGGCCGCGCGCCGTGACCACGGCGACGCCCGCCGGATGCCGGCGGAAGACGGAGCGCAGCAGGTCGGGCGAGGCGGGCCGGGCGGTACCGAGGTCGGACGTTGCCGTCATCGAACAGTCCTTCTGGGAGGGATCACGAGCGGGTTCGCGGCTGCTCACCGGCCCGGTCGGCGCACACGCGTGCGCGGGCGGCCGGGGAGAGGGCCGGGCACCCGACGGCGGCCGAGGAGTCCCGACGACATGCCGTCAGGCTGACGACAACCGCCGCACAGCGTCAAGCCGGCCCGCGTGGATGGGAGATGTCTCACCATGATCGCGACGGGGTTCACAGGGCCGCGCCCAGCGCGGCGATCACATCGGCCTTGCGCGGCTGTCCGGCGGCCCGCCGCACCACCCGGCCGCCCGCGTCGAGCACCAGCACGGTGGGGGTGCGCACGATCTCGAGGCGCCGGACGAGATCCAGCCGGGCCTCGGCGTCGATCTCCACGTGGGTCACGCCCGGGAGCATGCCGGCGATCTCGTCCAGCACCCGGCGGGTCGCCCGGCAGGGCGCGCAGAAGGCGCTGGAGAACTGCACGAGGGTGGCGCGCTCGCCGAGGGCGGTGCCGAGTTCGGCAGCGAGAGCGGTGGGCGCTGCGCCGTCCTCGTCGGGCCGTCCCGTGTCGTCACTGCCTCGCACGCTTCCGCTCCCGCCCTGGATTACGCCGTCAACGCCCTCCAGCGTCCCTGGGACCGCGAACATTCCCGCCCGCCCCGCAAAACCCGAGGTCGATCAAGGGAACGTGACGAGAATCTCCGCCGCGCACCACCCTCGGGACTGGTTCACCGGCCGTTCTTGGGGCAGCATCAGCGACAGGCCGTAAACCTACGGCTGCGTAACTTCGACTGGGAGCTTCCTTCCCAGGCAGAGAAGGAAGGGTTCTGACCCGCCCATGGCAGAACTTGTCTACCGGCCCGTGATCGGCTTCGCCCGCACCCTGTTCAAGGCGTGGGACCTCAAGATCGATTGCCAGGGGTCGGAGAACATCCCGCGCTCGGGCGGCGCCGTGCTGGTGAGCAATCACATCAGCTATCTCGATTTCGTCTTCAACGGGCTGGCGGCGCTCCCGCAGAAGCGGCTCGTCCGCTTCATGGCCAAGGAGTCGGTGTTCCGGCACCGCGTCTCCGGCCCGCTGATGCGCGGCATGAAGCACATCCCGGTGGACCGCAAGCAGGGTGAGGCGGCGTACGAGCACGCGCTGCGGTCGCTGCGGTCCGGTGAGATCGTGGGCGTCTTCCCGGAGGCGACGATCTCCCCCTCGTTCACCCTGAAGAGCTTCAAGTCCGGTGCCGCGCGCATGGCGCAGGAGGCGGGCGTCCCCCTGATCCCGATGGCGGTGTGGGGCACCCAGCGGCTGTGGACCAAGGGCCACCCGCGCAACTTCAAGCGCAGCCACATCCCCGTCACCATCCGTGTGGGCGAGGCGATCGAGGCTTCCAAGGACAAGTACGCGGGCGCGATCACGCGTCAGCTGCGCGAGCGGGTGCAGGAGCTGCTGGAGGCGGCCCAGCGGGCCTACCCGGTGCGGCCCCGCGGCGACGACGACACCTGGTGGATGCCGGCCCACCTCGGCGGCACGGCCCCGACCCCGGAGCAGGTCCGCGAGGCCGAGGCCCACTGAGGCCCCTTCTCAGGTCCCGGGCCGTGCACAGCACGGCCCGGGACCTGCCGCGTTCGCGCGGCGTGGCGGGCAGGGTCCCGGGCGTGCGTTGATCTTCCGGGCGGCGGCCGCGTGCCGCCGCAGACGGTGCGGGGCGGCTCCGTGCGGCCGCCCCGGTCGGCCTGCCCGTCCTCACCCGTGAAGGTTCGCCTCATGACCGCGCATCCGCAGCTCTCCCACGGCGCGTTCGTCGCGCTCGCCACCGCCGATCCGGCCGTCGTCGGCCTGGTACTCAAGGGCTCCCGGGCCCGTGACGGCGTGACCACCCGCCACTCCGACCACGACCTGTACGTGGTCCTCGCCGACGACGCCGCCACCGCCCTCAGCCGCTTCTCGGGCCGTCGCGGCGCCGAGCTGGACCTGGTGGTCGTGTCGCTCACCGAGTTCCGCGCGGCGGGGGTGACCGGGTTCGAACGCTACGCCCTCGCCCGTGCCCGGGTCGTGCTCGACCGGCTCGACGGTGGCATCGCCCGCATCCTCGCCGACAAGGCCCTCCTGGACGCCGGCGAGGCGCTCCGGACGGCGGGCACGCTCCTGGACGCCTACGTCACTCCCTCTACCGCTGCGTCAAGAACCACCGGGACGGCCAGGCTCTCGCCGCCCGCCTGGACGCGGCCGACAGCCTCGGGTTCCTGCTCGAGCTGCTGTTCACGCTCAACCGGCGTCCCCGGCCGTACCACAAGTACCTGCGGTGGGAGCTCGACCGGTACCCGCTCCCCCGCTGGGACACCGGCGTTCTTCTGGACGCCGTGGACCGGATCTCGGCGACGGGCGACGTGGGGCTTCAGCGGCGGCTGTTCGCCCGGGTCGAGGGGGTGGCCGGGGAGGCCGGGCGCGGCTCCGTGCCGGACGCGTCGGGCGACGACCTCGCCCTCATCCGGCCGGATGGACCGTGATCCTCGCTCCCGGGCTGAACTTCTCCAGGAGGGCGGCGAGTTCGGCGGCCGCCTCCTCGATCTCGTCGGAGGTCGTCGGGGGCAGGCTCTCCAGGAGGAAGAGACCCGAGGTGGTCTCCTCGGTGAGCCGGGTGCGCGGGCCCTGGCGCCAGTTCCAGCGGCGGCAGGTGACGCCGAGGTCGTCGCACCACACGACCTCGCCGGGGTCGGGGTGCTCGACGGTCTCCTCTCCCCCGGCGACCGTCACGAAGTCCTCCTGGCCGGTGGCCCGGACGAGTCGCATCGTGCCCTGGACGCGGTCGGCGTCCTCACCTCCCACGGGGATCAGCCGGGCGACGCTGACGGCGTTGTAGACGTCGACGAGGAGGTTGATCCGGGGCAGGCCGGCGTCCGAGAGGGCGCGCTTGGCCAGGGCCTCGGCCGAGTTCCGGGTGCGGGAGGGCTTGGAGCCGAAGGCGGTGTAGGCCGTGCGCCAGGCCGTCATGTGCGGGTCCTCGTGCGGGGCGCGCCCGTCCAGCCGGGCGGCGAGCCGGCGTGCGGCCTCGTCGAGCAACGCGGAACTCTCCTCCGTGCTCGGCCCGTTGACCAGTCCGTGCGCCTCGACGGCGACGTGGGTGAAGCCGGGCACGAGGGTCCGTACCTCGTCGGACACGGTCGGGGCGAAGGTCATGGTCAGCCTTGTTCTCGGAGGGTGGTGGGGAGCGTCGCCCACAGGTGCGCCCGGCCGGAGGCGCTGCGGAGAGCGTGCAGCACGGCCGGGTGCGGTGCAGCATACAAGACCGGGTGGTCCATCTCGTTGGACGAAGGATCGGGCGTGAAGGCCAGCCGCTCGCCGTCGAGGGAGAACCGCGCGTCCACTCCTGGCTTGTTGCCGCGCGGGTCCTGCCGGTGCCAGGCGCCGTGGAACCGCACGGCGACCAGGCCGTGCACCACGCCGAGTTCCTGGTAGCAGAGCGCGGTCGGGATGTCCTCGGCGCGCAGCAGCGCGGCCAGCGCGTGGGCCTTGGCGTAGCAGACGCCGGTGCCCTGTTCCAGCACGTCGGAGGCGCGCCACGTCACGCGGGGATCCCCGGCGTCCTGCGAGTGCGTCACGCGGTCGCGTACGTACTCGAAGGCCGCCTGCGCATACTCATACGAATCGCGGACGTCGGCGGCCAGACGGGCGGACACCTCCCGGACCCGTGGATGGTGATGGTCGATCGCCTCGTCGGACGCCAAGTAGGCGGAGAGGTCCGGGTTCTCCTGAATCAGCCGCATGGCGTCGGAGCATAGGTACGCGACCGGCCGAGCGTCAATGCTTTTTCGGCCGGTCGCATACCTATGCATGCTCTGCTAGCGGGCCATCTCCTCCTTGAGGGCGGCCACGAAGCGGTCCACGTCGTCCTCGGTGGTGTCGTAGGCGCACATCCAGCGGACGTCGCCGGCCGCCTCGTCCCAGAAGTAGAAACGGAACCGCTTCTGCAGGCGCTCGCTCGCGTCGTGCGGCAGCCGCGCGAACACCGCGTTGGCCTGCACCGGGTGGAGGATCTCCACGCCGTGCACCGCGCGCACGCCCTCGGCGAGGCGCTGGGCCATCTCGTTGGCGTGCCGCGCGTTGCGCAGCCACAGATCCCGGGCCAGCAGTGCCTCCAACTGCACCGACACAAAGCGCATCTTGGAGGCGAGCTGCATGGACAGCTTGCGCAGGTGCTTCATGTGCTTGATGCCGTCCGGGTCCAGCACCACGACCGCCTCGCCGAACAGGGCGCCGTTCTTGGTGCCGCCCAGCGAGAGCAGGTCGACGCCCACCGCGTTGGTGAAGGTGCGCAGCGGCACGTCCAGCGTGGCGGCGGCGTTGGCCAGCCGGGAGCCGTCGACGTGCACCTTCATGCCGTGCGCGTGGGCGTGCTCGCAGATCGCGCGGATCTCGTCCGGGGTGTACACCGTGCCCAGCTCGGTGGCCTGGGCTATCGAGACGACCTGCGGCATCGCCCGGTGCTCGTCGTCCCAGCCGTACGCCTCCCGGTCGATGAGCTCCGGGGTGAGCTTGCCGTCCGGGGTCGGCACGGTGAGCAGCTTGATGCCGCCGACCCGCTCCGGCGCGCCGCCCTCGTCCACGTTGATGTGGGCGCTCTCCGCGCAGATCACCGCGCCCCAGCGGTCGGTGACCGCCTGGAGCGCCACGACGTTGGCCCCGGTGCCGTTGAAGACCGGGAAGGCCTCGGCGGTGGGCCCGAAGTGGCTGCGGATCACCCGCTGGAGGTTCTCGGTGTAGGCGTCCTCGCCGTACGCGACCTGGTGCCCGCCGTTGGCCAGGGCCAGGGCGGCGAGCACCTCCGGGTGGGCCCCGGCGTAGTTGTCGCTGGCGAAACCGCGGACGTCCGGGTCGTGATGACGACGCGCGTCGGTCCTCGGCGGGTTCACGGCTTCTCGGTCAGCCACAGACGGTTTCCGTTCACTTCCGCGGCGGGCTTGTCCCAGACCCCGACGATGGCCTCGGCCAGGTCCTTGACGTCCGTGAAGCCCGCGAACTTCGCGTTGGGGCGGTCGGCGCGCATCGCGTCGTGCACCAACGCCTTCACCACCAGGATCGCAGCAGCCGATGTCGGCCCCTGCTCGCCCCCGGCCTTGCGGAAGTAGTCGGCCATGGCGAGCGTCCAGGCCTCGGCGGCGGCCTTGCCGGCCGCGTACGCGGCGTTGCCCGCCGAGGGCTTGGTGGCGCCGGCGGCGCTGATCAGGACGTAGCGGCCGCGCTCACTGCGCTGGAGCGCCTCGTGGAAGGCGAGCGTGGTGTGCTGCACGGTGCGCACCAGCAGCAGCTCCAGGAAGTCCCAGTCGTCCAGGCTGGTCTTGGTGAACGTCTCGCTGCCGCGCCAGCCGCCGACGAGGTGGACCAGGCCGTCGACCCGGCCGAACTCCTTCTCGGTGCGGGCGGCCCAGTCCCGGGTGGACTCCAGGTCGAGCAGGTCGACCGTCTCCCCGGTGACGGTGGCGCCGCCGTGCGCGTAGCGCGCCGCGTCGACCGCTTCCGCCAGCCGTTCCGGGTCGTTGTCCGAACCGACGACGATGGCTCCCGCCTCGGCCAGCCTGAGCAGCGCCGCGCGTCCCGCGGGCCCGCCCGCGCCGGCCACCGCGATCACCGCACCCTCGAGCGCCCCGTTCCCCATGGTTCTCGCCTCCTGAGCAGTGTTGTGGACGAGATCGCTCACGCGGCGACCCGCTCGGCACCGTCCGCCGTGATGCCCCGGGTGGAGGCGATCACCTTCTTCAGCTTCTTGGACAGGGCCTCATAGAACATGCTCAGCGGAAACTCGTCCGGAAGCACGTCATCGACGAGTTTCCGCGGCGGCTGCGACAGGTCCATGGCCTCGGGGCCCTTGGCCCACGTGGAGCCGGGGTGCGGGGCGAGGTAGCGGGAGACCAGCTCGTAGCCGGCGAACCAGTGGACGAGCTTGGGGCGGTCGATGCCGTCGCGGTAGAGCGTCTCGATCTCCGCGCACAGCTCGTTGGTGACCTGCGGGGCGCGCTCCCAGTCGATGGAGAGCTTGTTGTCGGTCCAGCGGACGACGTCGTGCTTGTGCAGGTAGGCGAAGAGCAGCTGGCCGCCGAGGCCGTCGTAGTTGCGCACCCGCTCGCCGGTCACCGGGAAGCGGAACATGCGGTCGAAGAGGACCGCGACCTGCACGTCACGGGCCTGCGGGACGCCCTCGCCGGCGAGCTTCACGGCCTCCTTGAAGGCGGTGAGGTCGCAGCGCAGCTCCTCCAGGCCGTACATCCAGAACGGCTGGCGCTGCTTGATCATGAACGGGTCGAACGGCAGGTCGCCGTGGCTGTGCGTGCGGTCGTGGACCATGTCCCACAGCACGAAGGCCTCTTCGCAGCGCTTCTGGTCGTGGACCATGGCGGCGACGTCCTCCGGAAGCTTCAGGCCGAGGATGTCGACGGCGGCCTCGGTGACCCGGCGGAAGCGGGCGGCCTCGCGGTCGCAGAAGATGGCGCCCCAGGTGAAGCGCTCGGGGGCCTCGCGCACGGCGATGGTCTCCGGGAAGAGCACCGCGGAGTTGGTGTCGTAGCCCGCGGTGAAGCCCTCGAAGGTGATGCCGCAGAACAGCGGGTTGTCGTAGCGGGTGCGCTCCAGCTCGGCCAGCCAGTCCGGCCAGACCATGCGGAACACGACCGCCTCGAGGTTGCGGTCCGGGTTGCCGTTCTGCGTGTACATCGGGAAGACGACCAGGTGCTGCAGGCCGTCCTCGCGCCGCGCGGCCGGCTGGAAGGCCAGCAGCGAGTCGAGGAAGTCCGGCACCTCGAAGCCGCCCTCGGCCCAGCGGGCCAGGTCCTTGCCCAGGGCCTCGTGGTACGCACGGTCGTGCGGGAGCAGCGGCGACAGCTCGTCGACCGCGCCGATCACGGTGCGTACGGCGTGCTCCGCGTCGCTGCGGGAAGGGGCGCCCTCGGCCTCGAAGTCGATCGAGCCGTCCTTGGACTGCCAGGGCCGGATCCGCTCCACGGCATCCTTGAGCACGGGCCAGGCCGGGTGCTCCACCACCCTGGTCGTCGAAGGAACCTGCTCCCCCGAACCCTGCTGCACAAGAATTTCCGTCATGTCCCATCCTCCACAGGAGAACCTTGCGTACGCCTGACCGTATACACAGGGCGTTTCTCCCAGCAAGGGGTACCTCAGGAAATTATCCTGCCCCACCCGGGGCGCCACCGCATTTTTTCCTGCCGCCTACCCCGTCCGGCGGCGCTCCATGCGTTCCGGGTTCAGCCTCTGGACGACACGGGCAGAGGCGATACGGTCCCAGAGGGCCGCAGGGACGCGGCCCCCCGCCGCCGTCGACGGAAGCGAGTCGCGTCTTGAACTTCCTCACCATCGGTCACCGCGGAGTCATGGGTGTCGAGCCCGAGAACACCCTGAGGTCCTTCGTCGCGGCCCAGGAGGCGGGCCTCGACGTCATCGAACTGGATCTGCACCTGAGCAAGGACGGCGCGCTCGTGGTCATGCACGACGCGCGCGTGGACCGCACCACGGACGGCACGGGCGCCATCGCCGACAAGACCCTCGACGAACTGCGCGCCCTGGACGCCGGGCGCGGCGAGCGCGTTCCCCTGTTCACGGAGGTGCTGGACGCGGTCCGGACGCCGCTGCAGGCGGAGATCAAGGACGTCCGGGCGGCCCGGGCGCTGGCCGAGGTGATGAACGACCGGGGGCTGGCCGACCGCGTGGAGGTCGCGTCCTTCCACGACGAGGCGATCGCCGAGATCGCCCGGCTGGTGCCCGGGGTGCGCACGGCGCTCGTGTCCGGCCTCCCCCACTCCCGGACGACCCCGAGCGGGGGGACCCCCACCGGCACCGATGTCGTGGACCGGGCGGTGGCCGTCGGCGCCTCGCGGCTGTGCCTGAACATCCGCCGGATCACCCTGGAGATCGTGGAGCACGCCCGCAAGGCGGACCTGTCGGTGTTCGGCTGGGTGGTCAACACGCAGGACCACCTGCGGCTGGTACGGGCCCTGGGGCTGGACGGCGCGACCACCGACTACCCGGAGATCAAACGCACCGGCCGCTTCACCGCGTGAGCGGCCGGCCGCCGTACGAGGCTCAGGCCAGCTTCTTGACCAGCAGCTCGAACTCCAGGTCGTCGCGCTGCGGGATGCCGAAGCGCTCGTCGCCGTACGGGAACGGGGTCGTCCTTCCCGTACGGCGGTAGCCGCGCCGCTCGTACCAGGCGATCAACTCCTCGCGCACGGAGATCACCGTCATGTGCATCTCGGTCACGCCCCAGCCCTCACGGGCCTGGCGCTCCGCCTCCGCGATCACGGTCCGGCCGAGGCCACTGCCCTGCTGGGCGGGGTCGACGGCGAACATCCCGAAGTAGGCGTGCTCGCCGCGGTGTTCGAGCTGGCAGCAGGCGACGATCCGGCCCTCGCGCTCCACGGTGAGCAGCCGGCTGTCCGGTGCCTTGATGACGTCGAGAACGCCCTCGGGGTCGGTCCGCTGCCCGTGCAGGATGTCCGCCTCGGTGGTCCACCCGGTCCGGCTCGAATCCCCCCGGTAGGCCGACTCGACCAGTCCGACGAGGGCGTCCACGTCGGCGTCGGTGGCGTCGCGGAAGGTCAGTCCGGTGTCGGCGGCGGTTCCCATGGCGCGGTTCCCCTGATTCGTGTGCGGCTCTTTCGACCTGGCTGGGACGGGCAGAGACTAACCCGGCGTTCCGGACCGCCGAAGGGCCGGTCCACCCTCCGGACGGGCCTCGGGCGGGCGGGCACGGCGGGCCCAGGGCCTAGGCTCGGCGGCATGGTGCATGTACTCAGCAGCCGTGTCCTGCTCCGCCCGTCCGACCCCGAGCGCTCCCGCGACTTCTACGGACGGCGGCTGGGGCTCGCCGTCCACCGCGAGTTCGGCACCGGCCCGGAGCGCGGCACCGTGTACTTCCTGGGCGGCGGGTTCCTGGAGCTCTCGGGCCGCTCGGACGCCGCCCCGGCGGGCTCCCCCGATGTCCGGCTCTGGCTCCAGGTGGAGGACGCCGAGGCGGCACGGGAGGAACTGGCGGCCCGGGGCGTGGAGATCGTCCGCCCTCCGGTGAAGGAGCCGTGGGGGCTGATCGAGATGTGGATCGAGGACCCGGACGGCACGCCGATCGTCCTGGTCGAGATTCCGGCCGAGCACCCACTGCGATACCGGCCGGGCATCTGAGACCAGCCCGTCCGGCGACCGAGGACGAGGCCCGCCACGGCAGAGGGGGCGAAGAGGGGCCGGAGCCGAAGGAGGGCCGCGGCCGAAGAGGCGCCGGGGCCGAAAGGGCGCCGGGGGCGAAAGGGCGCCGGGGGCGAAGAGGGGCCAGGGCCGACAGGGCGCCGGGCCCAAAGAGGCGCCAGGGCCGAAGAGGCGCCGGGGGCGAAGAGGCGCCAGGGTCGAAGAGGCGCCGGGAAGGGGCGAAGAGGCGCCAGGGCCGAGAGGCGCCAGGGTCGAAGGGCGCGGGGGCGAAGAGGCGCCAGGGCGAAGGGGCGCCGGGGCGAAGAGGCCAGGGCCGAAGAGGCGCGGGGGCGAAGAGGCGCCAGGGTCGAAGGGGCGCGGGGGCGGAGAGGCGCCAGGGTCGAGGGGGCCAGGGGCGCAGCCCCGGGAACGGCCGCCCTTACGCGCGCAACGCGCCGAGGCGTCCCTCCAGCTGGGACAGCAGTCCACCCAGCAGGGAGGCCAGATCACCCAGCTCCGCGTGGTCGAGCCCCGACAGCACCGCGGTCTCGTAGGAGAGCTGGGCCGGGAGAATCCCGTCCACCAGCTCACGGCCCGCGTCGGTGAGCCGGACGTGGGCGACCCTGCGGTCCCGCGTGTCACCGCGGCGTTCGACCAGCCCCCGCTCGGTGAGCTGCTTCAGCCGCTTGGTGACGGCGGCCCCCGAGGAGAACGTCTCCCGCGCCAGCTCGCTCGGCGTCAGCTCGTGGCCGGTGCGGCGCAGCGCGCCGAGCAGGTCGAACTCGGGGCGGGTCAGTCCGGCCCGGCGCAGCGGGGCGTCCTCGGCCTGCTGGAAGAGGGCCGAGCAGCGGTTGATGCGGCCGATGACCTCCATGGGGCCGGTGTCGAGGCCCGGGTGGACGGCCCGCCACTGCCGGACCACCTCGGCGACGGTGTCGCGGCCGGCCGCCGACGTGTCCGTGGCGCCGGTGGTGGCCGGGGGGTCCGTACGACGGTCGCTGCCGGTCGCGGGTGCTGCGTCGCCGGCCGATGGCCCGTGGGTCGCCGTCATGGCGATGCGTCCTCCGTGTGCGTGCTGGTGCCGGGGTCGGGGAGCAGACCCTGGCGTCGTACCGTGGCCGCGAGCGTACGGTGTGCCGCCTGCTCGGCGAGCACCACCCGCTCCTGCGGCAGGGCGCGCTGCCACCATTCTCCGGCAGCGGCGTCGGCGGTCGCCCGCAGGTCGACCACGGCGCCGGCGAGTGCGCGCCGGGCGGTCTCCAGGTCCGTGACCGTCGTGCCGGGGGCGGCCACCAGGCGGGCCGCGTGCTCACGGGCCCGGTCGACGGCGGCGAGCGACCGCTCGACGCGCCGGCCCGCCCGGCGGTTGGTGACGGCCACAGCGGCGGCGAAGCCGACCAGGGCGCCGACCAGGGTGTCCACCACGCGGCCGGTGACCAGCTCGCCGGTCGGCTGGTGACCGGGCAGCTCGGTGACCAGCAGGGCCAGCGGGGTCACGCAGACGCTGCCGAGCCAGTAGTTGCGGCCGATGAGTGCCTCGGCGCCGAAGTTGCAGGCCAGGATGCACAGGAGGAGCGCGAGCGGGCCGAGCTGGGCGACCGGGGCGATCGCCGCGAAGAGCAGCACGCCGGCCAGGTTGCCGACGACGCGCTGCACGCCCCGGCTCCAGGTGAGCGTGATGTTGGCCTGGTAGAGGGAGGCCGCGGTGACGAGGGCCCAGTAGGGGCGGTCGGCGCCGAGGGCGAGGGAGGCGTAGCCGGCGAGGGCGCAGCCGAGGGCGGTACGGACGGCGATGGGGGCCAGGGGGCCGAGCCTGCTCCACAGCGGGCGGGGCGCGGTGGCGCGCTCGGCGGCCACCCCCAGAAGCTCGTCGCGCTCCCCGCGCGGGGCGTCGGTGCGCGGGTCGTCGTCAGGCAGAGGCGCGGTGCGCGGGTCGTCGCCGCGCGGGTCTCCGGTGCGCGGGATCCGGCCCGTGCCCCGTACGCGCGGCCCAGGCGCGCAGGCGCGCGGGGTCGGCGTCGGCCGGTGCGGCGAGCGCGACCTCGGCGCGGACGACGAGCCGCTCCAGGGCGCGGCGCGTGGCCGAAGGGCGGTTGCCGACCGCGAGCAGGGTCTGCCAGGCGGCGTGGACGGCCGCGTAGGCGGCGGAACGGGCGCCGGAGGCCCCGTCGCCGGTCCGCGCGGCCTCGGCGTACGCGGCGGTGGCGTTCAGCGCCTGCGCGGTGGCCCGCCGCTCCGGACCGTGCGGGCGGAAGGGCGCCGGGGCCATGCCCACCAGCCAGGCCCACACACCGGCCGCGGCGGACAGCGCGAGGTGGCCGGGGACCTGGCCGAGGGTCTGCGGGACGAACAGCGAGGCCGAGCTGACGAACGTGAGGATCACATGGGCGGGCGGCCCGACCCGGGCCACGTCGCACACCACCTTCTGCAGGGCGGCCAGCAGGGCGCCGACGGTCACCAGGATCACGGCGTTGCGGGTGAGGGAGGCGGAGACCAGGGCCACGGCGAGGCCGCCGAGCATGCCGAGGACGACTCCCGCCAGCACCTTGGCCCGGGCGGCGTAGGGGCGGTTGTGGGCGTAGAGGGCGCACAGGGAGCCGGCCATGGTGTACACCGCGAGGTCGAGCCGGCCGAGCGTCAGCAGGAGCAGGCTGGGCGGTGCGACGGCGGCGATCACGCTGAACGCCGGTTTGAACCAGACGTCGGAGGGCCGCCCGAGGCGCAGCGCGCCGACGACCGGGAGGCGCCGGACACGCGTGGGGGTGGGGGTCGCACTGCTCATGAGAAGCAATGTTAACAGGTGTTTTACCGGTAAATCATTGGCGCCCGACCCCGAGAGTCGTTCACCCGACCCCGCGAGTCGTTCAAGGGGGGTCCTGTCCACACCGCGGTCCGCCGCGCTCCCCCGGGAGCCCCCCTCGTACCCCTTCGCGCTCGCGTACACGCCGTCCGGCGAGGGCATCCCCTGACCGTCCGGTGGAGCGGCATGAGGGGGCTCGCGTGCACGGACCTGGATCGTCCGGCTGGCTGCTGGTGGCGCTCTGCGCGGCGACCGGCATGTACTGCCTGCTGCGGATGCGCAGCGGCGTGGAGGAACAGCGCCGGGCCGCCGGCGGCGAGGCGCTGATGGGGTTCGGGATGGCGGCGATGGCGGTGCCTGCGGCGGCGTTCACCCCGCCGGCCTGGACCTGGCCGCTCTGGGCGGCGGTGTTCGGGGCGGCCGGTCTGCACGCGCTGTGGTCGGCCCGCGCCTCCGCGCGCCATCTGCACCACGCGGTGGGGGCGGGCGCGATGGTCTACATGGCCGTGACGATGGCGGCCACCCCGGGCGGGGCGCACCACGGCGGTGCGGGCACCCCCCTGCTCACCGGGGTCCTGCTGCTGTACTTCGCCGCGTACGTGCTGGTGACGGGCGCGCGGCTGGTGCCCGTGGCCGCCGTGGCGGGAGGCCCGGCGACCGACTGGGGCGACCGGCCGGAAGTGGCGCGGGCCTGCCGGCTGTCGATGGGGATCGCGATGGTGGCGATGCTGCTGACGATGTGAGGGCGCGCAGGAGGCCGTCCGGGCACCGCGCGTGACCGTTGTCTGCGTCACTTCCTGCCGCGGGTCCGTATCCACGGGCGGTCCGCGCTTCTAGGCTGCTGCCATGATCCTCCCCGCGGTCCTGCTGATGCTCGGCGTCCTGACCGCTGCCGTGGGTCCCCGGCTGCTCGCGCGGGCCGACTGGCCGGACCGTGAGCCGATCGTCGCCCTGTGGGCCTGGCAGTGCGTGATCGCGGCGGTGCTGCTGTGCTGCGCCCTGTCGATGACGTTCAGCGCGGCGGCCGCCTGGCGGGCGGTGGGCGGCCACGTGTTCACCGGGGCGCCCGGCGCGGTGGTGGAGGCGTACACACTCGGGACGGCGGGGCTCTGGGCGCATGTCACGGCGGTGGCGCTGGCGTGCGGCGGGCTGTGGAGCGCGGCGATGCTGGTGCGGGAGATCGCGCGGGCCCGGACCCGGCGCCGGACGCGCCGTGCCGAGCTGCTGCGGCGGGCTCCGCTGCTGCCCGGCGAGGAGACGACGTCCGACCGGCTGGTGGTGCTGGAGGGTGACCGGCCCGACGCCTGGTGCCTGCCCGGCATCCCGCCCCAACTGGTCGTCACCACCGCCGCGTTGCGGCGGCTGAAGGGCCGCCAGCTGGACGCCGTGCTGGCGCACGAGCGCGGTCACGCGCAGGCCCGGCACGACTGGCTGCTGCACTGCTCGTCGGCGCTGGCGGAGGGCTTCCCGCAGGTGCCGGTGTTCTCCGCGTTCCGCGACGAGATGCACCGGCTGGTCGAACTCGCCGCCGACGACACGGCGTCCCGCCGCTTCGGCCGGCTGACCACCGCCCTCGCCCTGGTCGAACTCAACGAGGACCGCGGTGTGTTCGGCCCCGGACCGGCGTCCCGCGCGGATGTCCCGGCGCGGGTGCACCGGCTGCTCGCACCGCGGGACCGGCTCACTCCGGGACGGCGGCTGCGGCTGACGGCGGTCGCGTCGCTGGTGCCGGTGGTTCCCCTCCTCGTGGCGTTCCTGCCGGGATTGCGGGCACTGGGGTAGACGACGGCCCCGACGCGGCCGGACCGTCCCGGGACCGGGCCGGTCCGCGCCCCCAGTGGACCGGGCGTGCCGGGTTGCTGGCCCGGGCGCCTACGGTCGGCGAGGATCACCCCATGCGCACCCCCCACGCCCCCGCACCGCCCCGGCCCGCCCGGCGCCGAACGCCGGCCCGCTCCGCGGCCGCTCCCGCAGCGGTTCTGGCCGTCGCCTCGGCCCTGCTGCTGGCGCTGGTCGCCGCCGAGTGGCGCCCCCTGCTGGACCTGGACGGCGACATCTCCCGGACCACCCACCGCTGGGCGGTCACGGAAGGGGGCCTGACCCGGGCGGCGCGGGTGCTGACGGACTGGGTGTGGGACCCCTGGACGATGCGTCTGCTGTGCGGGGTGGCCGCGATCTGGCTGGTCACGCGCCACGCGGCCCGGTGGACGGCGTTGTGGCTGGTCCTGGTGGTGGCCGTCGGAACGGCGCTGCAACAGGGACTCAAGGCCGTGGTGGACCGGGAGCGCCCGGTCTGGTCCGATCCGGTCGACACGGCGCACTACGCCGCCTTCCCGTCGGGTCACGCGATGACCGCGACGGTGGTGCTGGGTCTGCTGCTGTGGGTGCTGCGCCGTCGGGGGGCGGGTCCCGCGCTGTGGCGGACGGCGCTGGCCGTGGCGGTCGTCTCGGTGACCGGGGTCGGTCTCACCCGCGTCTGGCTCGGCGTGCACTGGCCGTCGGACGTGCTGGGCGGCTGGCTGCTCGGCGCCCTGGTGGTGGTCGCGGCGGTCGCGGTGCACCGGCGGCTGCGGCCCGTGACCGGCGAGGACTCGCGAGGGCGGACCGGCGGCCCGGGCTCGCCGTCGGTCACACGGAACCGTCCGCCTCGCCCCGAACCGTTCACCTCGGACGATCCCCCGCGTCGCCCGAGGTGAACGGCAGCCCGAAGCGGGCCCGCCAAGGGCCCGTCCGGGTGCGCTGAGTATAGTTGGCTGGCAACCAGTCAACGCAGGAGTCCAGCATGTCCCCGCGCAGCGCCCTGGTCAATGAAGAGTTGCGTCGGCGTTCCAAGGAGCGGCTGCTGCACGCGGCCGTCGAGCTGGTCGACGAGCGCGGTTACGAGGCGACGACACTGGCCGACATCGCCGACCGGGCGGGCTCCGCGCGAGGTCTGGTGTCGTACTACTTCCCGGGGAAGCGGCAGCTCGTGCAGTCCGCGGTGCACCGGTTGATGCACCGCACCCTGGAGGAGGCGCTGGAGCGCGAGCCGCGCACGGAGGACGGCCGGGAGCGGATGGCGCGGGCCGTCGACGCGATCCTGGGCCTGGCGCGGGAGCGCCCGGTGCTGATGCGCTGGCACATGGCGGGGCTGCTGCAGGCCGAGGGTTTCCTGCCCTGTCCCGAACAGCGGCGGCTGGCGGAGCTGCTCAGCGACACCGTGGCCCGGCACGGTTCGGACGACGTCGACGCCGACTACCCCATGCTGCGGGCGCTGTTGATGGGCGCCGTGTACGCGGCCGTGATGCCGGGGGCGCCGATGCCCGTACCGGTGCTGCGCGCCGAGCTGTTCAAGCGCTACCGGCTGGACTGGGAGATGGGCGTCCCGCCGGACCCCGAGGGGACCGGCGGGACGGAGGAGAAGGACCGGACGGACATGGCCCGGTTCTTCGCGACGGAGCCGGGGACTCAGTCGAAGTAGTCCGGCTGCGTCTGCACGTTGAGTTCCTTCATGTGGACCTTGCGGGCCGCGTCCGTGCGCTTGTCGTCGATCTTCAGGACGTCGAAGCCCTTGGCGATGTCGTTCGAGTAGATGTAGCCGTTGTAGTAGTACGCCGACCACGAACCACCGGTGACGAGCTGGTCGGTGGAGAGCGGACCGCGCTCGAAGTAGGCGATCTCCTTGGGCTTGCTGGAGTTGGTGAAGTCCCAGACGGAGATGCCGCCCTGGTACCAGGCCTGGACCATCAGGTCACGGCCGCGGACGGGGATCAGCGAGCCGTTGTGGGCCACGCAGTTCTCGGTGTCCGCCTGGTGGCGGGGGATCTTGAAGTAGCTGCGGAAGACCAGCTTGCTGCGGTCGCCCTTGCCGACGATGTCGTAGATGCCGTCCGCGCCGCGGTTGGGACCGATCTCCGCGTTGCAGGTGGCGGCGCCGCCACCGCCCAGCTCGTCGGTGAAGACGACCTTGTTGGCCTTCTGGTTGAACGTCGCGGAGTGCCAGAACGCGAAGTTGACGTTGTCCTGGACCCGGTCGATGACCTTCGGGCGCTCGGGGTCCTTGATGGAGAACAGGATGCCGTCGCCCATGCAGGCGCCGGCGGCCAGGTCCTTCGAGGGCAGCACGGTGATGTCGTGGCAGCCGGTGGTCTTGGAGACGCCCGGGTTGGTGGGCGCGCCCGGGTTGCCGCCGCCGTCCGGGCCCTCACCCGGGAACAGCACGGGGAAGCCGACCACGGCGGCCTTGTGCGGGGCCTTGCGCGGAACCTTGATCACGGAGATGCCGTCGTGCGGCGGCCGGCAGTCCGGGTAGGCCGCGTTCGGCGAGTACGAGGAGACGTAGACGTAGACGTTCTTGCGGTCCGGCACCAGCGTGTGGGTGTGCGAGCCACAGGCGGTCTCGACGGCGGCGACGTAGCGCGGGTTGCGCTTGTCGCTGATGTCGAAGACCTTCATGCCCTCCCAGGAGGACTTCTCGGTGGCCGGCTGCGTGGTGCTGTTGCAGCTGCTGTCGCTGCGCGAGGAGTCCGTCGACAGGAACAGCAGGTCGCCGGAGACGGAGATGTCGTTCTGCGAGCCGGGGCACAGCACCTGGGCGACCGTGCGGGGTGCCTTGGGGTTGCTGATGTCGAAGATGCGGAAGCCGTCGTAGTTGCCCGCGAAGGCGTACTTGCCCTGGAAGGCCAGGTCCGAGTTGGTGCCTGACAGCACGTCCTTGGGGATGTTGGCCACATGCTTGATGTTGGCGGAGTGGACGACCTCGTCCTGGCCGGGTATCTCACCGCTCTTGATGGCGGCCCGGGCCTCTGCCTGGTCGCTGCGTGACACGTCCTTCGCGGCGGCGGGCGAGTCCCCCGGATCGGGGATCGCGACGGCGGGGGCCGCGGTGAGCAGCGCGGCCAGCAGGCCACCTGCCGCCGCGGCAACTCCCAGCCGTCTCCGCCGGGTTCGGGAAACGCTCAACAGGATCACTGTTTTTCCTCCCTGGTTCCGTTCACGTCGGAACGGTTCGGCACCGGCAGTATCGTCGTCGACATGCACATACCAACAGGGGGCAACACCATCGCAACAAAGTTTTTTGATCAAAGTTGCGCGGAAGCGTGCTAGGACGGTCACCGACACTCACGAGGTGTTCCGCACCACCGCCGAGCGGGATCACCGCCAGCCACTGGAGGTCCATGTGCACAACCGCCGCCGCGTGCCGCGCCTGTCCGTCGTCACCGCCGGGCTGACCGCGCTGGCCGTCCTCGGGCTCGTGGGCTGCGACTCGGACGCGGACGACACCAGGTCGGCCCCCGCGACCGGGCCATCGGTGATCGCGCCCGGCGCGCCCGGCGAGGAGAACCGGACCCTGTCGGCCGAGGAGGCCCAGCAGCAGCGCACCGAGGACGACTCCCCCAACTCCGCGGACGTGTCCTACGCGCGGATGATGATCCAGCACCACGCGCAGGCGCTGGACATGACCGCACTCGCGCCCGGGCGCGCCGAGTCGGTGAAGGTGGTCAAGCTGGCCGAGCGGATCGCCGCCGCGCAGAAGCCGGAGATCGGCGCGATGCGGGGCTGGCTGCGCACCCACGGCAAGCCGGAGCAGGAATCGGGGCACGGGCACGACCACGCGACGATGCCCGGGATGGCCACCGAGGCGCAGCTGAAGCAGTTGCGCGCGGCCGAGGGCAAGGCCTTCGACCAGTTGTTCCTCACGCTGATGATCACGCACCACCAGGGCGCGATCACCATGGCCACGGACGTGAAGGGCGAGGGGAACAACATCCAGATCGAGGAGATGGCGGACGACGTGGTCGCGCAGCAGACCAGCGAGATCAACCGGATGCGCGACCTGCTGTGACGCCCCGCCGGGAGGGCGGGCCGCTCAGCGGCGGGCGTGTCGCGGGGAGAGCAGACCCGCGTCGCGCGTCCGCCCGATGAGCCGCAGCGCCCCGCGACGGCTGTATCCGGTCCGGTCCATCACCGCGAGGACCGGATCGGCGCCGCGTTCCTGCGCCGCGCGGTAGGTGCGGGCCACCAGCGGCCACTGCGTCCGCCCGCCGGACGGGCCGGAGCCGTCCCGGTGCGCACCGCCGGCGTCCTCCTCGCGTTCCGGTTCCGGCTCGGCGCCGCAGGCCTCGGCCAGCGGTCCTTCGATCCAGTCGGCGAACACGGCCAGGTCCTCCAGGGCGAGCGCCGGGCGGGCCTGGACGTCCTCCACGCAGACCCACCCCTCGCACACCGTCGCCAGCGCCTCGATCGTGGCCCCGTCACGGAAGGCCACCCGCACATGGAGCCACCGGGTGGCCCGCTCGCCCTCCCGCACCTCCCACGCGGGCCACACGGACACCGCACCCTCCGCCGGAGAGCGATCGGAAAGTTGAAGAAAAGATGCCTCGAGCACACAGGCAACGTAACCGTGTGATCAGTTTCCCTTCGTAGGAACACGCACCCCGGACGGCCGACGGCACCCTGTCAGCGGAGTGCGGACGGTGCCATGCTGGAGGCATCGGCGATCTCCTGTCGATCCCCCGGGGTGAGGAGTTCCGCGTGCTGCGTGTCGCCGTCGTCGGATCCGGGCCCAGCGGGTGCTACACCGCGCAGAGCCTCGTCCAGCTCGATCCCCAGGTGCGCGTCGACGTCCTGGACCGCCTGCCGTGCCCCTACGGTCTGGTCCGCTACGGCGTGGCACCGGACCACGAGAAGATCAAGTCGCTGCAGAACAACCTGCGCGCGGTGCTGGAGCACGAGCGCGTGCGCTTCCTGGGCGCGGTCCGCGTCGGCCCGGACGGGGTGCCGCCCGCCCGGCTGCGGGAGCTGTACCACGCGGTGGTGTACTGCGTGGGCGCCGCCACGGACCGGCGGCTGGGCATCCCGGGCGAGGAGCTGCCGGGCAGCTGGTCGGCGACCGAGTTCGTGTCCTGGTACAGCGCGCACCCGGACGCCGCCGACACGGGGTTCCTGCGCGGGGTGCGGTCCGCGGTGGTCGTCGGCGTGGGGAACGTCGCCGTGGACGTCACCCGCATGCTGGCCCGCGGGGCGGGTGAGCTGAGCCCGACCGACATGCCGCACGGTGCGCTGACCGCGCTCGCGGCGAGCGAGGTGACGGACATCCACATGGTGGGCCGACGGGGTCCGTCGCAGGCCCGCTTCACCACCAAGGAGCTGCGCGAGCTGGGGACGCTGCCGGACACGGGGGTCGAGGTCGACGCGGCCGAGGCGGCGCTGGACCCGGAGTTCACCGACCCCGCCGGGCTGTCCCCGCCCCGCCGCCGCAACGTCGAGGTGCTGCGCGGCTGGACCGGGCCGGCGCGCCCCGGCGTCCGGCGCCTGATCCGGCTGCGCTTCTTCCTGCGCCCGGTCGAACTGCTCGCCCGGGACGGCAGGGTGGGCGCGGTGCGCTTCGAGCGGACGGCGCCGGACGGACGGGGCGGGGTCACCGGGACGGGCCGCTTCGAGGTGATCGAGGGCCGGCTGGTGCTGCGGTCGGTCGGCTACCGGGGCGTACCGCTGGAAGGGCTGCCGTTCGACCCCGCGACGGGCACGGTGCCGCATCTCGCGGGGCGGGTGCTGCGCGGGGGTGCGGTCGCACCGGGCGAGTACGTGGCGGGCTGGATCAAGCGGGGTCCGACCGGCGTCATCGGCACGAACCGCTCCTGTGCCAAGGAGACGGTGACGTCCCTGCTGGAGGACGCCCCGTCGCTGACCCGGCGGGATCTGCCCGGTGACCCGCTGACGGCCCTGCGGGCGCAGGGCGTCGACCCGGTGGCGTGGCCGGGCTGGCAGGCCATCGAGCGTGCCGAGGCCCGCCTGGGCGCCACCCTGGGGCGTGGTGTCGTCAAACTCCCCGACTGGGAGGCACTGCTGGCCGCGGCCCGGGACGAGGGCGGGTAGTCCGGGCCCGCAGCCGGGACGTCACGTACGGGGGCCGGCCGGCGTCAGCACGCCGAGGCGGTCCTCGATCTCCTGGGCGGCTGCCAGGCACAGGTCCTTCCGGAACGCCCCCGACGACCTGCACCCCGCACGGCAGTCCGTCGCGCGTTCCCGCCGGTACGGCCACGGCGGGCACGCCCACGAAGCAGCGTGCGGGCGACGGCGGACTCACCGGCCACGTCCTCTTCGGGTGACGGCGCAGGAGACCGAGGACTTACCGCACGCGCACCTCTCCGGGCTGCGGGAGCGCCTCGGCGTCACCGCCCCCGACGACACCGCCCGACCTCGCCGGGCGGCACGTCAGGACTGTGCGTCCCGCGCCGCCTGCCGGCGCGCCGCGACGAGGAGGGCGTCGAGGAGGCCGGGGAACAGGGCGTCCAGGTCGCCCCGGCGCAGGCCGTTCATCTTGGCGGTGCCCTCGTAGACCTGCTGGATCACACCGCTCTCGCGCAGCACGCGGAAGTGGTGCGTGGTGGTGGACTTGGTGACCGGAAGGTCGAAGTAGGAGCAGGACAACGCGGCCTCGGCGTCCGCGAGTTCGCTGACGATGCGCATCCGGACAGGGTCGGACAGCGCATGCAGCACGGACTCCAGCCGGATCTCGTCCCGCGCGGGGTGGGGCAGGACGCGGCGGCTGGGAAGGGCGGTCGTCACGGCGGCTCCATGGTGCTCCGGGAGCCCTCATTGTACGAGACCCTTCGTAGTTTGACATCCGCCGTACTACGACGGCTATCGTACGAGTCGCACACCCGCCGTCTCCGCCGAATGGAGCTCATCGTGAGCACGCTCTTCGAGCCGTACACCCTGCGCGCCCTGACGATCCCCAACCGCGTGTGGATGGCCCCGATGTGCCAGTACTCCGCGGCGCCGGACGGCCCGGAGGCCGGCGCCCCGAACGACTGGCACTTCGCGCACTACGCCGCCCGCGCCACCGGCGGGGTGGGCCTGATCGTCGCCGAGGCCACCGCGGTGTCGCCCGAGGGCCGCATCTCGCCGTACGACCTGGGCATCTGGAACGACACCCAGGTCGAGGCGTTCCGCCGGATCACCCGCTTCCTCGCCGCGCACGGCACCGTGCCGGCCGTCCAGCTCGCGCACGCCGGACGCAAGGCCGCGACCGACCGGCCCTGGAAGGGCGGGGCTCCGCTCGGACCGGACGACCACGCCTGGCGGCCGGTCGCACCCAGCGCGGTCGCCTTCGACGAGCGCCACCAGGTGCCGGACGAGCTGAGCACGGAGCAGATCCGGGAGATCGTCGGCCAGTTCCGCGCCGCCGCCCGCAGGGCGCTCGCGGCCGGTTTCGAGATCGCCGAGATCCACGGCGCCCACGGCTACCTGATCAACGAGTTCCTCTCCCCGCACTCCAACCACCGCACCGACGCCTACGGCGGTTCGTACGAGAACCGGACGCGGTTCGCGTTCGAGGTGGTGGACGCCGTGCGCGAGGTGTGGCCGGACGACAAGCCGCTGTTCTTCCGCGTCTCCGCCACGGACTGGCTGGACGCCGACGGCTGGACCCCGGACGACACCGTGCGTCTCGCCGCCGACCTGCACGCCCGCGGCATCGACCTGCTCGACGTCTCCACCGGCGGCAACGCCCCAGGCGTCCGCATCCCGACCGGCCCCGGCTACCAGGTGCCGTTCGCCGCGCGGGTGCGCCAGGAGACCTCGATGCCCGTTGCCGCCGTGGGTCTGATCACGGACGCCGAGCAGGCGGAGAAGATTCTCGCCAACGGCGAGGCCGACGCCGTGCTGCTCGGCCGTGAGCTGCTGCGTAACCCCTCCTGGGCCCGGCAGGCCGCCCGCGAGCTGGACGCGCGGGTCCGCGTGCCGGACCAGTACCACCGTTCCGTCTGACCAGTTCACCACCAGAGCGTCGCGCCGGCGGCCCGGGAACCCCTCGCGGTTTCCGGGCCGTCGGCGTCCGTCGTTCCTGACCGGATACGGACCACGCGAGGCGTTGACCAGAAAGCGCTTTCCCTCTACGTTCCGTTCATCGACGTGACCGAGCCGTGACGGCTGAACGCTCGCGACCCCCATGTCGTACGTCAGCCTGAACGCTGTTCATCCACATGGCTCGACACCCCCACATCACGACAGAAGGAACGACATGACACCCGCGACACGACCGCGCGCCCGCGGGCGCGCACTGACCGGCGCGCTCGCCACCCTGAGCCTTACGGTTGGCATGCTCCTGACCAATGCGGCCTCGTCCGCGCAGGCTGCCACCTGGCCGACGCCCAACGGCAGCCAGGGCGTCTCCTCCACCATCTCGGTGTCGGGCACCAAGGACTACGGGATGAAGCGTCTCTACGGCACCGGCGACCTCGGCTCCGGCGGCCAGGACGAGGACCAGGGCCCGATCCTGAAGTTGTCGGACGGCGCGGTCCTCAAGAACGTGATCCTCGGCGCCCCCGCCGCCGACGGCATCCACTGCGAGGGCTCCTGCACGCTGCAGAACGTCTGGTGGGAGGACGTCGGCGAGGACGCGGCCACCTTCAAGGGCAAGTCGTCCGGCGCGGTCTACACCGTGAGCGGCGGCGGCGCGAAGGAGGCCAGTGACAAGGTCTTCCAGTTCAACGGCGCGGGCACGCTGAACGTCTCCCAGTTCGCAGTCCGGAACTTCGGGACCTTCGTCCGCTCCTGCGGCAACTGCTCGACGCAGTACAAGCGGACGATCAACCTCAACTCCATCGAGGTGACCTGGAAGGGCGGCCGGATCGCCGGCATCAACACCAACTACGGCGACAGCGCGACCCTGCGCGACATCACGATCGTCGGCGACAGCGGCAAGAAGATCGTGCCGTGCCAGAAGTACATCGGCAACAACTCCGGCAAGGAGCCGAGCAGCAACGGTTCGGGCGCTGACGGCACGTACTGCAAGTACAGCTCGTCCGACATCACCTACCGGTAGCCCCCACGGGCAGCGGCCGTACGGGACGTCCCGCAGGCGTCCCGTACGGCCGCCGGCCTCCGCGAGCCGCCCCCGTGCGGTCAGGCCCCGCCCACCAGCGAACGCACCTCCCCCTCCAGCTCCCGCCGGTAGTCCGCGTACGCCGCCCGCAACTCGTCGCCCGGCCAGTCCGGGGGCAGCAGGGCCGCGGGCAGCACCGGGTCGGCGAGGAGGTGGCGCACCACGGCCGCGAACAGGGTCAGCCGCTCGGCCGGACGCCCGGTGCGCCCGACGTGCCCGAGCAGCGCACGCGCCGCGTCCGACCAGGCATCCAAGGGCCAGAGGAGTGCGGCGAGTGCGGCGGCGGGCCGCGCGGGGCGGATGGTGCCCCGTTCGGCCACCTCGTCCAGCCCGGCGGGGAGCGGGCGGTCCAGGTTGGCGGGGCGCAGCCAGACCCCCTCGCGCAGCTCGGCGAGGCGGAGACCGGTCAGTCTGGTGCGCAGGTCCGCCCGTTCGGCGGGGCCGCGCCCGGTCGCGGTGACGACCACCAGTTCCCAGTCCCCTTCCCACGCGCGCGTACGCGGCCGTACGGACTCGTCCTGGCGGCGCTGGCGCTCCAGCAGCCGGTCGCTCAGGCGGTAGCCGACGTCGGTGCGCCGCAGGTCACCGGAGGCCACCATCCGGCTGAGCGCCGCCCGCAGCGTCGAACCGCCGACGTCGAAGCGCTCCACCAGCCGTCCGAGCTCGCGCGCCGGGAGCTCCGGCGGGTGCGTGCCCAGCAGCAGACTGAGGATCACCGACCGTGCGGAGAGCGGGCGCAGCGGCGGTTCCTCCGGTGCCGGCTCCGCCGGGTTCTCGCTCCCCATGGATCCGTACTTTAGGGCTCCCCATCACGCCCTGTTTCCGTCAGGCGGCCGTTGAGGGCTGCTGCGCCGTCACCGTGACGCCGTGCCGGCGCCCGCCGGCCTGGGGCACACGCCACCGAGCACGGCTGGCCCACCGGCGAGGAACGCCCTCCGCACCGGCGGGGCCGAGGTCGTCGACACCGTGGTCCGCAGCGTCGCCTGACTGGCGGCGGAGCTGACTCTGAGCGGGACGACGTGCACTGATGTGTTGCACTATTGATGCGTCCGCAGAAATGATGCAACACTCAGCCATGACCCTCACACGCGCGGACGAGCCGCAGCAGGCCGCCTTCGGACTCGACGTCGCCGGCGGCGCCACGCACGACGTCACCAACCAGCCTCCTCCCTCGGCCCCCTACGACGCGTCCGACGACGCCGCCCTGCTGGAGGGACTGCGCCGGGAGGGGGCCGGCTGGGCGGAGGAGGACCTGCGCAGGCTCGGACGACTCGCGGGCAGCGAGGAGGCGCAGGAGTGGGCCGACCAGGCCAACCGTCACGAACCCGAGCTACGCACGCACGACCGGTACGGGCACCGCGTCGACGAGGTCGACTTCCACCCGAGCTGGCACCACCTGATGCGCACGGCTGTCGCCGAAGGGCTGGCCGGCTCCCCCTGGGCGGACGACCGACCCGGCGCGCACGTGGCCCGCACGGCGGGCGGACTGGTATGGGGCCACACCGACGCGGGACACGGCTGCCCCACGTCCATGACGTACGCGGCGGTCCCCGCCCTGCGCCGGCAGCCCGAGCTGGCGAAGGTCTACGAGCCGCTGCTGACGAGCCGTGCGTACGACCCGGGGCTGCGCGTGCCGGCCGAGAAGCGCGGGCTGCTGGCCGGCATGGGGATGACCGAGAAGCAGGGCGGCTCCGACGTGCGGACGAACACCACCGCCGCCACGCCGACCTCCGAGCCCGGCGTCTACACCCTGCGGGGCCACAAGTGGTTCACCTCGGCACCGATGTGCGACGTCTTCCTGGTGCTGGCCCAGGCCCCGGGAGGGCTGTCCTGCTTCCTGGTGCCCCGGGTGCTGCCCGACGGCACCCGCAACACCTTCCGCATCCAGCGTCTCAAGGAGAAGCTGGGCAACCGCTCCAACGCCTCCTCCGAGCCCGAGTTCGACGGCACCGTCGCCTGGCTGGTGGGGCCCGAGGGCCAGGGCGTGAAAACCATCATCGAGATGGTCAACTGCACCCGGCTGGACTGCGTGATGATGTCGGCCGCCCTGATGCGCAAGACGCTCGTCGAGGCGGGCCACCACGCGCGGCACCGCGCCGCCTTCGGTGCGCGCCTGCTGGACCAGCCGCTGATGCGCAACGTGCTGGCCGATCTCGCGCTGGAGTCCGAGGCCGCCACCGCCCTCGCCCTGCGGCTGGCCGGTGCGGCGGACCGCGCGGTGCGCGGGGACGAGAAGGAGGCCGCGTTCCGGCGGATAGCGACGGCCGTCGGCAAGTACTGGGTCACCAAGCGCGGTCCGGCCTTCACCGCCGAGGCGCTGGAGTGCCTCGGCGGCAACGGGTACGTCGAGGAGTCGGGCATGCCCCGGCACTACCGTGAGGCCCCGCTGCTGTCGATCTGGGAGGGCTCGGGCAACGTCAACGCCCTCGACGTACTGCGGGCGGTCGGCCGCGACCCGGCGACCGCGCAGGCGCTGTTCGACGAACTATCCCTCGGCCGTGGGGCTGACGCCCGGCTGGACGCCGCCGTGGCCGGTCTGAAGGACCAGCTGGCCGTGGGGTCGCAGGTGACGGCCCGGCGGCTGGTGGAGCGGATGGCGCTGACCCTGCAGGCGTCCCTGCTGGTCCGGCACGCGCCGACCGCGGTGGCGGACGCCTTCTGCGCCACCCGGCTCGGCGGCGACTGGGGGCACGCCTTCGGGACGCTGCCTGCGGGATCCGGTCTGGACGCGATCGTGGAGCGGGCGTTGCCGGGGCAGGGCTGAGCCGGCGTCGGGGCACGGCTGAGCCCCGGCCGGGACCGGGCTTGGCCGGGGCCGGGTCCGGTCGCCGTGCGGACGGGTCGTCGCGCCTTCGGCGTTCGGCCGCCTCACCGCTGTGACCTGCGGAGAGGCCGCGCCCTGGGGTCACTGTCAGTGGTGGGGTGCACACTGACCGGTGTCCTGATCGAGGACGTCGAAGGCGACGTCACGGAGGTGATCGGCATGACCGAGGTACTGCTGGCCGTGGGCACCCGCAAGGGCCTGTTCATCGGGCGCCGGCGAGGCGGCTCCTGGGAGTTCGACGAGGCCCCCTACTTCAACGCGCAGGCCGTGTACTCGGTCGCGATCGACACGCGGGGGCCGAACCCCCGGCTGCTGGCCGGCGGGGACAGCGCGCACTGGGGACCGTCGGTGTTCCACTCGGACGACCTGGGCCGCAGCTGGACCGAGCCGGCCCGCCCGCCGTCAAGTTCCCACCCGACACGGGCGCTTCGCTGGAGCGGGTGTGGCAGCTGCACCCGGCCGCCGCCGAGCCGGACGTGGTGTACGCGGGGACGGAACCGGCCGCGCTGTACCGCTCGGAGGACCGCGGGGAGTCCTTCGAGCTGGTCCGGCCGCTGTGGGAGCACCCCACCCGCTCCAAGTGGGTGCCGGGCGGCGGCGGCGAGGGCCTGCACACGGTGCTGACCGACGCGCGTGACCCGCGGGCGGTGACGGTCGCCGTCTCCACGGCGGGCGTGTTCCGCACCCAGGACGGCGGCGCGAGCTGGACCCCGTCCAACTCGGGGTGTCCGCCGTGTTCCTGCCGGACCCGAACCCGGAGTTCGGGCAGTGCGTGCACAAGGTCGCCCGGGACGCGGCGGACCCGGACCGGCTGTACCTGCAGAACCACTGGGGGGTCTACCGCAGCGACGACGCGGGCGGGAAGTGGACGGACATCGGCGAGGGGCTGCCGTCGACCTTCGGTTTCGCCATGGCGGCCCACCCGCGTCGCGGCGGCACCGCCTACGTGTTCCCCATCAACGCCGACGCCGACCGGGTACCGGCCGGCCGGCGATGCCGCGTCTACCGTACGGCGGACGCCGGGGGCAGCTGGGAGCCGCTGTCGGCGGGGCTGCCGCAGGACGACCACTACGGCACGGTGCTGCGCGACGCGATGTGCAGCGACGACGCCGACCCGGCGGGCGTCTACTTCGGCAACCGCAACGGAGAGGTGTTCGCGTCCGCCGACGACGGCGACAGCTGGCGCCAGTTGGCCTCCCACCTGCCGGACGTGCTGTGCGTGCGGGCCGCGGTCGTCGGGTGAGGTACGTGATCCCGCCAGGTCCGGGCCACGGGTTGATCTCCGCCGCCGTCACGGCAGTAGGGTGACGCCCGTGGCACCACGACCCTTGAACGAGATCGTCGAAGCGGGCTGGGCGCAGGCCCTCGAACCGGTGGCGGGACGGATCGCCGCGATGGGGGATTTCCTCCGCGCGGAGATCGCCGCGGGACGCACCTACCTCCCCGCGGGGGCGAACGTCCTGCGGGCCTTCCAGCAGCCCTTCGACGAGGTACGCGTCCTGATCGTCGGGCAGGATCCGTACCCCACCCCGGGGCACGCGGTGGGCCTGAGCTTCTCCGTCGCGCCCGACGTACGCCCCCTGCCCGGCAGCCTGATCAACATCTTCCGCGAGCTGAACGACGACCTGGGCCTGCCCCAGCCGTCGAACGGCGACCTCACCCCGTGGACCGAGCAGGGCGTGCTGCTGCTCAACAGGGCGCTCACGACGGCCCCGCGCAAGCCCGGTGCCCACCGCGGCAAGGGCTGGGAGGAGGTCACCGAGCAGGCGATACGCGCGCTGGCGGCGCGGGGCAAGCCCCTGGTCTCCGTCCTGTGGGGGCGTGACGCCCGCAACTGCCGCCCGCTGCTGGGTGATCTGCCGGCCGTGGAGTCGGCGCACCCGTCACCGATGTCCGCGGACCGCGGGTTCTTCGGCTCGCGCCCGTTCAGCCGTGCCAACGACCTGTTGATCCGTCAGGGCGGGCAGCCGGTGGACTGGCGCCTGCCGTGACCGCGGCGGGTTACCTCGCCGTGGACTCCGGCGGCTCCGGCCTGCGGGCCGTCGTCGGAGTGCGCGGGCGGGGCGCGTTGGCCCGGGCGGTCTCGGACGTGCCGGTGCGCACCGGCGACCGCGGCCTCGACCCCGGTCACTTCATGGAGCAACTGGTCCCGATGGCGCGGGTGTTGTGCGCCGAGGCCGGGCTGGAGCGCCTCGGCACGGCGGTGATCGGCGCGGCCGGGCTGGCCAGCCTGGGTGACGCGCTGCGCGCCGAGCTGCCGGGCGGGCTCGCCCGTGAACTGGGCGTGGACCGCGTGGCGTTGGCCGCCGACGCGGTGACGGCGTACGTGGGTGCGCTCGGACCCCGGCCCGGTGCGGTGATCGCGGCGGGGACGGGTCTGATCGCGGTCGGCACCGATCTGGCCGGCTGGCGGCGGGCGGACGGCTGGGGCCATCTGCTCGGCGACTGCGGCGGCGGTGCGTGGATCGGGCGGGCGGGCCTGGAGGCCGCGCTGCGCGCGCACGACGGGCGGGACGGGGGCTCCGCGCGGCTGCTGGCGGCCGCCGAGGAGCTGTTCGGGCCGGTGACCGGGCTGCCCGGCCAGGTGTACCCGCGGGACGACCGGGCGGCCGTGCTCGCCTCGTTCGCCCCGCGCGTGGGCGCGTGCGCGGTGGACGGTGACCCGGTGGCCGTGGACGTCCTGCGGGCGGCGGCCCGGCACATGGCCGATTCCGCCGCGGCCGTGTGCCCCGCCGAGGGTGAGCGTGTGGTCGGGTGCACCGGCGGTCTGTTCGGGCTCGGTGCCGCGCTTGTGGGGCCGCTGGACGAGCGGTTGGCGGAGCGGCTGCCCGGGGTGCGCCGAGTCGGCGCCGAAGGGGATCCGCTGCACGGCGCGGTGCGGATCGCCGAGGACCTCGCCGCAGGTCACCTGACTCTTCCGCGTGACGAGAAGATGCTGTGTGTGACCGGCGCGGGAGTCGAGGAGATCGCCCGCACGGCCGACCCCCGTACGTAACTCATCCGACAAAACCGGACGGATACCGCTCACCTGCACCCTCCCGAACAGGGAGCCCGGGAAGCCACTAACATGCCGCAACATGAGCACCCCCACTGGGCCGCGTCCGGCCTGCCCGTACGAATGCCGCGCCCCCGCCAGCCCGGACGGCACCGCCGTCCCGAACCCCTGGTGGCTCCCGAGGACGCGCCCGCGCTCGTCCTCGCCGTGCCGGGTACGCCCAGTAGTGCCACCCGCTCGCTCGCCGACGAGGTCGTGAGCATCGCACGTTCCGAGCTGCCCGGTCTCGACGCCCGGATCGGCCACCTCGACGGCGACGACGAGGAGTACCCCTCGCTGACGTACGTCCTCGCCCGCGCGGCCGAGGAGCGCACCGCCCGTTACGAGCAGGCGCGCGCCGCCGGCTCGGACGTCAAGGAGCCCGACGGCCCGGTCGCCGTCGTCGTCCCGCTGCTCGCCGGCCCGGACAGCGCGCTGCTGCGCCAGATCCGCCAGGCCGTGATGGACAGCCGGGTCGCCGCCGAGCTGACCGATGTGCTGGGCCCGCACCCGCTGCTCGCCGAGGCGTTGCACGTGCGGCTGTCCGAGGCGGGTCTGGCGCGTGCCGACCGCGCCCGGCTGTTCACCGTGGCGACCGCCGCGGACGGCATCATCCTCGCGTCCGTGGGCGGCGACGAGGCGGTGCAGGCGGCCGGTATCACCGGCATGCTGCTCGCCGCGCGCCTCGCCGTGCCGGTGATGGCCGCGGCCCTCGACCAGGAGGGCTCCATCGCCTCCGTGGCCGAGCAGCTGCGCAACGCCGGTTCGCAGCAGCTGGCGCTGGCGCCGTACCTGATCGGCCCGGAGATCGACGGCTCGCTGGTGGAGGAGGCCGCGAAGGAGGCGGGCTGCCCCGCGTCCGAGGCGCTGGGCCCGTACCCGGCGATCGGCAAGCTGGCCCTCGCCAAGTACACGACCGCCCTGGGCATCGCCCCGCAGCAGGCCCAGAGCACGCCGGCCCACTGACACCAGTCATCCCCGCAGGACGCCGAAAGGGCCCGCTCCGATCAACCGGAGCGGGCCCTTCGACGTACGCGGCGCACGGCGCCGACCGCGCTCGGCCACGGTGCCTCACGCCCCACGGCGGGACCCCGTGACGCGGTCGGCCCGCGTCGGCCCGGGCGGTTCGGGTTTCGTGAGCACAGGGCCTGCTCGTGTCCGGGCAGGCCTGTACCCGGAGAGCCGACACCACCGGCCGCGGCGGCATGTCCCGGACCTCGCGCGCCACCCAGGTCGGAAGGCGGCGTCGGCCGGTCGGGTACGCGTCGGCCCATCCGACGCACCACGGAAGCGGCCGCCCGGCTGTCACTGTGACGGGCACGTGGCCCGACGGCGGTGCACGCGGGCGAGGCTCGACTGAGCGCGTTGTCGCGCCCTCCGGCTGCGACGCGGAGCCGCGTCCGGCGCGCCCCAGGTGTGTGAGCCGAGCCGGGGGCGGCGGGCCGCGCCCGGCGGCACGCCCGGCGCTGGCGTCCACCGGCGCGCTGCTCGCGGCGGGCTCCGCCGGGCCACGCAGGCGGGCCCCCCGCGTCAGTGGGGCTCAGGCTCATGGAAATGGGCCTGCGGGCCGGGCGGGTCAGGTGCCTACGAGGGGGGAGCCCGGTGGGGTGCGGAGGGGGGTGGAGAGTTCGGCGAGGGCCCGTTCCAGGCTGTGGAGGTGGGCCAGGGCCGGTTCCGTCGCGGGCGGCGCCGTGCGGACCACGATGTCCCGGCCGCCCGTGAGGGCCTCGACGGCCGCCTCGACGCGCCAGCAGGCCGCGGCCAGGCGGGCGTCGTGCGAGGCCTCCGGGTCGGCGGCGACGGCGACGAGGCCGCGGATCTCCCGGGCGCAGTCGTCGAGCAGCGCGAGTACCCGGCGCGCCCGCCGCTTGCGGCCGAGCATGGGGTTGAGCGGGTGCACGAGCGGCGCCACCGACAGGCGTACCCGGGCGAGGAGCTGCTCCAGCTCCGTGACCGTGGGCGCCGGGTCGGCGTCCGGTGTCCCGGCGAGCCGTGCGGCCGTCTGCGCGGTGCAGGCGTGGACGCAGCGCAGCGCCCGCTGGATCCAGGCGTCGGTGACGCTGTGGGTGGACACCGGCAGCACGAACACCACCGCCAGGGCGGCGCCCAGCGCACCCACGCCGGTCTCCACCATCCGCAAACCCAGCAGGGCCGGCGTGAGCACGCCGAGGAGGCCGTAGAGCATGGCGGCGAGCACCGTCACCCAGAGCATCATCCAGGTGTACGAGACGGCCGCCGTGTAGAAGATGCCGAAGACGGAGACGGCGACGACCAGGGCCGTGACCGGTCCGTCGCCGTGTGCGGGGACGGCGACGAGCAGCGCGAGCGCGGCGCCGACGACCGTGCCCAGCACCCGGCGGAAGCCGCGCACCAGGGTTTCGCCGCGCGAGGTGGTGTTGACGAAGACCCACCAGCTGGCGCCGACCGCCCAGTACCAGCGCTCCCCGGACACCAGCTGGCCCACGAGCAGGGCGAAGCCGGAGCCCGCGGTCGCCTGGACCGCCTGGCGGGTGGTGATGCGGGCCAGTCCGGTGCCGCCGGGCGGTGCCGGTACGACCGCCGGGGGCAGCCGGCGCTCGTAGCACCACAGCCCGAACCGCACCGCCGCCGCGGTCCCCACGGACAGCAGCACGGAGACGCACAGCTCGGGGAGCTGGGCGGTGTCGGGGTGCAGGAACTGCGCCGCGAAGTAGGTCATGAAGGCGAAGACGCCCAGGCTGTGCCCGCGGGGCCCCCAGCGCCTGGCGTACACGCCCAGCCCGACCACGGCGAGGAAGGCGAGGTCGCGGGCGACCGGCTGGTCCTGGAGCAGCGCGGCGGCGGCGAGGACGGGCAGGCCGGCGGCGGGCAGCAACCCCGTGGTGACGGCCTGCCCGCGGACGGTCGCGTCGGTGACGGTGAACAGGGCGAGGAGCGCGGCGAGCCCGCCGGTGATCATGCCGGTGAGCGAGTGCCCGGCGAGGCCGCAGACGACGACGGCCGACCCGATGCCGAGCACGGCCCGCGCCGCGAATCGCAGCCGGATCCGGCCCGGATCCGGAGCCATGAACACCTTCTTCAGCACCTACCGCCCCCTGGGAGTTCGTACGACCTGTGTCGTGGCATGAAAAAGGCGCCGCAGGTCCGCAGCGCCATTGACACACCCATATCAGCATCCTTCCCGCCACTGGCTCAACCGACTCCGGATCGACTGGTCCGTTGGTACAGTCGTTCCGGCATCTCGACGGCCATCCCCGTGCCAATGGCCGACTTCGGAGCGACGACCGCGTGGCCGTGGACGAACTGGACACCCGCATCCTGCGGCTGCTGCTGGAGCAGCCGCGCACCAGCGTGCGCGAGTACGCCCGGCTCCTGGGCGTCGCGCGCGGCACGCTCCAGGCGCGGCTGGACCGCATGGAGCGCGACGGCGTGATCACCGGCACCGGCCCGGCCCTCTCCCCCGCCGCGCTGGGCCACCCCGTGCTGGCGTTCGTGCACATCGAGGTCACCCAGGGGCACCTCGACGAGGTGGGGGACGCGCTGGCCGCCGTACCGGAGATCGTGGAGGCGTTCTCGATCACCGGCGGCGGCGACCTGCTGACCCGGGTGGTGGCCCGCGACAACGCCCACCTGGAGGACGTGATCCAGAAGCTGATCGGACTGCCCGGCGTGGTCCGCACCCGCAGCGAGGTGGCGCTCAGGGAACGCGTCCCGCACCGGCTGCTGCCGCTGGTGGAGTCGATCGGCCGGACGGCACGGAAGTAGCCCCTGCCATGCTGGACCCATGAGCGCACTCGGCACCCTCTCGGTCGTCTTCGATCTCGACGGAACACTCGTGGACAGCGAGCCGAACTACTTCGAAGCGGGCCGCAGGACGCTCGCCGAACACGGCGTCCCGGACTTCTCCTGGGCGGAGCACGAGCGCTACGTCGGCATCAGCACCCGCGAGACGGTCACCGACTGGCGCAGCCGGTACGGGCTGTCCGCGTCGGTGGACGAGCTGGTCGCGGTGAAGAACCGCCACTACCTCGAACTGGCCCGGACGAAGACGGATGTGTTCCCGCAGATGCGTACCTTCGTGGAACGGCTGGCGGGCGAGGGCGTTCCACTGGCCGTGGCGTCGGGTTCGTCGGCCGAGGCGATCGACGCGATCCTCTCCGGCACCGGCCTGGACGCGTATCTGCGCACCGTCGTGTCGGCCGACGAGGTCCCCCACGGCAAGCCGGCCCCGGACGTCTTCCTGGAGGCGGCGCGCAGGCTCGGCGCGCGGCCCGCGGACTGTGTGGTGGTCGAGGACGCGGCCCCGGGCGCGGCCGCGGCGCACGCGGCCGGGATGCGCTGCATCGCCGTCCCCTACGTCGCGGCGCAGGCCGACGCGCCGGAGTTCGCCACGGCCGGCCTGCTCCTGCGTGGCGGCCAGGCCGAGTTCACGGCGCGGGCCGCGCTCGACTGGCTGGCCGCCTCGGACCGACGCCCCTGACGCGTCCGGGCGGTGTCGCGGCCGCGTCGCTCCGAGGCGGCCGAAAATTCTTTCCGGAACGGTGATTGTTACGCGCTCTCCGTCCGTACTTCCTGGTGTTGGGCCGTTCTTATCCCAGGAGGCACGATGCGCATCTCGCGCAGCACGGCAGGAACCGCGTTCGTGGGCGGAGCCATGATCCTCACCCTCACCGCGCTGGCCTATCCCACCATGCTGGGCGTACAGACCACTTCCACCAAGCCGGACCGGGTGGTCGCCAACACCAACTACGGCCCGCTGACCGAGGCGGACCGGGACTTCGTGGTGAAGGTGCGTGCGGCCGGGCTGTGGGAGCACCCCCTGGGGCTGCTGGCGATGGAGCGGGGTACGACGCCCGAGATGAAGGAGGCGGGCGAGCACCTGGTCGTCGGCCACGGCCGGCTGGACGCCAGCTGCCGCAGAATATCCCTGGAGCTCGGCATCACGCTGCCGAACCAGGCGTCACCGCAGCAGCAGGGCTTCGTGGAGACAGTCAAGGCCACGAACGGCAAGGAGTTCGACTCCACGGCGGTGAACATCATGCGGGTGACCCACGGGCAGATCTTCCCCGCCATCGCCAACATCCGGGCCAACACCCGCAACACGCTGATCCGGCAGCTCGCGGACCAGGCCAACGACACCGTGCTCGACCACATCACGGTGCTGGAGAAGACGGGGCTGGTCAATCACGAGCAGGTCAACTTCCAGCAGACCAGCCCGCCGAAGCTGCCCCGCGAGCAGGTGACGCCGCCGGCGCCGCAGGCGGGCGCGCCGGTGCTGTCCCTGCCGATCCCCAAGGAGCTGGAGGACCTCAACACGGCCTCCCCGGCGCCGTCGCCGTCGCCGACGGTGCGGTAGGGCGGTCGCGGGCCGCGGTCAGGACCTGCGGCGGGGCTTGCCCCGTCGCGGGTTCGTCGCCGAGCCGCCGGTTCCCGCCCGGCGGCCCCGTCCGCCGGCCCCGGCGGGCGGCTGCCGGCGACGGCCCTCGACCCGGCCCTCGCCCTCGCGCTTCTTCTCCGGCGCCGGCTGCGGCCGGCGGCCGCGGGTGCTGTTGACGGTCCGGCCGCGCACGATCCCGATGAAGTCCTCCACCAGGTCCGTGGTCTCCCCCTCGGGCCAGGACAGCGCCACGCTCGACGCGGGAGCCTCCTCCAGCGGGCGGTGGGCGAGGTCCTTGCGGTGGTGCAGCCGGGCCAGCGACAGCGGCACGACGAGCACGCCGATCCCGGCCGCGACCAGCTCGACGGCGTCGGCCGTGGTGGCGGGGCGCTCCAGGGCGGGCCGCCCGGGCAGGGTCTCCCAGTCGAGCACGTCGTCCAGCGGGTGCAGCACGATGTCGTCCGCGAGGTCCTCCAGGGTCACCGAGTCGGCCGCGGTGACCACATGATCCTTGGGGACCACCACCACCGTCTGCTCGGTGTAGAGGGGGATGGCGCTGAGTACGGTCCGGTCGACGGGAAGCCGGACGAGGCCCGCGTCGGCGCCGCCGTCCAGCAGCAGCCCCTGCGCCGTGCCGACGGGCACCTGCGTGAGGGTCAGCGGGACGTCGGGCTGCCGCTCGTTCCAGACGCGCACCCATTTGTCGGGCATCACACCGGGTACGTACACGAGCCGGAACGAGGGGGACACTTCCGAGCCTGTCACCTGGCCAGGTTACCGGCCGTGGTCGGCGGCCGTGCACACGCTCGATACCCTGGACGCCATGACGCAGCACCAGAGCACCCAGACGATGAAGCCCGCGACCGCGGCGAAGAAGCTGGGTGTGTACCTCGATGCCACCCCCGCCGAGTTCCAGGAGGGTGTCGTCTCACGCGCGGAACTGAACGCGCTCCAGACCGATCCGCCGCAGTGGCTGCGCGACCTCCGGCGTGACGGCCCGCACCCGCGCCCCGTGGTCGCGGCCAAGCTGGGCGTCTCCATCTCCGGTCTGGCGCGCGGCGGAGTGACCGAGCCGCTGACCACCGAGCAGATCGAGGCGCTGAAGCAGGAGCGTCCCGAGTGGCTGGAGCGTGAGCGCGCCACCCAGGCCGAGGTCCGCAAGGAGACGGCCCGGCTCAAGAAGCGCGACGCGGAGCGCGCGGAGCAGGACGACTGACGTCCCGCGGGCACCCTCGGACACCCCCAGCCGGTTCCCGGTCCCGGGGGTGTTCTCGTCCCGCCATGGCCGGCGCCCGCGCCCCCACCGGAAACGTCGATCCGCCCCACCCCTTCCGATGGATAGAAATATCTACGAACATATGGCGCTACCGCACGCGCCCGGAGCGGCGCGGCCGACCGTGCCCGGGGTGGGACATGCACAGCGTCAGGTGGAAGCAGGCCGTCGAGTGGCTGGCCGCGGCGGCCACGGACCCGCAGGAATGCAAGCGCCAGTGGGACCGCGGCCAGGGGACGGCGCTGCTGGCCGCGGGCCGCTACTGGGACGTGCTGAGCGTGCCCGACCGTCTCGGGCTGCTGGCCCTGGACCTGCTGTGGCAGGATCCGCTCGAACTGCCCGGCCCCACGCTGGTGGACGTCACGGCACGCCGCGTGGGGTTCTTCCTGCCGACCGACCCCGGAAGCGAGTGGGTCGGGTTCGGCGTGCGGCACGTGAGCCGGGGCTCGTGGGTGGCCGTGCCGCCTCCCTACCGTCCCGCCGGGCGCCTCGAGTGGCTGGTCCCACCGGACGGCAACGGCACCCTGCACGCGGCGGAGCCGCTGGAGCGGGCGCTGCGCCGGGCGACCGGCACGCTCGCGGTGCTCGCCCCGGTCAGTGCGGATCCGGCGGTGGCGGACCGTTGGTGAGGTCCGGTCGCGGCCCCTCTTCCCCGGGGACCTCCGGGGACAGCAGTGGGACGGGGACGCGGAACGGCACAGCGGGCACCGGAGCCCGGTCGCCCGGGGCCGCGGCGGCGAAGGAGGCCCACGGGCCGTCCGGGTGCCCCGGGACCGTGTGGCCCTTCGCCCGCCACTCCGCGACGAGTTCCGCGTAGATCGGTGTGTTCGCCACGTGACCGCCGGTCAGTCGCGCGTAGGGCCGGGTCCGGCTCACGGCGTCGTGCCCGAGAAGGCGCCGTGCCGTCTCAGTGCTGTCCATGCAGGAGCAACGCGCCGCCGTGCGCCGGTGGTACGCCGTGGGCTCCACCTCCGCCCGTGCGGGTGACACCGTCACCCGTGCGGCCGTACATGCCTTGGCGGGCGCCACGCGGCGGTCCGCGGGCGGGGTTTGACCCTCGACCTTGTCGAGGCAGCAGGGTCCGGGGTGTGGAGAGCGAGATGCGCAGCATTGGTGAGATGGCCCGCGACAGCGGGCTGGGCGTCAGCGCCCTGCGGTTCTACGACCGTGCCGGTGTCCTGGTGCCCGACCGGGTCGACCCGGTCACCGGTTACCGCTGGTACGCGCCGGAGCAGCTCGACGAGGCACGGGTGCTGGCCCGGTTGCGCCGGGCCGGCATGCCGCTGGCGGACATCCGGCTGGTCCTGGCCGGCTGGACGGCCGCCGACACCGATCTCGTACGACAGCTCCTGGAGGCGCATCTGCGCCGGCTGGAGGACGGGCTGTCGTCCGCCCGCGCCGAGTTCTCCGCGCTCCGAGCCCTACTCGACGACAGGGAGAACCCCATGACCTCACCCCACGCCGGCACCGCCGTCCGGCTGTCCGTCTCCGGCCGGGATCTGGCCGCCGCGCTGGACACCGTCCGCTTCGCGGCCGGCACCGACCCGGAGCTGCCGGTGCTCGCCGGCGTCCACCTGGACGTGGAGGGTGACGCCCTGAGCGTGGTGGCGACGGACCGGTACCGGATGGCCGTGGCCCGCACCGCCGCCGAGGGGCATCGAGGAGGGCGTGTGCAGGCGACCGTGCCGCTCCCCCTCGTCGACGCGATGCGGGCGCTGCTGGACGGCGCGGACGAGACCCGCCTCGCGCTGGACGGCGACCGCGTGACTCTGGAGGCGGGCGACCGGCAGACCGGCGGCCGGTGTCTGGACCAGGACTTCCCCGACTACCGGCGCCTGGTGCGGCTGCCTGCCGGACGGCGTGCCGAGGTGGACGTGCCGGCCCTCAGCGAGGCGGTGCGCACGGGTCCCGTCCGCCTGCACGAGGACGAGGCGGACGCGGTGAGCCGTGAGCTGACGGTGCTGGAGGTGTCGGACGACGGCCGGGTCGGCCCGGTCGCGGAGGGGACGGACGCCAAGGACCCCGTCGCCGTGAACCGGGCGTTCCTGCTGGACGCGCTGGCCGCGGGAGCCCGCGACCGGCTGGTCCTGGAGTTCGGCGCCTCCACGGCGCCCCTCGCGATCCGCCGGCCCGACGACGAGCACGCCTTCTCCCTGCTGATGCCGGTGCGCCTGGCCGACTGAGCCCCCGCGACGCGCGTCGGCCCGGGCAGTCCCCTCGCGGGACTGCCCGGGCCGACGGTGCGGATGCCGTGCGGGTTCAGCGGTCGCGGCCGCTGTCCTCCACCGGCTCCAGCGTCTCCGCCGCGGGCGTGGAGCGCTGGGCCACCATCGCGTCGGGCGAGGTCGTGCCGCGCCGGGCCAGACGCAGCGCGATCGGCTCGGTGTAACGGGCGGTGAGCGGGCCGAGCACGACCAGGACCAGGACGTACGCCGTGGCCAGCGGGCCGAGCTGGGGTTCGATGCCGGCGGTCACCGCGAGGCCGGCGATGACGATGGAGAACTCGCCGCGCGCCACCAGGGTGCCGCCCGCGCGCCAGCGGCCCTTCTTCGAGATGCCGGCCCGGCGGGCCGCCCAGTAGCCGGTGGCGACCTTCGTGAGCGCGGTGACCACGGCCAGGCCGAGCGCCGGGAGGATGACCGGCGGGATGGACTGCGGGTCGGTGTGCAGGCCGAAGAAGACGAAGAACACCGCGGCGAACAGGTCGCGCAGCGGCGCCAGCAGGTTGTGCGCGCCCTCGGCGACCTCACCGGACAGGGCGATGCCGACGAGGAACGCGCCCACGGCGGCCGACACCTGGAGCTGCTGGGCGAGACCGGCGACCAGCAGGGTCAGACCGAGCACGACGAGCAGCAGCTTCTCCGGGTCGTCGCTGGAGACGAAGCGGGAGATCACGCGGCCGTAGCGGACGGCGACGAAGAGCACGAGACCGGCGACGCCCAGCGCGATGGCGAGGGTGACGCTGCCCGCGGCGAGGCTGACACCGGCCAGCAGCGCGGTGATGATCGGCAGGTAGACGGCCATCGCCAGGTCCTCGAGCACCAGGATGCTGAGGATGACCGGGGTCTCTCTGTTGCCGAGCCGGCCCAGGTCGCCGAGGACCTTGGCGATGACGCCGGACGAGGAGATCCAGGTGACGCCCGCCAGCACCACGGCGGCGACCGGCCCCCAGCCCATGAGCAGGGCGAGGGCGGCGCCGGGAAGGGCGTTGAGCGTCATGTCGACGAGACCGGCGGGGTACTGCGTCTTCAGGTTGGAGACGAGGTCGGTGGCCGTGTACTCCAGACCGAGCATGAGGAGCAGCAGGATGACGCCGATCTCGGCGCCGATCGCCACGAACTCCTCGCTGGCGCCGAGCGGCAGCAGACCGCCCTCGCCGAACGCGAGGCCGGCCAGCAGGTAGAGGGGGATGGGCGAGAACTGGAGGCGTCCGGCGAGGCGGCCGAGCAGGCCGAGGCCCAGGATGATCGCGCCGAACTCGATGAGGAAGATCGCGGAAGAGTGCACGCGCTCACTCCCGCCCGAGGATCTCGGCGGCGGCGTCGACGCCCTCGCGCGTGCCGATCACGATCAGGGTGTCCCCGCCGGCCAGCCGGAAGTCCGGCGGCGGGGAGGGGGTGGCCTCCGCCCTGCGCAGCACGGCCACGATCGACACTCCCGTGTCGGTACGCATCCGGGTCTCGCCGAGCAGCCGCCCGTTCCAGTAGGAGACGGAGGACAGCTCGATACGCTCGGCGACCAGCCCCAGGTCCGTGGTGTGCAGCAGGTTCGGGCTGTGGTGGGCCGGCATCAGCGCGTCGATCAGCGCGGCCGACTCGGCGGTGCTCAGCCGCATCGAGCGGGCGCAGGCGTCCGGGTCGTCGGAACGGTACACGTTGACCGTCCGGGCACCGTCGCGGTGCGCGATGACGGACAGGTGCTCGTGCTCACGCGTGGTGAGGTCGTATTTCACACCGATGCCCGGCAGCGGTGTCGCGCTCATCCGTGGAGCAGGCACAGCCCGTCCCCTTCCCGTTCTTCTCATGTCGTCCGAGACGTGGGGCTCGACGGACCGTCGCACGGCACCGGGTTGCGACCCTCACTGACGTAATGGTGCCATCCCGCCAATGGGCCGGAACATGGGTGTTGTCACGGATGGACAGCCCTGGGAGCCACGGCGAGGATCGCCTAGGACTTCGTGTTGTCCCAGGTCAGCGGGGCGCTCCGGACAATCGACCGGAAACCGGACGCGTACCGGGCGTCCGGCGGGGGTACTCGGTGGCACCTTCCGCGGACGGGAGTGTGTGGTGGACGACACGGTGATCGTCGGGGTGGACGGTTCGCCCTCCAGCCTCGACGCCGTCGACGTGGCGGCCGAGGAGGCGCGACTGCGCGGTGCGCGCCTGCGGATCGTGCACGCGTTCACGCGCTCCGCCGACCTGGACCCGATGATCCACGGCGTGCTGGCCGAGGCCGAGCAGCGGGTCCACGAGCGCGTGCCGGAGCTGGAAGTCGTGCGCACGGTGGTGTCCGGTGAGGCGCTGACCGTGCTGCGGGCCGAGGCGCGGCACGCGGTGCTGACCGTGCTGGGCCGTCGCGGCCGGAGCGCGTTCCGCGATCTGCTGCTGGGGTCGACGTCCCTGCAGATGGCGACACACGCGCACGGCCCGGTGATGGTGGTGCGCGGGCGGCCCGAACCCCAGGGGCCTGTCCTGCTGGCCGTGGACGGCTCACCGGCCGGGAACGCCGCAGCGTCCTTCGCGTTCACGGAGGCGGAGAGGCGCGGGGCGCCGCTGATGGCGATGCACGTGTGGAACACCTGGACCGAGCCCACGCCGTACGAGAGCCCGGCCGATCCGCTGAGCGTGGTGGTGGACCTCTCCCAGCTCGAACGCCGGCACCGGCAGCTGCTGGAGGAGGCGGTGAGGCCCTGGATGGACGCGCATCCGGAGGTCCTCGTCCAGCCGCGCCTCGAACGGGCCCGGGTGCGGCCCGCCCTGCTGGCGGTGACGCGCGAGGCGCAGCTGGTGGTGGCCGGAGCGCGCGGTCACGGCGGGGTCGCCGGGATGCTGCTCGGCTCGGTCAGCCAGGCGCTGCTGCACCATTCGGACTGCCCGGTCACCGTGGTGCGGTTCCTGGGCTGAGGCCCGGTCAGCCGAGGAAGCTGAGCCGGACCTTGCGGTCGGGGTTGTCGCGGTTGGTGTCGACCAGGCACACCGACTGCCAGGTGCCCAGCTCCAGGCGGCCGTCGAGCACCGGGAGCGTCGCGTGCGGCGGGACGAAGGCGGGCAGGACGTGGTCGCGGCCGTGTCCGGGGCTGCCGTGCCGGTGCTGCCAGCGGTCGTCGGCGGGGAGCAGGGTGTGCAGGGCCGACAGCAGGTCGTCGTCGCTGCCGGCGCCGGTCTCGATGACGGCGATGCCGGCCGTGGCGTGCGGGACGAACACGTTGAGCAGGCCGTCCCGGCCGGCCGCGGCTTCCCGCAGGAAGGCCTCGCAGTCGCGGGTGATGTCGACGACCCGCTCGTCGGAGCCGGTGGTGAGGGTCAGGACTCGGGTGGTGAAGGCATCGGACATGGAGTCCATCCTGGCGCACCGCAGGCACCTCCCGGCGGAGCATGCCCGGGAAGATCCACGACACCCCCCGCGTTGGTAGAAACGTGAACAACATGCGCGAGGTCGGGGTCGTCGTCACGGGGGCCGGTCAGGCCGGGCTGTCGAGCGCCTATCACCTGCGGCGGTCCGGCTTCGAGCCGGACCGCGACTTCGTGGTGCTGGACCACTCCCCCGGTCCCGGCGGGGCCTGGCAGTTCCGCTGGCCCTCGCTGACGTACGGCAAGGTGCACGGGATGCACGCGCTGCCCGGCATGGAGCTCACCGACGCCGATCCGCTGCGGCCGTCCTCCGAGGTGATCAGCGCGTACTTCGACCGCTACGAGCGCACGTTCGACCTGCGGGTGCGCCGGCCCGTGGACGTGCACGCGGTGCGCGAGGGGTCCGGCGGCCGGCTGCTGGTGGAGACCTCGCACGGCATCTGGGCGACCCGGGCGCTGATCAACGCGACCGGCACCTGGGACCGGCCGTTCTGGCCCCGCTACCCGGGCCAGGAGACCTTCCGCGGACGGCAGTTGCACACCGCGCGGTACCCGGGGCCCGAGGCGTTCGCCGGGCTGCGGGTGGTCGTGGTGGGCGGCGGCGCCTCCGGCACCCAGCACCTGCTGGAGATCGCCCCGTACGCGGCGGCCACCACCTGGGTGACCCGGCGGCCGCCCGTCTGGCGCGAGGAGCCCTTCGACGAGAACGCCGGCCGCGAGGCCGTGGCGCTCGTCGAGGAACGGGTACGGCAGGGGCTGCCGCCGCGCAGCGTCGTCTCCGTGACGGGGCTGCCGCTGAACGACGCGATCCGGCGGGGTCTGGCGGACGGCGTGCTCGACAGGCAGCCGATGTTCGACCGCATCGAGCCTGACGGCGTGGTGTGGGCGGACGGGCGCAGGGTGGCGGCGGACGTGATCCTGTGGGCGACCGGGTTCCGGCCCGCCGTCGACCATCTCGCCCCGCTGAGGCTGCGGGAGCCGGGCGGCGGGATCCGCGTGGAGGGCACCCGGGCGGTTGCCGACCCGCGGATCCATCTCGTCGGGTACGGCCCCTCGGCCAGCACCATCGGCGCCAACCGCGCGGGACGTGCGGCGGTGCGGGAGATCAGGCGGCTGCTGGCCGAGGAGCCGGCCGCGGCGTGAGCGGCGGCTACGCCGGGGAGGGCCGGGCGGACTTCTCGGCGGACTTCCTCCGCTCGGCCTCGGCCTCGGCCACGTCGCGCCGGTGCTGGGCGAAGTCCGCGGTGAAGCGGGTGTCCCCCGGCCGCACCGTGACGAAGTACAGCCAGTCGCCCGGGGCGGGGGTGATGGCGGCGCGCACGGCGTCCTCTCCCGGGTTGGCGATCGGGGTCGGCGGCAGCCCCATGCGCCGGTAGGAGTTGTAAGGGCTGTCGACCTCGGTGTCGGCGCGGGTGGTGCGCCCGGCGGCGCGGTTCAGGGCGTAGCCGACGGTGGAGTCCATCTGCAGCGGCATCCCGCGCTCCAGCCGGTTGAAGATCACCCGGGCCACCTTGCCCATGTCGGCCCTGGTGGCGGCCTCCGCCTGGACGATGCTGGCGACCGTGACCGCCTGGTAGACGTTCATCGCGTTGCGCTGTGCGCCGGCCGCGACGGGGGCGCCGTTGAACTCCTTGTTGGCGGTCTCGACCATGCGGGCCAGCAGCTTCTGCGGCGTGGTGTTGTCCGCGAGCGGATACGTGGCCGGGAAGAGGTACCCCTCAGGATTGCCGTCGGCCTCGTTCGGCAGCTTCAGGTCCGCCTTGGCGAGGGACTTCTTGGTGGTGCCGGCGGGCAGTTCGAGGGTCTTGTCGATGGCGGCGTACACCTGGCTCGCCCGCCATCCCGCGGGGACCACCAGGGTGGTCGGGCGGGGCTCCTCGTCGCCGTTCATGATCAGCAGCGGCACCGCCACGGCAGTGCCGGCCACGACGGCCCCGAGTGTCGCCAGGGCGAAACGGCCGCGTCGCGTCAGTCGGATCGATTTCCGTGACGGAGTGTTCGTCTGCATGCGGGCACGGTAACCCGCACACCACCGCAAACCTGGCATATCTTCATCTTGTCGGCTCCAGTCGGGCGTCCCTCCGCACGAGGGCCGCGTAACGCCCGTCGCGCTCCAGCAGCTCCTCGTGGGTGCCCCGTTCGACCACGCGGCCGGAGTCGAGGACGACGATCTGGTCGGCGCCGCGGACGGTGGACAGCCGGTGGGCGATGGTGATCGTGGTGCGGTCGGCCGACAGCGCGTCGATGGCCGCCTGCACCGCCGCCTCGGTACGGGTGTCCAGCGCGCTGGTGGCCTCGTCGAGCACCAGCACCGGAGGGTCGCGCAGGATGGTCCGGGCGATCGCCAGGCGCTGCTTCTCCCCGCCGGAGAAGCGGTGACCGCGCTCGCCGACGACGGTGTCGTACCCGTCGGGAAGGGCGGCGATGTGGTCGTGGATCTGGGCGGCCCTCGCCGCCGCGTGCAACTCCTCCTCGGTGGCGTCCGGCTTGGCGAAGCGCAGGTTGTCCGCGACCGTCGCGTGGAAGAGGTACGTCTCCTGGGAGACGACGCCCACCGCTCGGGCCAAGGTGTCGAAGTCCAGGTCGCGGACGTCGACGCCGTCGAGGGTGACCCGGCCGCCCGTGACGTCGTACAGCCTGGGGACCAGGTGGCCGAGGGTGGACTTGCCGGCGCCGGTCGGGCCGACGACGGCGAGGCTGCCGCCCGGCGGGACGGTGAGGTCGATGCCGTCGAGCACCGGGCCGCCCTTGCCGTCGTAGCCGAACGAGACCTTCTCGAAGCGGACCTCGCCCTTGACCCGGTCGAGGCGCACCGGGTCCGCCCGCTCGGTGATGTCGACGGGCAGGTCCAGGTACTCGAAGATGCGCTGGAAGAGGGCGAGCGAGGTCTGGATCTGCACGCCCGTGGACAGCAGGCTCACCGCCGGGCGGAACAGGCCCTGCTGGAGCGAGACGAAGGCGACGATGGTGCCGATCGACACCGCGGGGCCTCCCGAGTGCAGGGCGAGGCCCGCCGTCCAGTAGATGACCGCGGGCATGGCGGCCATGACGATCGTGATGACCGCCATCCGCCAGCGGCCGGCCATGTTCGACCGCACCTCCAGGTCGACCAGGCGCTCGGACTCCTCCGCGAAGGCGGCGGTGAGGGAGTCGGAGCGGCCCATGGTGCGGCCGAGCAGGATGCCGCTGACCGAGAGCGACTCGGTGACCGTGGCCGCCATCGCGGCCATCTGCTTCTGGCGCCGGGTGGTGATCTTCCTGCGTTCGTTGCCGACGCGGCGGCTGATCCACACGAAGACCGGCAGCAGGACCAGCGACACCACCGTCAGCCGCCAGTCGAGCGCGAGCATCGCCACCACGGTGGCGACCACGCTGGTGAGGTTGGAGACCAGGGAAGTCGCCGTCGAGGTCACGGTGGCCTGCATGCCGCCGATGTCGTTGGCGATGCGGGACTGGACCTCGCCGGTGCGGGTGCGGGTGAAGAAGGCGAGCGACATGCGCTGGAGCCGGCCGTAGACGGCGGTGCGCAGGTCGTGCATGACGCGCTGGCCCACCGTCGTCGAGATCAGGGTCTGCAGCACCCCGAACACGCTGGTGAGCACCGCGCTGAGGATCATGCCGAGCGCGAGCAGGCTGAGCAGGCCGGTACGGCCTTGGGGCAGGGCGACGTCGAGGATCGCCTTCAGCAGGAAGGGTGTGGCGACGGAGACGAGCGAGGCCGCTCCGACGAGCAGCCCCACGATCGCGAGGCGGCCCCGGTAAGGGCGGAACAGTCTGAGGATGCGCCGCACCTGCCGGGGTTCTTTCTCGGCTCCGGCGGGTGGGGTCCAGGCGGGTACGTGGTCGGGGTGCATGGTCTCCTTCGGGCCGGAGCCGGGGGCCGGGGACGGCCCCGCCGGTGGGCGGACGCTGTGGGCGGACGGGGTCCTGGAAGCGGCCCGCACCCACTGTGCGGGCCGGATCCTGGAAGCGGACCCCGCTCATTGTTACCTATATTCACAATGAACGACGTCCTGATATTGTTCCGGGCATGACCGCCCCCGACCCCGACGGCCTGCTGGCCGAGCAGTTGCTCCGGCTCACCCGCCGGGTGCACCGCATCCAGAAACGGCATCTGGAGCGGCGCGAGCTCGGCATCACTCCTGCCCAGTCCCGGCTGCTGCGCACCCTCGCGCACTACGGGTCGCCGCCGCGCATGGCCGACCTCGCGGAGCGGCTCGAGGTGGTGCCCCGCGCCGTGACCACCCTGGTGGACGGGTTGGAGGCGCACGGCAAGGTGCGGCGGGTCCCCGATCCGGCCAACCGGCGGGTGATCCGCATCGAGCTCACCGACGACGGGCGCGCGACGCTGCGGGAACTGCGTGCGGCACGCCGGGCGGCCGCGGAGGAGATCCTCGCCCCGCTGGGCGAGCGGGAGCGGGAGCTGCTCGGCGAGCTGATGAACACCCTGGTGGACGGGCCGGCCACGCCGCCGTGCGCGGAGGGGCCGGCCGGGCGGACGGGCTGACGCCCGAGGGGCACGGGCCGACGGCCGCGCCCGGGTCCGATCCGGGGGCCGAGGTCCTGGAGGCCGAGGTTCGGGGGCCGGGGTCCCGGTTCGGGTCCAGGGCCTGGGGCCCGAGGCCTGGAGTCCGGGTCCAGGGGCCGGGGTCCGGGCTCGGGGGGCCCGAGGCTGGAGTCCGGGTTCGAGCTCGGGAGCCGGATTCGGGTTCGGTGTGAGGCACGGGGGTTCGGGGCCCGAGGCCTGTCCGAGGCCCGGGGCCCGGATTGGGGTCCGGGGCCCGAAGGACCAGGGTTCGAGGGCCGAGGCCCGGGGTTCGGGGGCCGGATTCGGGGCCTGCGGCCCAGGGGTCCGGGGATCCGGGGTTCCCGGGGTTCGGGGTTCGGGGTCCGGGGTTCGGGGTCGGGCTTGAGGCTGACGTCGGCTTCGGGTGGTGGCCGGGAAAAACCGGTTGCCCGGCGGTGGGCGACGGAGCCAACCTGTCACGGTTTGCTGCCGCCGTCCGCGGACGGACCGCAGCCCCTGATCGAGCCCCTGGGACGCCATGCAGATCCAAGACCTTCCGTATGCCGATCCGGGCGTGCCCGACGCGCGCTCGGGCCCCCGATTCCTGTGGTGGCTCTTCCGCAACCAGCTGACCGGCCAGCTGAAGGCGCTGGCCTGGGGCCTGCTGCACTTCGCCTCCGTGGCCTCACTGCCGTTCTGCGTCGGTGTCGCCGTCCAGGCCGCGGTCGACCGCTCCGGCGGCCGGCTCGCGCTGGCCGGCGGCCTGATGGCGCTGGCCTGCGCGGGCAACGCGGTCGGCGACACCTTCCTGCACCGCGCCGCCGTCACCAACTGGATCACCGCCGCCGCCCGGGTGCAGCAACTGCTGGGCCGCAAGGCCGCCGTGCTGGGCTCCGTACTGACCCGGCGGGTGGCCGCGGGCGAGGTCGTGGCCGTGTCCACGGGGGACGTGGAGAAGATCGGCTGGTTCGTGGAGGCCCTGTCGCGGTTCACGGCCGCCGCGGTCACCATCGCCCTCGTCACCGTCGGCCTCCTCGTCTACCAGCCCGCCCTGGGTGTCGTCGTCGCCGTGGGCCTGCCCGTGCTGGCGCTCGCGGTGCTGCCGCTGCTGCCCCGGGCCACCCGGCGGGCGGACGTCCAGCGCGAGAAGGCCGGACGGGCCACCGAGCTCGCCTCGGACACCGTCGCCGGGCTGCGGGTGCTGCGCGGCATCGGCGGCGAGGACCTCTTCCTCGACCGCTACCGGCGCGCCTCGCAGGAGGTCCGCCACGCCGCCGTGCGCAGCGCGCGGATGTGGTCGCTGATCGCGGCCGTCCAGGTGCTGCTTCCGGGCCTGCTGCTCATCACCGTGGTCTGGTACGGCGTCCATCTGGCCCGCGACGGCCGCATCGCCGTGGGTGAACTGGTCACCGTCTACAGCTCGGTGATGCTCCTTACCTACCCTTTGCGCCATTTCGAGGAGATCGCGATGGCCTACTCCTTCTCGCGTCCCTCGGCCAGGCGTGCCGCGCGGGTGCTGTCGCTGGAGCGGGCCACGGACACCGCCGGGACGCGTCCCGCCGGGGTGCCGGCCGGCGACCTGTACGACCCCGGGACCGGACTGCTCGCCCCCGCCGGCCGGCTCACCGCCGTGGTCTGCGGGGACCCGGACGCGGCGGGACGACTGGCCGAACGGCTCGGCGGGCACGCCACGCAGGAGGGCGGCGCGGTGCTGCTCGGCGGGGTGCCCCTGGACGAACTGCCGCTGGACAGCGCCCGCACGGCCGTCCTGGTGCAGGACAAGGACCCCGTGCTGCTCTCCGGCACGCTCCGGGACCTGTTCGACGTGCCCGCGTCCGGTGCGGTCGCCCCGGAGGCGGCGCTGGACGCCGCGCAGTGCGGGGACGTGCTGGCCGCACTGGTCCAGGGGTCACTGGGCGCCGAGGACCCGATGGACGCGCGCATCACCGAACGCGGCCGGTCGCTGTCCGGCGGGCAGCGGCAGCGGCTGGCGCTCGCCCGGTCACTGGTCACGGACCCGGAGGTGCTCGTCCTGGACGAACCGACCTCGGCCGTCGACTCGCACACCGAGGCCCGCGTCGCCCGGGGCGTACGCGATCTGCGGGCGGGCCGGACCACCGTGGTGTTCACCTCCTCCCCGCTGCTCCTCGACCGCGCAGACCGGGTGGTGTTCCTGCACGGCGACACCGTCGCGGCGGTCGGCGACCACCGGGAACTGGTGCGCACCGAGCCTCGCTACCGGGCCGTGGTGACCCGCGAGCCCGAGGACGCGACCGCGCCCGCCGGACACGCCGCCGAGGACGGCGGGCCGCGCGCGGACAAGGTCCTGCACGGCCTGGGGGAACTGGAAGAACTCGCAGAGATCGAGGAGACGGCATGATCGGCGTGGCGCCACCGGCGTACGACCCGGCGGCTCCGACCGCGGCCAGCACGCTGCCGGTGGGGGCGCCCGCGACCGTGCGCGCGTACGTGAGCGAGCTGCTGCGCCGGCACCGGCGCGCCTTCACGCTGCTGATCGTCGTGAACACGGTGGCCGTGATCGCCTCCATGGTCGGCCCGTATCTCCTGGGCGGACTCGTGGAGCGGGTCTCGGACGGCGCGCGGGAGTTGCACCTGGGGCTGACCGCCTCGCTGTTCGTGGTCGCGCTGGTCGTCCAGGCGGCTTTCGTGCGGCAGGTGCGGCTGCGGGGGGCGATGCTCGGCGAACGGATGCTGGCGGACCTGCGGGAGGACTTCCTGGTGCGGTCGGTCGGGCTGCCGCCGGGCGTGCTGGAGCGGGCGGGGACCGGTGACCTGCTGTCACGGATCACGACCGACATCGACCGGCTCGGCAACGCGATGCGCGAGGCCGTCCCGCAGCTGGCGATCGGTGTGGTGTGGGCGGCCCTGCTGCTGGGCGGCCTGGTCGTCACGGCGCCCGAGCTGGCACCCGCGGTGCTGGTCGCGGTGCCGCTGCTGGTGGCCGGGTGCCGCTGGTACTTCCGCAGGGCCCCCGCCGCCTACCGCTCGGAGGCGGCGGGATACGCGGCGGTGGCCGCCGCGCTCGCCGAGACCGTGGACGCCGGGCGGACGGTGGAGGCGCACCGCCTCGGCCCGCGGCGCGTCGCGCTGACCGACCGGCGGGTCGAGGAGTGGACGGCGTGGGAGCGCTACACGCTCTGGCTGCGCTCGGTGCTGTTCCCCGTCGTCAACATCACCCATGTCACGGTGCTCGGCTCGGTCCTGATGATCGGCGGGGTCTTCGTGCTGCAGGGCTGGATCGGCGTCGGCCAGCTGACGACGGCCGCGCTGATCGCGCAGATGCTGGTGGACCCGGTCGGGCTGATCCTGCGCTGGTACGACGAGCTGCAGGTCGCCCAGGTGTCGCTGGCCCGGCTGGTCGGCGTACGGGACATCGAGCCCGACGCCGGAGACCCCGAGGTGACCCCCGACGGGCGCCGGGTGCACGCGGACGGCGTGCACTTCGGCTACCGGGAGGGCGTGGACGTCCTGCGCACGGTGTCCCTGGAGGTTCCGCCGGGGACCCGGCTGGCCCTGGTGGGCCCCTCGGGCGCGGGCAAGTCCACGCTGGGCCGGCTGCTCGCGGGGATCTACGCGCCCCGGGAGGGGCGGGTCACCCTCGGCGACGCGGAGCTGTCCCGGATGACCGCGGAACGGGTCCGCTCCCACGTGGCCCTGGTCAACCAGGAGCACCACGTGTTCGTCGGCTCCCTGCGCGACAACCTTCGGCTGGCCCGCACCGACGCCGAGGACGCCGAGCTGTGGGCGGCGCTCGGGGCGGTCGACGCCGACGGGTGGGCGGGGGCGCTCGAGGACGGTCTCGACACCGAGGTCGGCTCGGGCGGGTTCGCCCTCACCCCGGCGCAGGCGCAGCAGATCGCGCTGGCCCGGCTGGTGCTGGCCGACCCGCACACGCTGGTCCTGGACGAGGCGACCTCGCTGCTCGACCCCCGCGCGGCCCGTCACCTGGAGCGGTCCCTGGCCCGGGTCCTGGACGGGCGGACCGTCGTCGCCATCGCCCACCGGCTGCACACCGCCCACGACGCGGACGTGATCGCCGTCGTGGAGGACGGCCGCATCAGTGAACTGGGCAGCCACGACGAACTGGTCGCCGCGGACGGGGCGTACGCGGCCCTGTGGCGCTCCTGGCACGGCTGACGGTTCGGCCCGGGCCCGGGTGCGAGGAAGGCGGCCCCGGCCGGCACCCCGGTGGGCTCCGTCGGGGGGCCGCCGGTTCCGAGTCGTCCCCGGGACCGGCGGCCCCCCGGGCGTTCCGGCCCCTGTGCGCGCACGCCCGACCTTCGGCACGCCCGACCTTCGGCACGCACCCCTTCGGACGGCGCCGCCACGCGGGCGGTGCCGGTCCGGTGCCGTCCGCAGCGCGGTGCGCGCGGCGCGAGGTGGTGCGTGGCGTTGCGGGGTGGGGAGATCCGGTGGAAGGCTGGAAGCAGGCATCGGCTCGGGGAGCGCCCAACGCCCGGCGTACCGGACACGGGCGGTCGCGGTGCCCGTGGACCCGGCCCGGTACGGGCCGCGGCGGGCGAGGGCCCGCCCCAGCCCCTGGAGGTGTCCGTGAACAGCGGTGACGGTTGGGGAGACGACGTCTACCAGCCCGACGCGTCCGAGATCCAGGACGACGCCGGACTGCTGGACGCCGAGGACACGCTGGAGACCGACGGTGTCGACGATCCCCTCGACCGGGGCTGGTCCCCTCCGGAGCGGCCCTGGGCCGTGGAGCACTACGGCGTGACCGCGGCCGAGCGGCACGACGGCGAGACGCTGGACCAGCGGCTGGCCGAGGAGCTGCCGGACCTGCGGACGGCGGACGGCGACGACCTCGGTGATTCCTCCGGCACCGACGGGGAACTCCTGGACAACGAGGTCGGTGCGGCACGCTCCGGCCGGCTCGTCGCCCCCGACGAAGGGGTGCACGAGGACGAGGAGGAGGCGCTGGTCGCCAGCGACGTCGGCATCGACGGGGCCGCCGCCTCCGCCGAGGAGGCCGCCATGCACGTCGTCGACGAGGACACCCTGCCCGGCTGACCCCGCCGCGCCCCGCCAGGAACGAGGGTCCCAGCCGCCCGAGGAGCACCCATGCAGAAGGACAAGCACCCCGACTACCGTCCGGTCGTCTTCCGCGACCGGGCCGCCGGATACGCCTTCCTGACCCGGTCCACCGCGACCAGCGAGCAGACCATCGAGTGGGACGACGGCGAGACCTACCCGGTGGTGGACGTGGAGATCTCCTCGGAGAGCCACCCGTTCTACACGGGCAAGGCCAGGACCGTGGACACCGAGGGCCGCGTCGCCCGCTTCGAGCGCCGGTACGGCGGTGAAGGCTCCGGCTGAGCGCGCCCGCGCCGGCCCGTTCAGATCACGTTGAGCGCCGCCGCGCAGCCCACTCCGCCGAGCACCATGAAGACCGGCATCAGGACCCTCAGCTCCACCCAGCTGCCCGCCCGGAACCGCATCACCCTCGGCGGGCCGATCGGGTACCAGCGCTTGCGGCCCACCGGTATGGGCCACAGGATCGGGCAGCCGGAGACGGTCAGCGCGTCCCCGATGTCGTGCACCAGCGCGCCGAGGACGATCGGCAGGCCGAGCCACAGGTACTCCTGCCCCGGCTCGGTGAACAGCCAGCTCGCGCCCTGACCCGGCTGGTCGAGGATGCCGGCGATGATCCACGCGCTGGCCGCCGCCAGCAGCCACACCAGGACGTCGCTGCTGGAGCCGCGCGTCGCCCGCCACAGCAGGCCCTCGATCGCCAGCACCATGTGGACGAAGAGGATGGCCAGCACGGCCCAGCGGCCGCCGGTGATCGCCAGGGCCGAGGTGCCGGCGCCGATGAGGACCGCCCACAGCCAGGTGTGGGTCAGCGTGCGGTGACCGCCCGAGCGACGGGGGTCGCCCTTCTTCTTCGTCGCCTTGTAGACGGCGTAGGAGAGCTTGTCGACGATCTCGCACAGCCAGCGGGACACGGGTCCGAAGGACCGCGAGATGGTGGCCGCCTTGTGGTCCAGGTCCGGGGCGAGCGCCGCACCGGCACAGATCAGCGCACCGGCCAGCAGGACCGGCCAGGGCATGGGGTGCCCGGCCGCGGCCGTCGCCGCGCCGACCCCGAGCCAGGCGGCGGCGCCCGACAGTGAGTGTGCTGGTCCCATCATCGCCTGTGCCCGCCCCATCCCTCTTGTGCCGCCGCCCGGTTGACCGGGGGCGTCGACGCTGCGCCGGCGACACAGCGTAGCGGTAGTGATCTTCGAGCCGACAGCCGATTCCCGCATCGGATGCGCGGGCAGGCAAGATGGGGTGGTGACCCTCATCGATCAGCTGCCGCCGACCGCCGACCCCGACGCCCTGTACGAAGCCTTCGAGTCGTGGGCGCAGGAACGCGGTCTCACCCTCTATCCGCATCAGGAGGAGGCGCTGATCGAGGTGGTGTCGGGGGCGAACGTCATCGTCTCGACGCCTACCGGATCCGGCAAGAGCATGATCGCCGCGGCCGCCCACTTCGCCGCGCTGGCGCGGGACGAGGTCACCTTCTACACGGCCCCCATCAAGGCGCTGGTGTCGGAGAAGTTCTTCGAGCTCTGCAAGATCTTCGGCACCGAGAACGTCGGCATGCTGACCGGTGACGCGTCCGTCAACGCCGACGCCCCGGTGATCTGCTGCACCGCCGAGGTACTCGCCTCGATCGCGCTGCGCGACGGCAAGGACGCCGACGTCGGCCAGGTCGTGATGGACGAGTTCCACTTCTACGCGGAAGGGGACCGCGGCTGGGCCTGGCAGATCCCGCTGCTTGAGCTGCCGCAGGCGCAGTTCGTGCTGATGTCGGCGACGCTCGGCGACGTCTCCTTCTTCGAGAAGGACCTCACCCGGCGCACCGGCCGTCCCACCGCCGTGGTGCGCTCGGCGACCCGGCCCGTGCCGCTGTCCTACGAGTACCGCTACACGCCGCTCACCGAGACGCTGACCGATCTGCTGGAGGCCCGGCAGGCACCGGTGTACATCGTGCACTTCACGCAGGCGCAGGCGGTGGAGCGGGCGCAGGCGCTGATGAGCATCAACATGTGCACGCGGGAGGAGAAGGACCGGATCGCCGACCTGATCGGCAACTTCCGCTTCACCACCAAGTTCGGCCGGAACCTCTCCCGGTACGTGCGGCACGGCATCGGGGTGCACCACGCCGGCATGCTGCCCAAGTACCGGCGCCTGGTGGAGAAGTTGGCGCAGGCGGGTCTGCTGAAGGTCATCTGCGGCACCGACACCCTCGGCGTGGGCGTCAACGTGCCCATCCGCACGGTGCTGTTCACCGCGCTCACCAAGTACGACGGCAACCGCGTGCGCACCCTGCGGGCGCGGGAGTTCCACCAGATCGCGGGACGCGCCGGACGGGCCGGCTTCGACACCGAGGGCTTCGTGGTGGCCCAGGCGCCCGAGCACGTCGTCGAGAACGAGAAGGCGCTGGCGAAGGCGGGCGACGACCCGAAGAAGCGCCGCAAGGTCGTGCGCAAGAAGGCTCCCGAGGGGTTCGTCGCCTGGAGCGAGCAGACCTTCGACAAGCTCATCGGGTCCGAACCGGAGCCGCTGACCTCCCGCTTCCGCGTCACCCACACGATGCTGCTGTCGGTGATCGCCCGGCCCGGCAACGCCTTCGAGGCGATGCGCCGGCTGCTGGAGGACAACCACGAGCCGCGCAAGCAGCAGCTCCGCCACATCCGGCGGGCGATCGCCATCTACCGCTCGCTGCTGGACGGCGGCATCGTCGAGAAGCTGGACCGGCCGGACGCGGAGGGCCGCATCGTCCGCCTCACCGTCGATCTGCAGCAGGACTTCGCGCTGAACCAGCCGCTGTCCACGTTCGCGCTCGCCGCGTTCGAGCTGCTGGACCCCGAGTCGCCGTCGTACGCGCTGGACATGGTGTCCGTGGTGGAGTCCACGCTGGACGACCCACGCCAGATCCTCGCCGCCCAGCAGAACAAGGCGCGCGGCGAGGCGGTCGCCGCGATGAAGGCCGACGGGGTGGAGTACGAGGAGCGCATGGAGCGGCTCCAGGACATCACCTACCCCAAGCCACTGGAGGAACTGCTCTTCCACGCGTACAACACGTACCGCAAGAGCCACCCCTGGGTGGGCGACCACCCGCTGTCGCCGAAGTCCGTCGTCCGGGACATGTACGAACGGGCCTTGTCCTTCACGGAACTGGTGTCGCACTACGAGCTGGCCCGGACCGAGGGCATCGTGCTGCGCTACCTCGCCAGTGCCTACAAGGCACTGGAGCACACCATCCCGGACGACCTGAAGTCGGAGGACCTGGAGGATCTGATCGCCTGGCTCGGCGAGACGGTGCGTCAGGTCGACTCCAGCCTGCTGGACGAGTGGGAGCAGCTGGCCAACCCGGAGGTGATGACCGCCGAGGAGGCGCAGGAGAAGGCCGACCAGGTCAAGCCGGTGACGGCCAACGCGCGCGCCTTCCGGGTGCTGGTCCGCAACGCCATGTTCCGCCGCGTGGAGCTCGCCGCGCTCGACCAGGTGGACGAGCTGGGCTCCATGGACGCAGAGGCGGGCTGGGACGCCGACGCGTGGGGCGAGGCGATGGACGCGTACTGGGACGAGTACGAGGAGCTCGGCACCGGCCCCGACGCCCGCGGTCCGAAGCTGCTGATCATCGAGGAGCAGCCGGAGAACGGGCTGTGGCGGGTGCGTCAGATCTTCGACGATCCCAACGGCGACCACGACTGGGGCATCAGCGCCGAGGTCGACCTGACCGCCTCCGACGCCGAGGGCCGGGCCGTCGTCCGGGTCACCGCCGTCGGCCAGTTGTGAGCAGAGGAGAAGCGCGCCCATGACGAATCCCGCCGAGAGCCTCGTCGCCCTGCTGGACCTGGAACAGATCGAGGTCGACATCTTCCGCGGCCGCAGCCCGCAGGAGTCCCTCCAGCGGGTCTTCGGCGGGCAGGTGGCCGGCCAGGCGCTGGTCGCCGCCGGCCGCACCACCGACGGCGACCGTCCGGTGCACTCGCTGCACGCGTACTTCCTGCGCCCGGGCCGGCCCGGGGTGCCGATCGTGTACCAGGTGGAGCGCGTGCGGGACGGCAGGTCGTTCACCACCCGCCGGGTCACCGCCGTGCAGCAGGGCCGCACCATCTTCAATTTGACCGCCTCCTTCCACAAGCCTGAACAGGGGAGCTTCGAGCACCAGTTGCCGCCGGCCCGTGAGGTGCCGGACCCCGAGTCGCTGCCGACGGTCGCGGACGAGATCCGTGAGCACCTGGGCGCGCTGCCGGAGCAGTTGGAGCGGATGGCGCGCCGCCAGCCCTTCGACATCCGCTACGTCGACCGGCTGCGCTGGAAGCCCGACGAGGTCGAGGGCGTGGAGCCGCGCAGCGCGGTGTGGATGCGCGCGGTCGGTCCGCTCGGGGACGACCCGCTGGTGCACACCTGCGCGCTGACCTACGCCAGCGACATGACGCTGCTGGACGCGGTGCGGATTCCGGTGGAGCCGCTGTGGGGTCCGCGCGGGTTCGACATGGCGTCGCTGGACCACGCGATGTGGTTCCACCGGCCGTTCCGGGCGGACGAGTGGTTCCTGTACGACCAGGAGTCACCGATCGCCACGGGTGGCCGCGGTCTGGCCCGCGGCCGGATCTACGACCGGGAGGGCCGGATGCTGGTGTCCGTCGTCCAGGAGGGGCTGTTCCGGGCGCTCTGAGTCACGGGACGCCCTGGGCCGTGGCTCATCGCGCGCCGCGGGTCACCCCGGTTCGTCGGCGCCAACGGCCGAGCAGGCCGCGGCACCTCCCCCACCCGGCGCCGGTCGGGGCCTCCAGACGGGCCGGGGCCTCCTGCACCGCCGCTGTTCCGCGCCGTACCGGGGCAGTGGCGGGGACGGTGACCCGTGCCGTGCGGTGGGCGCGTACGGGGCGGTGGGCGGCTGCGGGGCGTCGGGCCGCGGGCCGGTGAGGGGCCGGCCGGGGGGCCGGGCGATGCGCACGCGCCTCGTCCGTCAGCCGGGCCAGGTCGGCGCGCAGCCAGTCGATCTCGTCCGCGTCCTGGGCCGTCATGAGGTCCGCTCTCAGCAGCGCGGCCGGTGAGTCGGGGCTTCCGCCCCCGGGCGGCCGTCGGCGGAACCCGTTGAGGTAGGAGCGGTCGTAGGGGTCCTGCACCACCTCCGTCACCCGCAGCGGGTCGAGGAAGGAGGCCACGGCCCCCGCGCGGGCCCAGGGGTCGTCGGACTCGCGGAGCAGGAAACCCAGGTGCCGGCTGCGCCAGTTGCGCGGACGCAGGTCGATCCCGGAGTCCAGCAGACCCCGCAGGCCCTCGGGCGTACGCCCGGTGCGCAGTGGCGTGTTCTTTTCGTCGTCGCCGAACAGCCGCAGCTCGTCGGCGAGATAGAGCCAGGCGACGGCCCGGTAGCGGTTCAGGTAGAACGTCACGGGCACCAGCAGGCCGAGCCGCGCCAGACGGGTGAACCGGGACTTGGGTACGTCGAGGAGGTCCGCGCCCTCCGCCGTCCCCACGGCGTGCACGCTGCGGCGGAGGGTCTCGGGAAAGCCCGGTCCGGCACGGAGCCGTTCGATCTCCGCGTCGGCGACCCTCCGCTCCCCGGCGTCCCGTCCGGGCGCCGTGCGGATGCGGCCGAGCCGGACGGCGAGGTCGAACTCGGTGCGTCTCAGGCCGAGTTCGCGGGCCGCGCGGCTTGTCGGGACCCAGGTGCCCTCCGCCGGAACGGGCTCGGCGGCCGTGCCACGTACCGCGTCGAGTGCCGTGACCTGTCGCGGCGTGGCAGTCGTCTGCTGTCGGGACATGTGCGTCTCCCCCGTGAGTGCGGGCGGCCGGCGCCGGTTGCGCCCGCCTGCCCGAAAAGACGGTAGCCGTTTCGTCACTCACCGTGGCGAGCCTGTGGACAACTCCCGTCGCGACGACGAAGGCGCAGGTCAGACGCCCGTCCCCGGCCGTCGGGTGTCGACGTCCAGGTTCTCGCCGACCCGGTTGACGAGCAGCGTCATCTCGTAGGCGATGTGCCCGATGTCCGCCTCGGCGCCGCTGAGCACGCACAGGCAACTGCCGCTTCCGGCTGCGGTGACGAACAGCACCGCGTCGTCGAACTCGATCATCGTCTGGCGCACCCCGCCCGCCCCGAAGTGCCGCCCCGACCCCTTGGCGAGGCTGTGGAGTCCGGACGACACCGCGGCCAGGTGCTCGGCGTCCTCGCGGCGCAGCCCGGTGCTCGCCCCCGTCACCAGCCCGTCGTTGGACAGAATCAGCGCGTGCCGCACGTGTTCGACGCGTTGGGTCAGGTCGTCCAGCAGCCAGTCGAGTCCCTGGTTCTGCCCCATGTCGTGTGTCTCCCCCTGTTGTCCCCGTGTGTACCCCGTATGGCGTCCCTCCGACGGGAGGGTCCCTGCGCCAGCCTTCCCCACGACCGCGCCCCGGGCAAGGAAGATGAGAGCCATGGGACACAAGATGACCGAGGAAGAGTGGCGGGAGTTCGTCTCGTACGGGACCCGTACCGCCAAACTGGCCACCGTCCGGGCCGACGGCCGCCCGCACCTGGCGCCGATCTGGTTCGTGCTCGACGGGAACGACGTGGTGTTCAACACCGGCGCGCGGACTGTGAAGGGCCGCAACCTGGCCCGGGACGGGCGGATCGCCCTCTGTGTCGACGACGATCGGCCGCCCTTCGCCTACGTGGTGCTGGAGGGCCGCGCGCGGCTGTCGGAGGATCCCGGCGAGCTGCGGCACTGGGCCGCCCGGATCGGCGCGCGGTACATGGGCGAGGAGCGCGCCGAGGAGTTCGGGGCGCGCAACGGCGTGCCGGGTGAGCTTCTGGTCCGGGTGTCGGTCGACAAGGTCCTGGCGGAGAAAGGCGTGGCGGACTGACAGCGTCCGGCGGGTCCCGCCGTCGACCCGCCGGACCGACCGAGCCGTCACCCCACCGAGTCGAGCAGCCGGGCGGTGTGCATGCGCCCCGCGTACTCGACGAGCCGGATCAGCACCTCCTTGCCCGAGTCGCGTTCGCGGGCGTCGCACAGCACCACCGGGGTCCCCCGGTCGAGGTCGAGCGCGCGGCACACGTCGTCCGCGTCGTGCTGCCGGGCGCCCGCGAAGCAGTTGACGGCGACCACGAACGGGATCTTCCGGTGCTCGAAGTAGTCCACCGCGGGGAAGCAGTCCTCCAGGCGGCGGGTGTCGGCGAGGACCACGGCGCCCAGGGCACCCTGCGCCAATTCGTCCCACAGGAACCAGAACCGGTCCTGGCCGGGAGTGCCGAAGAGGTACAGGGAGAGCCCGGAGCGGATGGTGATGCGGCCGAAGTCCATGGCGACGGTCGTGGTGACCTTGCGGTCGACGCCCTCGGTGTCGTCCACCGTCCGCCCGGCCTCGCTGAGCAGTTCCTCGGTGCGCAGCGGACGGATCTCGCTGACCGCGCCCACCAGCGTGGTCTTCCCCACGCCGAATCCGCCGGCGACCAGGATCTTCAGCGCCAGCGCGGTCGTCTCGCCGGCGGGGGCGTCGGGGTGTTCAGGGACCATCGTTCGCTTCTCTCGTGAGGGCCGGCCACAGGGCGCCGGGGACGGGGAGTGGCCGCGGGCCCGGGCGGGCCGGGGCACGGCATCCGGTGGTGAGGAGGGGTGCTCGGCTACAGCGCCCGCAGGCCCGCGATCACCTCGCGGAGCACCCGCTCGTCGGGCAGGTGCGCGGGCGGTACGGGCCGGCTGACGGTGACCCGTCCGCGTTCCAGCAGATCGCCGAGGAGGACCCGGACCACGCCGACGGGCAGGTCGGCGCCGGCCGCGAGTTCGGCGACGGACTGCGTCTCGGGGCGGCACAGGTCGATCAGGGCGCGGTGCTCCGGGCCGAGCGTGGGGTCACCGGCGGCCGGCGCGGCCGGATCCAGAGCGACGAGGGCGATCAGATCGAAGCGCGCGCCGGAGGGGCCGGGTGCGGTGCGCCCTCCGGTCACGGCATAGGGCCGGACCAGCGGACCGGCCTCGTGGTCGTACCACTGACTGCCCGGCTCGCGCGGGGCGCCCGCATGGGATTCCGGCTCGTGCGGGGCGCCCGCATGGTTGCCCGGCTCGCGCGGGGTCCCCGCATAGCTGCCCGGCTCGTGCGGGGTCCCCGCATAGCTGCCCGGCTCGCGCGGGGTCCCCGCCCAGTCCGGCTCGTATGGAGCGCCCGTCCAGTCCGGCTCGTGCGGGACGCCCGCACGGCCGCCCGGCGCCCACGCGATCCGCGTCGGGCTGCCCGGCTCGTACGGGGCACCCGCAGGACCGCCCGGCTCGCGCCGGATGCCCGTCCAACTGCCCGGTTCGCGAGGGAAGCCCGCATGGGGCCCCGGTTCGCGAGGAGTGCCCGCATGGGGCCCCGGCTCGTGCGGGGTGCCCGTCGTGTCCTCGGTCACCTGCTCGGACCGCTTCCTCGTCTCATCCCGCGGCCGGCGGCCGGACGCCGACGCGCGGGGCGGTGTCCAGGTGCTCGCCCACGCGCCGGACCAGCCGTGCCATCTCGTAGGCCACCAGGCCGATGTCGGCGGTCACGGACGTCAGCACCGCGAGGCAGGACCCTTCCCCCGCGGCGGCCACGAACAGGAAGCCGTCGTCCATCTCGACCATGGTCTGTCGCACGCCACCCGCGCCGAAGTGCCGGCCCGCGCCCTTGGCGAGGCTGTGGAAGCCGGAGGCGACCGCGGCGAGGTGCTCGGCGTCCTCACGTCCGAGACCGTGGGAGGCACCCATGGCGAGTCCGTCGCCGGACAGCACCACGGCATGGCGCACGTCGCCGACGCGGAGCACCAGGTCGTCGAGCAGCCAGTCGAGTTCGCCGGAGCGCCGACCGGCGCCGGTGCGGGGTTCCTGGATCATGCGGGGTCTCCTTCTGTGCTGGGCCGCGCCGTGCCGCGGGCGGTGCCGGCCGGCCGGCCTCCTCCGCGGGTCCAGCCGTCGCGGTAGGCGGTCATGCGGTCCCGTACGCGTTCGGGGGTGCGGTCGTCCGGGCCGTCGTGCCGTACGGGCGGCGGCGGTTCGGGGCGGCCGTCCCGGAGCTGGGGGGCCAGGCTGGCCTGGCGCACGCGGCGGGGCAGGTCGCCGGAGCCGGCCGGCTCCTCGGGGCGGTGCAGGCGCAAGGTGGCGGCTCCCGGGGGGCGGTGGGTGACGGTGCCGTCGTCCGCGGGCCCGGGGTGGGTACCGGGCCGGCGGAGGGCGGCGTGGTCGGGCGGGTCCGCGACGGGGGCCACCAAGGCGCGCCTGCCGTCCCGGGCGGAGACGGCCGGGGCGGGAACGGTCCGGCGCTGCCGGACGCCGTCGGGCACGCGCGGGTCCGGGTGCCCCGCGAGGGGTTCCGCGGCCGGTGTGCCGGGGCGTTCCTGCGCGGCCCGGTCGTCGAGCAGTGCGGTGGGGAGCAGGACGACCGCTGTCGTGCCGCCGTAGGGCGACGTCTTCAGATGCACCTTGATGTCGTGCCGCGCGGCGAGTCTGCTGACCACGAAGAGGCCGAGCCGGTCGCTGTCGAACAGGTCGAGCGCCTCGGACTCGGCGATGCGGCGGTTGGCCTCGGCGAGGGCGTCCTTGCCCATGCCGAGGCCCCGGTCCTCGACCTCGACGGCGTAGCCGTTGCCGACGGGTTCGCCGGAGACGCGCACCCGGGTGTGGGGCGGCGAGAACTGGGCCGCGTTCTCGATGATCTCGGCGAGGAGGTGGGTGAGGTCGGCGACGGCCGCGCCGGCGACGGACGTCTCGGCGAGCTGCCGCACCTCCACGCGCGCGTAGTCCTCGACCTCGGAGACGGCCGCGCGCACCACGTCGGTCAGCGGCACGGGCTTGCGCCAGGCGCGGCCGGGGGCTGCGCCCGACAGGATGATCAGGCTCTCCGCATGGCGCCGCATGCGCGTGGTGAGGTGGTCGAGGCGGAACAGGTCGCTCAGCTCGCCCGGGTCCTCGGAGCGGCGTTCCATGCCGTCCAGGAGGCTCAGCTGACGGTGCACCAGGACCTGGCTGCGGCGGGCGAGGTTGACGAAGACGCCGCTGATGCCGCCGGCCAGTTCGGCGCGCTCCACGGCGGCCCGCAGGGCGGCGCGGTGCACGGTGCCGAGGGCCTCGGCGACCTGTCCGGTCTCGTCCTGCGCGGGCGGTCCGGGCGGTGCCTCGGCGTGGATGTCGACCTCGCCGCCGGAGCGCAGGGTGCGCATCGCCTCGGGGAGTTTGCGGTGGGCGATGTCCAGGGCGTCGTCGCGCAGGCCGACCAGTTCGACCACCAGGCCGCGTCCGATGCGGACCGAGATGACCAGGGAGGCCGCGGCGGCGAGGAGGCCGAAGAGCACGGCGGCGCCGGCCGGTCCGATCAGCCCGCGCTCGACCGGGTCGGCGCGGTCGGCGACCGACGTCCCCGCCTGACGCCCGACCGTCCGCATGTCCTCCCGCACCCGGGCGTGCGCGCCGTCCCAGGTGCTCTCCGGTACGGCCTCGGCCGCCCGCGCTCCCGGGACGGCCGCGAGGATCTTGTCCTCCGCCGTGTAGAGGACGGCGTAGGAACGGCCGTCGGCGAGCGCGCTCCACGTGGCGCCGGCCGCCCGGGGCAGGTCGGGCGCGGCGGAGGTGGTGAGCGTACGGCGCAGTTCAACGGCCCCGGTGAACAGCCGCAGCCGCTCCCCGGCGAGGCTGCCGTGCAGCCGGGCGGCGGCCAGGATCGCGTCCTCCTGCGCAAGGGCCTCCTCCGCCCGGGAGAACTCGAGCAGTACGCGCGCGTCGGAGCCGAGTTCGGCGTCCTGGATGCCGGTGAGGGCACCACCCACACCGAAGGCCGCAGCGATGGTGCCGGTGTAGCGGTCGTACGTCTGCGCCCATCCCGCGCGTCCTTCACGGACCGCCGCGCGCAGGGGACGCAGGCGCTCGGCGGCGGTGACGAAGGCGTCGAGCCGGTCGGCCACGTCGCCGGGCAGTGCCTGGCCGTCGGCGACGGTGCGGTCCTCGCCGAGCCGCAGGGCGGCCACGGCCCGGTCGGTGCTCCGGGCGAGGCGGGTGAGCTCCGTGTCCCCGACGGCCGCGGTGTCGGAGGCGCGGCGGACGGCGGCGGCCCGCTCCGCCTGGAGGGCGACGACCGCGGCGGCGACCGGGGTGCGGACGGCGTCGTCGGCGCGCTGCACCTGGCGCAGCCGGGAGACGTCCTGGGCGGTGGTCACGGTGGCGTACCCCCACAGGGCGAGCAGCGAGACGACCGGCACCATGAGCAGGCAGATGATCTTGGCACGGACGGTCCGGGGGCCGCTCGGTCCGCGCCCGGACGCCACGCCCGCCGGGCCCGGGTCCGTCGCGGACGGCGGGCCCTCGTCGGCCGGTGGTCCGGCGTGCGCGCGCCGGCCGCGCACGGGAGGCGGGGGCGGCGCCTCGGTACGGGCGGTCGGGGTCCTCCGGGGTGTGCGCATGGACTCCTCGCTCGGAACGGCGGGCCGGACGGGTGGCGGGCGCCGCGGGGGCACGGTCAGGGGGTGGTGTGCTCGACCGGTCGCGGGGCGGAGGCGGGGGGATGGCGTTCCCCGGCCGCAGGGGACAGCGCCACGAAGGCGGAGGTGATGAAGAGGTAGGCGCCGAGGCCGACCGCGAGCGGGAACACGAACGACATCGCTCCGGCGCCGGACAGGGGGTCGCCGGAGGGCGTGACGCGCACACTCACGGCGAACATCCCCGTGTAGTGCATGCTGCTGACGGCGGCGCCCATGATCAGGGAGGCGACGGTGACCGCCGCCGGGGAGCGGATGGCGAGCGCTGCCCAGAGCGCTGCCGTGGCGGCGACGACGGCGATGAGGACGGACAGGGCGACCCGCGCGGGGTCGTAGCCGACCTCGCCGTGCAGCCGCACGGCGGCCATGCCCAGGTAGTGCATGCCGGCGACGCCGAGTCCGGTGGTGAGCCCGCCGAGGAGCAGGGCCCGGACCCGACCGGGGTGGTGGCCGACGGCGAACACACCGGCGCAGACGAACAGCATGGCGACGACCAGGCTCACGAGGGTGAGCGGCACGTCGTAGCGGATGTCGGTGCCGCTCACGCCGAAGCCGAGCATGGCCGTGAAGTGCATGGTCCAGATGCCGGTGCCGATCGCCGAGGCGGCGGTGAGGAGCCAGTTGCGCCGCGCGCGGCCGGTGGCGGCGAGCGCGCGGACGGTGCAGCGCAGTCCGAGGGCGGCGCCGACACAGGCCATCGCGTACGACAGCACGGGGGTGAGCCACCCCAGGGTGGCGTGGTCCAGGTGTCCCATGACCCGGGGACGCTAGGGGGCGCGGGAGCGCGGAGGGGGCGCGTTTCGAAAGCGGCGCAAAGATGACGCACCGGTGCCGGGGTACGACCGCATCACGGTCGAACGTGTGCACAAGGTGTCGCCGGTTCCGGTGAGGAATCATGCGGTGCATGAGCGACGACCACACACACGTGCAGGAGTTCTTCACCCCCCGCGCCGCCGGCTGGGACCGCAGATTTCCCGACGACGGCCCGGCCTACGCCGCCGCGGTCGCCGAGCTCGGGCTGCGCGAGGGCGGCCGGGTCCTGGACGCGGGCTGCGGCACGGGACGGGCGCTGCCCGCCCTGCGCGCGGCCGTCGGTCCGTCCGGGGTGGTGCTGGGCGCCGATCTCACCCCGGCGATGCTGCGGGAGGCGGCGCGGGCGGGGCGGGACGTGGACGGCGCGCTGCTGCTGACGGACGTCGCGGCGCTCCCGTTGCGCTCGTCCTCGCTGGACGCCGTGTTCGCGGCGGGGCTGATCGCGCATCTGCCGCGCCCGGCCGAGAACCTGCGGGAGATCGCGCGTGTGGTGCGCCCCGGCGGGGTGCTCGCCCTGTTCCATCCGATCGGCCGGGCCGCGCTCGCCGCGCGTCAGGGCCGCGAGCTCACACCGGACGACCTGCGCGCCGAACCGAACCTGCGCGCGCTGCTGTCGGAGGCAGGCTGGCGCATGACCTCGTACGTCGACGAGGACACCCGGTTCCTGGCACTGGCGGTGCTCGCGGACTGAGCGCGCCGGTCCCGCCGAGTGGCGTCTCTTGTGCGCGCCTGGTGGCGGTGGCGTCTTGCGCGCGCTGGTGGTGGCGGCGTCTTGCGCCGTCTGGTGGCGGCGATGCTTCAGTCCGTGAGGGTGCGGTGAGGCGCGGCAACGGCATGCCGGACGTGGTCGATTCGCCCCCTCCGGCCGGAAACCTGCAGCTCCGGGCACGGCTGCGGGGTCGTGACAAGGACCTGAGGGTCGGCATAGGGTGCGCGCCGACGGACGAACCGATGGGGAGGCTGGGATGGCCCGGACGGACGAGGAAGCCGTCGCCGCCGCCGACGACGCGCTTTACGTGCTGACGGCGGCGCTGCTGACGCCCGCGAAGTTCCCGAGCGTGCTGGGCGACGACTACCCGGAGGCGTGCGCGGCGCTCGGCCTCGCTCCGTCGGCCGACGGTTACGGGCTGGTACTCGGCCAGGACGGGGAAGGCGCCCGGTGGACCGTGGTCGTCGACGACGTCTCGCTGGTCGCCGTGGCGATCGCCTCCTGGGACTGCGGCATGGAGCACGACCTGTCGCCGGACGAGCGCAGCGTCGTCGCCGCGCTGCCCGGCTGGCCCCTCGCGGTGGCCGTGGCCGCCCCGAACGTGCCCGCGCCGCACGACCCCGGCCCGGACATGGCGCACATGCCCCCGCTGACGCCGCCCGACGGAGAGGTCTGGGGTCCGGCCCAGCGGCGGCTGGGCGCGGACGAGATCGCGCTGCAGTGGGCGACGTGGCGGGAGCAGGTCGACGACTCGGCGTTCCCGACGCCCGGTACCGCCTCCGAGGCCGGCGACGGCGCCGCGGACGGTCAGGACGGCGAGGCTTCGGGGACAGCGGGCGGGCACAGCGGTGTCCGCCGGGTGCTGGCCGAGGCCCGCGCCTACGTCGACTCACCGCCGCCGCTGGGCCGGGTCCGCTCCTCCTTCGCACCGGGCGGTGCGCGCACCCTGCGCGCCGACGGACCCGGCTGGTCGCTGGTCGCGAGGACGGACGACATCGCCTTCGTCCTGCTCGACGACGAGCCCGGCGAGGTCCTGCCGGTGGGCAGGGGTCCGGAACTGCCGGGTCTCCTGGAGGCACTGGACCAGATGGCCGTACGGCCGCTGTGACCGATTCGTTCGCCCGGGCGGCATGTCGCCCGGGCGAACGAGGGGACGAGCGGCGCCCAGGTCCTCAAGGCGCCGCCTGGGCGCCGGACGCGCACTGACCTCGCGGGCCGGGGGCCGTCGGCCGTCCGGGCCCGAGCGCACGCGTCCCCCGCCGCCACCGCCCTCGCGCCGACGGGCGTGCGTCAGTACGCGGGGCCGCGTCTCAGCGGCCCAGCTCCTTTCGTGTGGTCCTCCGCAGCCGCTGCCGCTGCGAGGGGTCCAGGGCGAGGTAGGCGGCCGCAGGGACTCCCAGGATGATCAGAAGCGCGGCCCACCAGGGCAGCCAGATCAGCAGGATGAGCCCGGCCGCCACACCTCCCGCGGCGATCTTGGCGTTCTTCGACATGTGCGTCGCCTCCTTCGCGGCCACTGCCGCTCTCTGATCTGAAAACGGGCCCGCGTCGGCGGCGGTTCCGGACCGCCACCCTGAGACGTCCCTGAGATGCGCCCCTTAAGGTCTCCGCACCGTCTCCGCCTGAAGCGGGTCCCGGCACAGGTGCACGGCGACCACCGCGACCACCTCCATGGTGACCCACCTCACACCACGGGGGTACCCACCGGACACGGCGGAACCTCAGGACGGTTCCGCGCCCAGGGCCGGCAGCAGTGACGCGAGGCCGCTCGGCAGGTCGAAGGGCAGGTCGCTCGGGAGCCCGGAGGGCAGCTCGGTGGGGAATCCCGAGGGGAATCCCGAAGGGAAGTCGGAGGGCAGCTCCGTGGGGAACCCCGAGGGCAGCAGACCGGTCGGGAACTCCGACGGAAGGTCCAGCGAGGGGAGACCGGTGTCCGTGGCAGTCTCGGAGGGCTCCCGGTCCGGCCCGTCGTCGTCCGACGTCGTGAGCACGACGATGGAGACGATCAGGGCCGCCACGATCACGGCGAGCAGCACGATCAGCAGCTTGCGCCGGCCAGGGCCGCGTCCCGGGCCGCCGTCGTGGCCGTCGGGCGGGCCGGACGTCGGTCCTTCGCCGTGGGAGGGCGGGCCGAAGCCGCCACCGGGAGGCGGCGGTGCGTCGTCCGGCGGGCCGGGCGGCTTCTGGGGCGGTACGGGGGGCGTGGCCATGCACACCATGGTCGCCGTGGCCCCGGTCCCGCGCGAGGAGACGGCGGGGAAACCGCCCGCCAGTCGTGGCACGCGTACCCGGAACGCCACACTCCCCGCGCCGAGGGCGCGCCCCGCGCGAACCGGACGCGGGAGACGAGTGAGCGCACGTGCGGGTGCGCCCGTGTCCGCCACGGCCGGGCCGTGCAACTGGCCGTACACCCGCCCCCGCCCTCAACCTTCCTCCCAGACACCGCAGCGCCGCGCCCCCGGTGCCTGAGAGCACGGGAGCGCGGCGCTGCGGTGACAGTCACCCGGGGCCGCCCCGATGGGGTGAATCCCGGCCGCCGGGGCTTCAGCCCCGCGCGCCCAGCAGGTGGTCCATCGCCAGCTGGTCGAGGCGCTCGAAGGCCATGCCGCGGGCGGCGGCTGCCTCGGGGTCGAACTCCTCGAAGGCGGACCGGTCGTCGAGCAGCGCCTGGAGGCCGTCGCCGGCGGTCGGCTGGGCGAGCTCGTCCAGACGGGCCGCGCGCAGCGCCTCCTGGACCTCCGGGTCGGCGCGGAAGGCGGCCGCGCGCTCCTTGAGGATCAGGTAGTTGCGCATGCAGCCGGCCGCCGAGGCCCACACGCCGTCGAAGTCCTCGGTCCGCGGCGGCTTGAAGTCGAAGTGACGCGGGCCCTCGTACCCGGCCGTCTCCAGCAGGTCCACCAGCCAGAACGCGGCACGCAGGTCGCCCGCGCCGAAGCGGAGGTCCTGGTCGTACTTGATGCCGGACTGGCCGTTGAGGTCGATGTGGAACAGCTTGCCCGCCCACAGGGCCTGCGCGATGCCGTGCGGGAAGTTCAGGCCGGCCATCTGCTCGTGGCCGACCTCCGGGTTCACGCCGTACAGCTCCGGGCGCTCGAGGCGCTCGATGAACGCCAGGGCGTGGCCGATGGTCGGGAGGAGAATGTCGCCGCGCGGCTCGTTCGGCTTGGGCTCGATGGCGAAGCGGAGGTCGTAGCCCTGGGAGGTGACGTACTCGCCGAGGAGGTCGAAGGCCTCCTTCATCCGGTCGAGGGCGACCCGGACGTCCTTGGCGGCGCCGGACTCGGCGCCCTCACGGCCGCCCCACGCGACGTAGGTCTGCGCGCCGAGCTCGGCCGCGAGGTCGATGTTGCGGATGGTCTTGCGCAGCGCGTAACGGCGCACGTCACGGTCGTTGGCGGTGAAGCCGCCGTCCTTGAACACCGGGTGGGTGAACAGGTTGGTGGTCGCCATCGGGACCTTCATGCCGGTCTCGTCCAGCGCCTGGCGGAAGCGCTTGATGTGCTCGGCGCGCTCGCTGTCGCTCGCGCCGAAGGGGATGAGGTCGTCGTCGTGGAAGGTCACGCCGTGGGCGCCGAGCTCGGCGAGGCGGCGGACGGACTCGGCCGGGTCGAGGGCGGCGCGCGTGGCGTCGCCGAAGGGGTCCCGTCCCTGCCAGCCGACGGTCCACAGGCCGAAGGTGAACTTGTCCTCGGGGGTGGGCTGGTAGCTCATGCCGCGGCTCCTTGCTCGCTGAGACTATTTCGTCATGGCGGTTTACAAATTAGTATGCAGGAGCATTTCTGGGAAGAGACACACCCCGCCGGGGCGCGGAAGAGGGAGAGACCGATGTCAGCAGCCGAGGGTCCGCTCGTCGTCGGCGTGGACACATCCACCCAGTCCACCAAGGCCCTGGTCGTCGATGTGACGACCGGCAGGGTCGTCGCGAGCGGCCAGGCGCCGCACACGGTGACCTCCGGCGCGGGACGGGAGAGCGATCCGCGCCAGTGGTGGGACGCACTGACCGAGGCATTGCGGCAGTGCGGCGAGGCCGCGCACGAGGCCGCGGCCGTGTCGATCGGCGGTCAGCAGCACGGCCTGGTCACCCTGGACGAGCACGGCGAGCCGGTCCGCCCGGCGCTGCTGTGGAACGACGTGCGGTCCGCCCCCCAGGCGAGCCGGCTGGTGGAGGAGCTGGGCGGCGCCAAGGCCTGGGCCGAGCGCACCGGCAGCCTGCCCACCGCGTCCTTCACGGTCACCAAGTGGGCCTGGCTGGCGGAGCACGAGCCGGACGCGGTGCGCGCCACCAAGGCGGTGCGGCTCCCCCACGACTATCTGACCGAGCGGCTCACCGGGCAGGGCACCACCGACCGCGGTGACGTCTCGGGCACCGGCTGGTGGGCGTCCGCCTCGGAGGCGTACGACGAGGAGATCCTGGCGCACGTGGGGCTCGACCCGGCGCTGCTGCCGCGGGTGGTGCGTCCGGGCGAGGTGGCCGGCACCGTGCGCGACGGGCACGACCTGCCGTTCTCCAAGGGCACGCTGGTGGCGTGCGGCACGGGCGACAACGCCGCAGCCGCGCTGGGCCTCGGGGTGCGTCCCGGTACGCCCGTGATGAGTCTCGGCACCTCGGGCACCGTGTACGCGGTGTCGGAACACCGGCCCACCGATCCGACCGGCACGGTGGCGGGCTTCGCCGACGCGCGCGGCGACTGGCTGCCGCTGGCCTGCACCCTCAACTGCACGCTCGCCGTGGACCGGGTCGCCGCCCTGCTCGGCCTGGACCGCGAGGCCGTCGAGCCGGGCCGCGACGTCACGCTGCTGCCCTTCCTGGACGGCGAACGCACCCCCAACCTCCCCCACTCGTCGGGCCTGTTGCACGGCCTGCGGCACGACACCACCGGCGGCCAGCTGCTCCAGGCCGCCTACGACGGCGCCGTGTACTCCCTGCTGGCCGCCCTCGACCTCGTCCTCGACCAGGACGCCGACCCCTCGGCCCCGCTGCTGCTGATCGGCGGCGGCGCCCGCGGCACGGCCTGGCAGCAGACCGTACGGCGGCTGTCCGGGCGTCCCGTGCAGGTGCCGGAGGCCAAGGAGCTGGTCGCGCTCGGCGCGGCGGCCCAGGCGGCCGGCCTGCTCACCGGGGAGGACCCGGCCGCGGTCGCCCGCCGCTGGAACACGGCGGCCGGTCCGGTGCTGGACGCGGTGGAGCGGGACGAGGAGACCCTGTCCCGGCTGGCCGGGGTACTCTCCGACGCGGCCCCGCTGCTGGAGCGCGGCACGGACAACGGCTGACGCGCCGCCGGCCGCCGCGGGCGGCCGGTTCCGCTCCACCGGCGACCGCCCCACGGCGGCCCCGCGCCGGCCGCCGTGGACGTCCGCCGGGCGCGGGCGCCCCAGAACCGAGGAATGACGGAGGAATGAGCGCACCGCTGCACAAGACCCGTCCCGCAGGTCAGGGGCGTGCCCTGCCCGACACCCAGCAGGGCATGCGCCGCCGCAACCTCTCGCGGGTGATGCACACCGTCCGGGCCGAGGGGCCGCTGTCACGGGCCGCCGTCGCCTCCCGCATCGGCCTGACCCGCGCGGCGGTGTCCACGCTGGTCGACGAGCTCATCCGCACAGGCCTGCTGGAGGAACTGGGCCCCGAGCGGCCCGGACGCGTCGGCCGTCCCGGGTCGGCCCTGGCGGTGAGCGGGCGGGGCCCCGCAGGCATCGGCGCCGAGGTCGGCGTCGACCACCTCGCGGTGTGCGCGGTCGATCTGCGCGGGGAGGTCCGCGCCCGGGCGGTCCGGCACGTGCCGAACCGGGACCGCTCCCCCGAGCCCGTGCTAGCGGAACTCACCGAGCTGATCCACCGGGTGGTGGCGGAGGCGGAGGGCGAGGGCCTGTGGCCGGCCGGACTCGCGGTCGCCGTCCCCGGCCTGGTGGCACGCGACGCCCGGACCGTCGTCCGCGCGCCCAACCTCGGGTGGCTCGACACGGACCTCGGCGCGCTGCTCCCGGCGACGCTTCCGCTCACCGTGGCCAACGAGGCCAACTTCGGCGCGCTGGCCGAGCTGTGGCTGGGCGAGGACACCCCGCGTGACTTCCTGCACGTCTCGGCCGAGATCGGTATCGGTGCTGCGGTCGTCGTGGACGGGCGCGTGCTGCACGGCAACCGGGGTTTCGCGGGCGAGCTCGGCCATGTGCCGGTGTGGCCCGAGGGTCCCGCCTGCGCGTGCGGCGGCCGGGGCTGCCTGGAGCAGTACGCCGGCGAGGAGGCGGTGCTGCGCGCGGCCGGACTCGAGCCCAGCGAGGACCGGGTGGGTCTGCTCGCGGGCCGCGCCGAACAGGGCGACGCCGCCGTACGGCGGGCCCTGCACGACGCGGGCACGGCGCTCGGCATCGCCCTGACCGGGGCGGCCAATCTGCTGGACCCCGAGAGCGTGGTGCTGGGCGGCGCGCTGTCCGGGCTGTCGCCCTGGCTGCTGCCGTCCCTGCGCTCCGAGCTGGCCCGGCGCACCGCGGGGCCGGCCTGCCCGGTGTCGGTGTCCGCGCTCGGCCCCCAGGGCCCCCTGCTGGGGGCCGCGCACTCGGTCGTACGGGGCGTCCTGGACGACCCGGCGGCGGTGGCGGAACGGGTCTGATCGTAGGCGTGCGGGGCGGTCACGACTGACCTCCGGCCGGGCCGGCCGCTCCAGGAGCGAGCACCACCGCGGCCCGGCGGGGGCCGGTCGCGCAGTTCCCCGCGCCCCTGGAGGGCGGCGGTCGGACCGCACCACCACACCACCCGCCGCCCTCCTCACCGCATCCGCCCGGCGCAGGCGCCGTTACGCGGCCAACTCCTGGCCATGAAACGGCCCTTCGGCCGGTCTCACGGGCTCAGGCTGCCGACGATGTCGGCGGTCGCCGTGAGGCCGCTGTGGATCGTGGGCGCGATACTCGTGCTGGCCAGGTAGAACCCCAACAGCAGGCACACCAGGGCGTGGGAGATCTTCAGCCCACCGTTACGCAGGAAGATCACCGCCAGGACCGAGAGCAGCAGCACCACAGAGATGGAAATGGCCATCGTCAACCTCCTCCGCCACACCTGTTTCGCGGCGTTCGGCCGCAAGTGTGGCGTAGCGGAGGGTTCGTCCGGGCGGCTGACCTGTCCTCCGAACGTGTGGTGTCACGCCTTCCTGTGGGCGTCGAGGAATGCTTCGAGTCCCGCCAGGTCGTCGGTGTTGAGGTGGTCGACGTCCGCCGCGACCAGTTCGCCCCAGAGCGCGTCGCGGGCCGGGCCGGGCAGGTCCGGGGTGGCCCAGAAGCGCACCCGTTGGCCGCGGGTGTGGGCGGTGCGCACCAGGGCGCGCAGTTTCCGGCGCTCGGCGTCGGGGAAGGCGCCGACGCCCTGCCAGGTGAAATGGAGCGTCCAGTTGTCGCTGATCAGCGGCGCGAAGGAGGCCGGCGCGGGGCCGCCGAGGTCGGTGAGCCTGCCGTCGTAGAAGGCGTGGCGGACCCGCTGGGCCTCCATGGGCGCGCGGGCGGCGCGGTCACCGGAAACGACGGCGGTGACCGGCCCGGTCCGCACCCTGCCGTGCGCGTAGGTGGTGAACAGGCCGTTGTAGCGGCGCAGTCGGCGGTCGAGTTCGGCGTAGGCGGACGCGCCCTCGGTCTTGAGGTCGATCAGGAGCTGGAGCGACCCGCGGTCGCCGCGGTACACCGTGCCGCGGTTGGCGCGGACGCGGGCGGCGAGCGGGTCCAGATCAGGGTGCGCGCGGGGTCGAGGTCCTCGGGGTCGTGGGCGACGAGGAGCCGGCCGCCGACGAGGTGGACGTCCGCCTCGACGCTGCCGAAGCGGTGGTCGAGGGCGTCGAACAGGGGGCGGGGGTGCTCGTAGTCGTTGTGCGCGTGGGCGCGCCACAACGGGCGGGGCCGGTGCGGGGGTTGGCCGGCCGACGCGTGGGCCGCGGGGAGGACGGCCGGGCTCGCGAGGGCGACGCCGAGGGCGGTGAGGGCTCTGCGACGGGTGGTGAGGGCCATGCTCTGCCTCCCTGAAGTGCCGTACGGGATCCCAGTGAGTATGGGGTCCCGCGGCGCGCAAGAAGCAGGGGCGTGCGAGGAGTTGGCCGGTTCGCCGTCGCCCGTTCACCTCGGGGCGCGTACGTCGGCGGCCCGCCCCTCGGGGGCGGGCCGCCGGTGTCCGTGGTGTGGGCGGTCAGGGCGCGGGCAGCTCTGCCGGCCCGGCCAGCGCCTCGCGGTGGGCGCCCGCCGTGCCGAGGGCGATCGAGTCGGCCTTGGCGCGCTTGAGGTGCAGGTGCGCCGGGTGTTCCCAGGTCATGCCGATGCCGCCGTGCAGTTGCACCGCCTCCTCGGTGGCGCGGACGGCGACAGGGGCGGCGTAGGCCTGCGCCACGGCGACCGTCACGTCCGTGTCCTCACCGGTCGCGAGGGCGTCGGCGGCGGCCCGTGCGGCGGCGCGGAGGCTGACGGTCTCCAGCCACACCTGGGCGAGCCGGTGCTTGAGCGCCTGGAACCCGCCGACGGGGCGGTTGAACTGCTTGCGGTCCTTGAGGTACCGGACCGTTTCGGTCAACGCCCACTCGGCGACGCCGAGTTGTTCCGAGGCGAGCAGTCCGGCACCGGCCCGCAGGGCCCGGCGTACGGCCGGTCCGGCGTCGCCCAGGCGGCGGCCCGGGGCGCCGTCGAGGGTGACGCGGGCGAGGGGCCGGGTGAGGTCGAGGGACGTCTGCGGAACGACGGTGACCGCGTCGGCCGTCACCGCGTACAGCCCGCTGTCGTCCGCCGGCACCAGCAAAACGTCGGCGACGGCGGCGTCGGCGATGCCGGCCAGTTCCCCGTGCAGGGCGCCACCGTCCGCGCGGACGGTGGCGAACGCGGCGCCGGGGGCCTTGTGCAGCCCGACGGCGAGGGCGCCGATCCGCCGCCCGGACGCCAGGTCCGCGAGCAGGTCGTCGCCGTCGGCGCAGGCCAGCAGCGCCTCGGTGGCCACCACGGCGCTCGTCAGGTACGGCACCGGTGCGACCGCGCGTCCCAGCTCCTCCAGGACCACGGCGGCTTCACGGTGGGTGGCGCCCTGACCTCCCCTGTCCTCGGGCACCAGCAGGCCGGCGAGTCCCATGCCGTCGGCGAGCGCCTTCCACAGGGACAGGTCGTGCGGGGCGTCCGTCTCGATCCGGGCGAGCACGGACGCGGCGTCGCAGTGGTCGGTGAGCAGGTCCCGGACGGCGGCGCGCAGCGCCTCTTCCTCCTCCGAGTACAGAAGATCGCTCATCGGGCGAGGTCCTTCCAGGCGACGTCCTTGTCGGTGCGCGGCTCGGCGGGCAGGCCCAGGACGCGCTCGGCGACGATGTTCAGCAGGACCTCGCTGGTCCCGCCCTCGATGCTGTTGCCCTTGGAGCGCAGGTAGCGGTAGCCGGCGTCCCGGCCGGTGAAGTCGACCAGTTCCGGGCGGCGCATGGTCCAGTCGTCGTACAGCAGCCCTTCCTCGCCGCGCAGTTCGACCTCCAGGCCGCTGATCTCCTGGTTGAGGCGGGCGAAGGCGAGCTTCATGCCGGCGCCCTCGGGGCCGGGCTGTCCGGCGACGAGCTGCTGGCGCAGGCGTTCGCCGGTGAGCCGGGCGACCTCCGCCTCGACCCACAGCCTGAGCAGCCGCTGGTGCAGATCGTGGGTGCGCAGCTCGGGGCGTTCGCGCCAGGTCTTCGCGACCGGGCCGATCATGCCGCCCTCGCGGGGCAGCCGCATGCCGCCGATGGCGACGCGCTCGTTGTTCAGGGTGGTCTGCGCGACCCGCCACCCGTCGCCGGTCCCGCCGAGCCGGTGGGCGTCGGGGATGCGGACGCCGGTGAGGAAGACCTCGTTGAACTCTGCCTCACCGGTGATCTGGCGCAGCGGCCGCACCTCGACGCCGGGGTCGGTCATGTCGCACACGAAGTAGGTGATGCCCCGGTGCTTGGGCACGTCCGGGTCGGTGCGCGCGATGAGGATGGCCCAGCGGGCGACGTGGGCGCTGGACGTCCACACCTTCTGCCCGTCGACCACCCAGGTGTCGCCCTCGCGGACGGCGCGGGTGCCGAGCGCGGCCAGGTCCGAGCCGGCGCCGGGCTCGCTGAAGAGCTGGCACCAGACCTCCTCGCCGGTCCACAGGGGCCGCAGGAAGCGCGCCTTCTGCTCGTCGGTGCCGTACTGGAGGATCGTCGGGGCGGCCATGCCCAGGCCGATGCCGATCCGGCGCGGGTCGTTGTCGGGGGCTCCGGCGGCCGCCAGTTCGGCGTCGACGAGGGCCTGGAGCGACCGCGGGAGGCCGAGTCCGCCGAGTCCTTCCGGGAAGTGCACCCAGGCGAGTCCGGCGTCGAACCGGGCGCGCAGGAAGTCCAGGCGCTCGGTCTCGGCGGGCGGGTGCGCGGCCAGCAACGCGGCGGTGCGGCGGCGCAGTTCGTCGGCGTCGGTCATGCGGCGGCTCCGTTCTCCCCGGTGGGCAGCACGGCGACACGTCCGGTGGTGACGCCGTCGGCGACGCGCTGCACGGCGTCGGCGGCCCCGGGGAGCAGCACGCGCTCGCTCACCAGCGGCTTGATCGCGCCCCGGGCGGCGAGGTCGGTGAGCTGCTCGTGGCAGTGCTGGACCAGCTTGGGGTTCCTGGTGTTGTACAGGCCCCAGTGCAGGCCGAGGATCGCGTAGTTCTTGATCAGGGCGTGGTTGAGGGCTGGGCTCGGGACGGAGCCGCTGGCGAAGCCGAGGACCACGATGCGGCCCTCGAAGGCGACGGTCTTCGCGGACTGGGTGTAGGCCTCGCCGCCGACAGGGTCGAAGACCACGTCCGCGCCGCGGCCGCCGGTGGCCTCCTTGACCGCGGCGACGACGTCCTGCTCGCGCCGGTCGATCACCACGTCGCAGCCCAGCTCGCGGGCCACGGCCGCCTTCGCGGCGCCGCCGGCCACGCCGATGACGGTGGCACCGGCCGCCTTGCCGAGCTGCACGGCGGCGCTGCCGACCCCGCCCGCGGCGGCGTGCACCAGCAGGGTCTCGCCGGCCTCGAGGCGGGCCCGCCGGTGCAGGGCGAACCAGCCCGTCTGGTAGCCGATGTGCAGGGCCGCGGCCTCGGCGTCGTCCAGGGTGTCCGGCGCGGGCAGCAGGGCGGCGGAGTCCGCGAGGGCGTACTCGGCGAAACCGCCGTGCGGCAGGGCCGGGTTGGCGATCACCCGGCGCCCGTCCTCGGTCTCGCCGCAGATCTCCACACCCGGGGTGAAGGGCAGCGGCGGCCGGACCTGGTACTGGCCCCGGCACATCAGCGCGTCCGGGAAGTTGATGTTGGCGGCGCGCACCCGGAGCAGCACCTGCCCCTCCCCGGGAGTCGGCCGTTCGACGTCGGCGAGGCGCATCACCTCGCCCGGCTCGCCGAGTTCGTGCACTTGCCATGCCTGCATGCGGGGCCTCCACGGAACGGTGAACGTCGTCTTCGCTGACCGGGTCCCCGCATACTAAGCGGTCGCTTGCCTCAAGGGAACCGTCCCCGCTCAGCCGGTCTTCGGCCGCGCCCGCACGTGCATCCGCTCCCCTTGCGGTCCGAACAGGCTGAGGAACTCCACCGGCCCCTCCCCCGTCGAGCCGAACCAGTGCGGCACCCGTGTGTCGAACTCGGCGGCCTCCCCCGGTGTCAGCACCACGTCGTGGTCACCCAGCACCAGCCGCAGCCTGCCGGAGAGGATGTACAGCCACTCGTAGCCCTCGTGGGTGCGCGGGTCGGGCTCCAGCTTCCGCTTGGGTTCGAGCACCTTGTACGCCTGGAGGCCGCCGGGCTGCCGGGTGAGCGGCCAGTGGGTGCGCCCGCCCCGCTCGATCGGCCGGGCGCGCACCCGCGGATCACCGACCGGGGGCGCGCCGACCAGTTCGTCCAGCGACACCTGATGGGCCTGGGCGATCGGAAGCAGCAGGTCCAGGCCCGGTCTGCGCTGCCCGGACTCCAGCCGGGACAGGGTGCTGACCGAGATGCCGGTCGCCTCCGCCAGCGCCGCGAGCGTCACCTCCCGTTCCTTCCTGATCCGGCGCAGCCGGGGGCCCACTTCCGCGAGAACGTCGTCCGTCACCATGTGCACATTGCAGTTTCGGCAAAGTTGTTTGTCAATCCGCGCCGTCCGGGGCGACCGTCGTCGTGGAGGTGGTCGCCATGCAGACGACGAACGAGACGGACCGCACGGAAAGCCGCTACGACGTGGTCGTGGTGGGAGGAGGAGCGGCGGGACTGTCCGCCGCGCTGGTGCTGGGGCGGGCCCGGCACCGCACGCTGGTGGTCGACGCCGGCGAGCCGCGCAACGCGCCCTCGGCGCACATGCAGGGCTATCTGACCCGGGACGGGATGGCGCCCGCCGAGTTCCTGGCGCTCGGCCGGGAGGAGATCGCGCGCTACGACGTGGAGCTGGTCCGGGACCGGGTCGTGGACGTCACCCCCGGCGAGGACTTCACGGTCGCGCTGGAGAAGGGCGCAAGCGTGCGCGCGCGGCGGCTGATCGTGGCCACCGGGCTCAAGGACGAGATGCCGGACGTCCCCGGAGTCGCCGAGCGGTTCGGACGGGACGTGCTGCACTGCCCGTTCTGCCACGGCTGGGAGGTGCGCGACGAGCCCTTCGGGGTGCTCGCGTCGAGCGCGATGAGCGTGCACCAGGCGCTGATGGTGTCCCGGTGGTCGAAGGACACGATGCTGTTCCTGCACCGGGTCGCCGAGGAGGAGCTGACCGACGTCGACCTGCGGCGGCTGGCCGCGGCCGGGGTGGACGTGGTGCCCGGCGAGGTGGCCGGGCTGGTGGCCGAGGACGACCGGCTCACCGGGGTGCGGATGTCCGACGGCACCGTGCACCCCCGGTCCGTGCTGTTCGTGGGGCCGCGTCCGGTGCCGCAGACGGGGCTGCTGGAGCGGCTGGGCGCGGAGATGGACGAGACGCCGTTCGGGACGTACCCGGTGGTCGACGGGAACGGGCTGACCAGCGTGCCGGGCGTGTGGGCGGCGGGCAACGCGATCGGGTTCACCGAGCAGGTGGTGCACGCGGCGAGCGGCGGCTACCGGGCGGCGACCGCGGTCGTCGGGGACCTGCGGATGACGGACCTGGACGCGGCGATCGCCGGCTGACCCTGCGCGGCGCGGGTGTGGAGGGCCCGCCTCCGTAGCACCATGGCTGCATGTTGCTGTCCCGGCTGGCCCAGGTGTCCCAGGAGGTGGCCGCCACCTCGGCGCGGTCCCGGAAGACCGCCCTGCTCGCCGAACTGTTCCGGGAGGCAGAGCCGGACGACGTCCCGGTGGTCATCCCCTATCTGGCGGGCCGGCTGCCGCAGGGGCGGATCGGTGTCGGCTGGAAGGTGCTGGGCCGTCCGGTCGCGCCCGCCGCCGAGCCGTCCCTGACGGTGCGCGAGGTGGACGCGCTGCTCACCCGGCTCGCCGAGGTGTCCGGGCCCGGATCGCAGGCGGAACGCGGCCGGTTGGTGGGCGAGCTGCTGGGCGCGTCCACCGAGGCGGAGCAGCGGTTCCTGGTGGGGCTGCTCACCGGCGAGGTCCGGCAGGGCGCGCTGGACGCGGTGGCGGTGGAAGGGCTGGCCCAGGCGACGGGCGCGGCCCCGGCGGACGTACGGCGGGCGGTGATGCTCGCGGGGTCCCTGCAGCCGGTCGCCGGGGCGCTGCTGGCGGACGGGCCAGGGGCGCTGGAGCGGTTCCGGCTCACCGTCGGGCGTCCGGTGCAGCCGATGCTGGCGCACAGCGCCTCCTCGGTCGCCGAGGCGGTCGGGAAGCTGGGCGCCTGCGCGGTCGAGGAGAAGCTCGACGGCATCCGCGTGCAGGTGCACCGCGACGGGGACACCGTGCGGGTGCACACCCGCACCCTGGACGACATCACGGACCGGTTGCCCGAGGTGACCGCCGCGGCGCGGGAGCTGGCGGTAGGGCGGTTCATCCTGGACGGGGAGGTCATCTCCTTCGACGGCACCGGACGGCCGCGGTCCTTCCAGGAGACCGCCGGGCGGGTCGGGTCCCGGGTGGACGTGGCGACGGCGGCCCGGGGGACGCCCGTGGCCCCGGTGTTCTTCGACGCGCTCTCGGTCGACGGCCGCGACCTGCTGGACCTGCCGTTCACCGAGCGGCACGCCGAACTGGCCCGGCTGGTGCCGGAACCGATGCGGGTGCGGCGCACGGTGGTGTCGGGGCCCGAGGACCTGGAGGCGGCGGAGCGGTTCCTCTCCGAGACGCTGGAGCGCGGCCACGAGGGCGTCGTCGTCAAGGGCCTGGATGCTCCCTACAGCGCGGGGCGGCGCGGCGCGTCCTGGCTGAAGGTCAAGCCGGTGCACACGCTGGACCTGGTGGTGCTGGCCGCCGAGTGGGGTCACGGGCGCCGCACCGGGAAGCTGTCCAACCTGCATCTGGGCGCCCGCGCCGCCGACGGCGGCTTCGTGATGCTCGGCAAGACGTTCAAAGGCATGACCGACGCGATGCTCCGGTGGCAGACCGACCGGCTGCGGGAGATCGCGGTCGGCGAGAACGGCTACACCGTGACCGTGCGCCCCGAACTCGTCGTGGAGATCGCCTACGACGGCCTGCAGCGCTCCACCCGCTACCCGGCCGGTGTCACCCTGCGCTTCGCCCGGGTGATCCGCTACCGCGAGGACAAGCGCCCGGAGGAGGCCGACACGGTCGAGACCCTGCTCGCCGCCCACCCGGAGGTACGGCCGTGACGAAGGCCCGCAGCGCGGGACTGCTGCTGTTCCGGCGCACCGGTGAGGGCGTCGAGGTGCTGCTCGGCCACATGGGTGGGCCGTTCCACGCGTGCCGGGACGCCAGGGCCTGGACGGTGCCGAAGGGCGAGTACGGGCCCGACGAGGCAGCCTGGGAAGCGGCGCGCCGCGAGTTCGAGGAGGAGCTGGGGCTGCCCCCGCCGGACGGGGAGGCGGTGCCGCTCGGGGAGGTCCGTCAGTCGGGCGGCAAGACCGTGACCGCGTGGGCGGTGGAGGCCGACCTGGACCCGGCGGCCGTGGTGCCCGGCACGTTCACCATGGAGTGGCCGCCCAGGTCGGGACGGACGCAGGAGTTCCCGGAGCTGGACCGGGTGGCCTGGTTCTCCCTGGACCGCGCCCGTGAGGTGGTCGTCTCCGCACAGACCGCGTTTCTGGACCGCCTGGCGGAGCACTCGCTCTGAGAGGCCCTCCCACGTTGCGGCGCCCACCGGCGCGCGGGAAGGTCGTCAGAGCACAGCCCGTCCCATGGAGGCCAGTGATGCACATCGCCACGGTGAATCCGGCGAACGGCGAGACCGTCAAGACGTACCACCCCATGGACGAGGACGAGCTGGAACGCAGGCTCCAGCTCGCGGAGGCCACGTTCCGCACGTACCGGACGACGACCTTCGAGGAGCGCTCCCGTCTGATGCACCGGGCCGCCGAGATCCTCGACGAGGACCAGGACGCCATCGGCCGGGTGATCACCACGGAGATGGGCAAGCCGATCACGCAGGCGCGCGCGGAGGCCGCGAAGTGCGCCAAGGCGATGCACTGGTACGCCGACCACGCGGCCGAGCTGCTCGCCGACGAGGAGCCCGGCGCCTCCGACGTGAAGGACTCCGGCGCTTCCCGGGTCCTGGTGCGCTACCGGCCGCTGGGTCCGGTGCTCGCCGTGATGCCGTGGAACTTCCCGCTGTGGCAGGTGGTGCGGTTCGCCGCCCCCGCCCTGATGGCGGGGAACGTCGGGCTGCTCAAGCACGCGTCGAACGTGCCGCAGACCGCCCTGTACCTGGAGGACCTCTTCCACCGCGCGGGCTTCACCGAGGGCTGCTTCCAGACCCTGCTGATCGGCTCCGCCGCGATCGACGACCTGCTGCGGGACGAGCGGATCAAGGCGGCCACCCTCACGGGCAGCGAGCCCGCGGGCCGGGCCGTCGCCTCCACCGCCGGGGAGATGATCAAGAAGACGGTGCTGGAGCTGGGCGGCAGCGACCCGTTCGTGGTCATGCCCTCCGCCGACCTGGACCGGGCCGCCGAGGTCGCGGTGACCGCCCGGGCGCAGAACGCCGGGCAGTCCTGCATCGCCGCCAAGCGGTTCATCGTGCACACGGACGTCTACGACGCCTTCACCGAGCGGTTCGTCGCCGGGATGAAGGCGCTGAAGGTCGGCGACCCGACGCAGGAGGACACCGACGTCGGCCCGCTCTCCAGCGAACGGGGCCGCGAGGACCTGGAGGAGCTGGTCGACGACGCCGTGCGGGCCGGCGCCACGGTGCTGTGCGGTGGCGAACGCCCGGACGGGCCCGGCTGGTTCTACCCGCCGACCGTGCTGGCCGGCATCGACCGGGAGATGCGCATCCACCGGGAGGAGACCTTCGGGCCGGTCGCCACGCTCTACCGCGTGGACGACCTGGACGAAGCGGTACTCATCGCCAACGACACGCTGTTCGGGCTGAGTTCCAACGTCTGGACCCGTGACGAGGCGGAGATCGACCGGTTCGTGCGGGATCTGGAGGCGGGCAGCGTGTACGTGAACGGCATGACGGCGTCCCACCCGGCGTTCCCGTTCGGCGGGGTGAAGCGCTCCGGGTACGGACGTGAGCTGTCCGGGCACGGAATCCGCGAGTTCTGCAACATCACCACGGTTTGGCACGGCGCGTGACGCCCGCACGGCTACGATCCCGACTGTGAACCGCGAAGTGACACTGCCTCTGATCGTCGACGATCGCGGCACCCTCCAGGTGGCCGCCGCCGACGTCAGCAAGCTGCTGCGCACGGTGGGCGGCCGGTGGGTCCGGCTGGTCGAGGCCGGCGAGGGCGGACTCGACGAGGACACGGTCGCCGCGCTGACGATCGAACTCGCGAAGCTCGCGGACCGGATCGACGTCGCGTGCATCGCGCACAGCAGCGGCACCACGCCGTAGCGGACCTCACTCGAAACGTGAGACCCGGCGGTGCCGCCCGCACCGCCGGGTCGTTCCGTGGGGGCGGCCGTCAGCGGATCGGCATGCCCGAGAGGGTGCGGGCAATCACCAGGCGCTGGATCTCGCTCGTCCCTTCGAAGATGGTGTAGATGGCGGCGTCCCGGTGCATCCGCTCGACCGGGTACTCGCGGGTGTAGCCGTTGCCGCCGAGGATCTGGATCGCCTGGGCGGTGACCTTCTTGGCCGTCTCGCTGGCGAACAGCTTCGACATCGAACCCTCGGCCGCGGTGAACGGCTTGCCGTTGACGGCCATCCAGGAGGCACGCCACACCAGCAGGCGGGCGGCGTCGATCTGGGTGCGCATGTCGGCGAGCTGGAAGGCGACGCCCTGGTTGTCGATGATCGGGCGGCCGAACTGTTCACGCGTCTGGGCGTACTCCAGGGCGACCTCGTAGGCGGCGCGGGCGGTGCCCACCGCCATCGCGCCGACGGCCGGGCGGGACGCCTCGAAGGTGGCCATGGCGGCGTTCTTGACGCGCTCACCGCCCTTCTTCGCCCTCTCCCGGGCACGGGCCAGACGCTCGTCCAGCTTCTCCTTGCCGCCGAGCAGGCAGGAGCCGGGGACGCGCACGTTGTCCAGGATGACCTCGGCGGTGTGCGAGGCGCGGATGCCGTGCTTCTTGAACTTCTGGCCCTGGGAGCAGCCGGGGGTGTTCGGCGGAATGATGAAGGAGGCGTGCCCCTTGGAGCCGAGGTCCGGGTCGACGACCGCGACCACGACGTGGACGTTGGCGATGCCGCCGTTGGTCGCCCACGTCTTGGTGCCGTTGATCACCCACTCGTCCTTGGCCTCGTCGTACACCGCGCGGGTGCGCATCGACGCCACGTCGGAGCCGGCGTCGGGCTCGGAGGAGCAGAAGGCCGCCACCTTGACGTCGTTCGCGTCGCCGTACATCTGGGGGATCCAGGTGCCGATCTGCTCCTCGGTGCCGTTGGCGAGGACGCCGACGGCCGCGAGGCCGGTGCCCACGATCGACAGCGCGATGCCCGCGTCGCCCCAGAACAGCTCCTCCATCGCCATGGGGATGCCGAGGCCGCTTGCGTCGAAGTACTGCTGGGCGTAGAAGTCCAGGGAGTAGATGCCGACCTTGGCCGCCTCCTGGATGACCGGCCAGGGAGTCTCCTCACGCTCGTCCCATTCGGCGGCGGCGGGGCGGATGACGTCGGCGGCGAAGCCGTGCAGCCAGTCCCGCACCTCCTTCTGTTCGTCGTTGAGCTCCATGGTGAACTCGGCCATGACTCCTCCAGCGGCGGCGCACGTGCGTGTTACTTGCGGTAACCCCAGTCTGTTACCGGCAAGTAGGAAAAGTCAACTCCCCAGAAGGCGTCGGTATCCCGTTCGATGTCCGGGCCGTGGTCAGTGTTAGTTTGCGCAGGCGTCACCGATTCAGCACGGGTGGGGAGAGCACATGGACACCACACAGCGGACCGAGCAGCAGCGGTCCGCCGACCGACGCCGGCGCGAGCTGCTGGAGGCCGCCGACCGAGTGGTGCTGCGCGACGGCCCGGGGGCCTCGATGAACGCGATCGCCGCCGAGGCCGGCATCACCAAGCCGATCCTCTACCGGCACTTCGGCGACAAGGGGGGACTCTACGCCGCCCTGGCCAAACGGCACACCGACGCCCTGCTGTCCTCGCTGCGGGCCGCGCTGGACGCCCCCGCGGAGCGGCGGGAGCGGGTCGAGGCCACCCTCGACACCTACCTCTCGGCGATCGAGGCCCGGCCCCAGGTGTACCGCTTCCTGATGCATCCGGCGGAGGGCACGCCGAGCGACCAGACCTTCGACGTCGGCAAGCACTCGGCGCCGCTGCTGCGCCGGATGGGCGAGGAACTGGCGCAGGTGATCGAGGAGCGCCTGGACCTCGGACCGGGCAGCCACCAGCTGGCCCGGGTCTGGGGCCACGGCATCGTCGGCATGATGCACGCGGCCGGCGACTGGTGGCTGGGCGAACGCCCGTGCTCCCGGGCCGAGTTGGTGCGCAGCCTGGCCGACCTGCTGTGGGGTCGCCTGGCGGCCGCGGGCGACAAGGTCGGGGGGCCGGGCTTCTGAGCCCCGGACCCGGCTCAGGCGGGGCGGTGCCAGGAGGCCCGGGAGACCTGGCGCATCAGCTTGCGGTGGCGGCGGCCGGTGAGCCGGTCGGCGTAGACCGTGCCCTCCAGATGGTCGCTCTCGTGCTGCAGGCACCGGGCGAAGAAACCCGTGCCGTGCACGGTGACCGGCTCCCCGGTCACGGTGACGCCCTCGACCACCGCGTGGTCGTACCGCTCCGTCCCCGCCTCCAGGCCGGGCAGCGACAGACAGCCCTCGGGACCGCGCACCACCACCCCGTCCGTCACCACCGGCCGCGGGTTCACCACGTGCCCCAGATGGCGCACGTCCTCGTCGTCCGGGCAGTCGAAGACGAACACCCGCAGCGGCACCCCGATCTGGTTCGCGGCCAGGCCCACGCCCTGCGCCGCGTACATCGTCGCGAACAAGTCCTCCACCAGCCGGGCGAGTTCCGGACCGAACTCGGTGACCTCCGCGCAGGGCGCGTGCAGCACCGGGTCGCCGAGCAGGGTGAGGGGCCGGACGCGTCCGTGGACGCCGGGGATGGAGCCGTGTCGCATGGCGGCAAGGGTACGGTCCTAGCGACCCCGCCCCGTCTCACGATGGAGGCCACGGTTCAGGAGGGCGAATGGATCTCGATAGGCTGAGCCCACACCACGTGGCCGTCAGGCACAGACGCGGCGCGTACGCAAGGAGGATCGAGAACTGATGGCAGGCAACTCGGACCCGCTCACGCCGCGGGCCAAGCTGGCCGTGACCGCCGGGAAGGCGGTCGCAGCGGCATCCCGCGCCGCGGGGCGCGGCAGCGGTTCGGTGATCGGCGGCCGGGTGGCACTCAAGCTCGACCCCGATCTCCTCGCCCGGCTCGCCCAGCACCTGGACGTGACCCTCGTCTCGGCGACCAACGGCAAGACCACCACCACCCGGCTCATCGCCGAGGCGCTCAAGGCGGCCGGCCCGGTCGTCTCCAACGCGCTCGGGGCCAACATGCCGGCCGGCATCACCTCGGCCCTCGCGGCCGGATCGGAGTCCCGCTTCGGCGTGATCGAGGTCGACGAGAAGTACCTCGTCGGCGTCGCCCAGGCCACCGAGCCGAAGTGCATCGCGCTGCTCAACCTCTCCCGCGACCAGCTCGACCGCGCCGCGGAGACCCGCATGCTCGCGGAGAACTGGCGCGAGGGCCTGGCCGGCACCAAGGCCGTCGTCGTGGCCAACGCCGACGACCCGCTGGTGGTGTGGGCCGCGTCGTCGGCCCCCAACGTGATCTGGGTGGCCGCCGGCCAGATGTGGAAGGACGATGCCTGGTCCTGCCCGTCCTGCGGCGGCGTGATGCAGCGTCCGGGCGACGACTGGTTCTGCGGCGAGTGCGGCTTCCGCCGCCCCACTCCGAGCTGGGCGCTCTCCGGCGACCACGTGCTCGACCCGCACGGCTCCGCCTGGCCGATCCACCTCCAGCTGCCGGGCCGGGCCAACAAGGCCAACGCCGCGTCCTCCGCCGCCGTCGCCGCCGTCTTCGGGGTGCCGCCGCAGGTCGCCCTGGAGCGCATGTACCAGGTGCAGGCCGTGGCCGGCCGCTACGACGTCGTCCAGTTCCAGGGCCGTGACCTGCGCCTGCTGCTCGCGAAGAACCCCGCGGGCTGGCTGGAGACGTTCTCCCTGATCGACCCGCCGCCGACCCCGGTGATCCTGTCGGTGAACGCGCGCTCGGCCGACGGCACCGACACCTCCTGGCTGTGGGACGTCGACTACACCCGGCTGACCGGCCACCCGATCTGCGTCATCGGTGACCGCAAGCTGGACCTCGCGGTGCGTCTGGAGGTCGCCAACCAGCAGTTCCAGGTGTGCGAGAACCTCGACCAGGCGATCCAGATGTCTCCGCCGGGCCGGATCGAGGTCATCGCCAACTACACCGCGTTCCAGGACCTGCGCCGCCGCGTCGGCAACTGACCCACGACACCTCAGGGGACTTGAAGTGAGCGACAACCAGCTGCGGGTCGTCTGGATCTACCCGGACCTGCTCAGCACCTACGGCGACCAGGGCAACGCCCTGGTCGTCGAGCGCCGGGCGCGGCAGCGCGGCCTGGACGTGGCGCGGCTCGACGTGCGCAGCGACCAGCCCATCCCGACCTCCGGCGACATCTACCTGATCGGCGGCGGTGAGGACCGTCCGCAGCGGCTGGCCGCCGAGCGGCTGCGCCGCGACGGGGGCCTGCACCGGGCCGTGGGGAACGGCGCGATCGTCTTCTCGGTGTGCGCCGGCTACCAGATCCTCGGCCACGAGTTCATCAACGACCTCGGCCAGCGCGAGCCCGGCCTCGGCCTGCTCGACGTGGTGTCGGTGCGCGGCGAGGGCGACCGGTGCGTGGGTGACGTGCTCGGGGACATCAACCCGCAGCTGGGGCTGCCCCCGCTGACCGGGTTCGAGAACCACCAGGGCATCACCCATCTGGGCCCCTCCGCCCGCCCGTTCGCCCAGGTGCGTTTCGGCAACGGCAACGGCACCGGGGACGGCACCGAGGGCGCGTTCAACGACACCGTCTTCGGCACGTACATGCACGGCCCCGTGCTGGCCCGCAACCCGCAGATCGCGGACCTGCTGCTGAAGCTCGCGCTGGACGTGAACGCGCTGCCGCCGACCGACGACCGGTGGTACGAGGCCCTGCGCAACGAGCGCATCGCGGCCGCCCAGCAGCCCGCGTGAGGGGCTGACCGAGCACGGTGCAGGAGGCGTCGGACAGGCCGGGACCGGCCCGTCTGACGCCTCCTCCGCACAGGTGAGCGGGGTGGTCCAGCAGGCGGACGCGAGATGCGGCACCGCCCCCGGGAGCGGCTAGGGTGGCGGGGATCGAGCCGGACAGCGCGGTCCGGTCCGGCCCACTTCGAGAAGGTTGTTTCGGGCTATGCGCATTGGTGTCCTCACGTCCGGCGGCGACTGCCCCGGCCTGAACGCCGTCATCCGGTCCGTCGTGCACCGTGCCGTCGTCGACCACGGCGACGAGGTCATCGGCTTCCGCGACGGGTGGAAGGGCCTCCTGGAGTGCGACTACCTCAAGCTCGACCTCGACGCGGTGGGCGGCATCCTCGCCCGCGGCGGCACCATCCTCGGCTCCTCCCGGGTGCGTCCCGAGCATCTGCGGGACGGTGTGGAGCGGGCCCGTGGCCATGTCGAGGAGCTCGGCCTGGACGCGATCATCCCCATCGGCGGTGAGGGCACCCTCAAGGCGGCCCGGCTGCTGTCCGACAACGGTCTGCCGATAGTCGGTGTGCCGAAGACCATCGACAACGACATCGCGGTCACCGACGTGACCTTCGGGTTCGACACGGCCGTCGGGGTGGCCACCGAGGCCCTGGACCGGCTGAAGACCACCGCCGAGTCGCACCAGCGCGTGCTGATCGTGGAGGTCATGGGCCGGCACACGGGCTGGATCGCGCTGCACTCCGGCATGGCGGCCGGCGCCCACGCGATCGTGGTGCCCGAGCGGCCCTTCGACATCGACGAGCTGACCGCCAAGGTCGGCGAGCGCTTCTCGGCCGGCAAGCGGTTCGCGATCGTGGTCGCTGCGGAGGGCGCCAAGCCGAAGGCCGGGACCATGGACTTCGACGAGGGCGGCAAGGACGTCTACGGCCACGAGCGGTTCGCCGGCATCGCCCGGCAGCTCTCCCTGGAGCTGGAGGAGCGGCTCGGCAAGGAGGCCCGCCCGGTCATCCTCGGGCACGTCCAGCGCGGCGGGACGCCCACCGCGTACGACAGGGTGCTGGCCACCCGGTTCGGCTGGCACGCGGTGGAGGCCGTGCACCGCGGCGACTTCGGGCAGATGACCGCCCTGCGCGGCACCGACATCGTCATGGTGTCGCTCGCGGAGGCCGTGGAGACGCTGAAGACCGTGCCCGAGGCGCGGTACGCCGAGGCGGAGTGCGTGCTCTGATCCCCCGGCCGTCGCCCGGCGCGTGAGACGGGCTTCACAGACCGCCCCCGGTGACGGACGTCGCCGGGGGCGGTTCTAGTCTGGTGCGGACCGATTGCGTACAACCTGGATCAAAAGGGAGCCGGCCGATGGATCACAGCGGGCACGGCATGACCATGGATCTGCCGCCGTTCACGCTGGGGCGAGGGCTCGCCTGGTCGGCGGACCCGTTCTTTCTCGTCGCCTGCCTGCTGGGGCTCGCGCTGTACGGCTGGGGCGTGGTCCGGCTGGTGCGGCGCGGTGACAAGTGGCCGGTGGGGCGGACCGTCTCGTTCGCCGCCGGCGTGCTGAGCATCATGCTGGTGATGTGCACGGCGCTGAACGACTACGGCATGGTGATGTTCAGTGTGCACATGGTGCAGCACATGGTCATCAGCATGGTGTCGCCGATCCTGCTCCTGCTCGGCGCCCCGATCACCCTGGCGCTGCGGGCCCTGCCCCCGGCGGCCGTGCGCGGCAGCAAGGGGCCGCGCGAGCTGCTGCTGATGCTGCTGCACAGCCGCTACATGCGGGTCGTCACGCACCCGCTGTTCACCATCCCGATGTTCATCGCGAGCCTGTACGCCCTCTACTTCACCCCGCTGTTCGACTTCCTGATGGGGTCGGCGGTCGGCCACGCGGTGATGATGGTGCACTTCCTCGCCGTCGGCCTGGTGTTCTTCTGGCCGATCATGGGCGTGGACCCGGGTCCGCACCGGCCGGGGCACCTGATGCGGATGCTGGAGCTGTTCGCGGGCATGCCGTTCCACGCGTTCTTCGGCATCGCGCTGATGATGGCGTCCACCCCGATGGTCACCACCTTCCAGGACCCGCCCGCGTCGCTGGGCATCGACACCCTGTCCGACCAGAACGCGGCCGGCGGCATCGCCTGGGCGTTCAGCGAGGTCCCGTCGGTCCTGGTGCTGATCGCGCTGCTGTTCCAGTGGTACGCCTCGGACCAGCGGCAGGCCCGCCGCAAGGACCGTGCCGCCGACCGGGACGGCGACAAGGAGCTGGAGGCGTACAACGCCTACCTGGCCTCCCTCAACGCGCGCGGTTAGGGTCTTCCGTCTGGATCAGGCCCGCGAGCCCGGCCTGATCCGAACGGAAGGCCCTGGCTCCCGCACCCGCCTCGATCCGGGAAACCGGGGCACCATGGAGGGACCGAACCAGGAGGAGGGTGTCGCGATGCCCGGTACCACGAACGGTTCCACCTCGATCAAGACCATGGGAGTGATCACCGTCGGCGCCCTGGTCGCCGTGACGGCCTACACGGTGGCGCTCGGCAGCAACGGCTGGCTGTGGTTCGGCTGGGTCGTCCTGGGCCTGATCACGCTCGGGATGGTCGCCACCCGCAGCGCCTGAGCACCCCGCCCGGAGGCGGCTCGCCTCACCGCGGGGTGAGCCGCCCCGCCAGGTGCACGCCCGGCTGGTACTTGGGCAGCCGGACGGTGATCTTCATGCCCGCGCCCGCGGCCGTCTCGATGACCAGCCCGTGGTCGTCGCCGTAGACCTGGCGGAGCCGGTCGTCGACGTTGGACAGGCCGATGCCGCCGGTGGGGCTGACCTCGCGGGCGAGGATGCGGCGCAGCAGGTCGGGGTCCATGCCCGCGCCGTCGTCCTCGATGACCACGAGCGCCTCGGCGCCCGCGTCCTGCGCCGTGATCTGGATGTGACACTTGTCGGCCTTGCCCTCCAGGCCGTGCTTGACGGCGTTCTCCACCAGCGGTTGAAGGCACAGGAAGGGCAGGGCGACCGGCAGCACCTCGGGGGCGATCTGCAGGGTGACGGAGAGGCGGTCGCCGAAGCGTGCCCGCACCAGCGCCAGGTAGTGGTCGATGGCGTGCAGTTCGTCGGCGAGGGTGGTGAAGTCGCCGTGCCGGCGGAACGAGTAGCGGGTGAAGTCGGCGAACTCCAGCAGCAGCTCGCGGGCGCGCTCGGGGTCGGTGCGCACGAAGGACGCGATCACCGCGAGCGAGTTGAAGATGAAGTGCGGGGAGATCTGTGCGCGCAGGGCCCGGATCTCGGCCTCGATCAGCCGGGTGCGGGACTGGTCCAGGTCGGCGAGCTCCAGCTGGACGGAGACCCAGCGGGCGACCTCCCCGGCGGCCCGCACCAGCACCGCCGACTCGCGGGGCGCGCAGGCGACGAGGGCGCCGTGCACCCGGTCGTCCACGGTGAGCGGGGCGACCACGGCCCAGCGGACGGTGCAGTCCGGGGTGTCGCAGGTGAGCGGGAAGGCCTCGCCCCGGCCGGTGTCCAGGGGCCCGGCGAGGCGCTCCATGATCTCGGCCCGGTGGTGGGCGCCCACGCCGTCCCAGACGAGGACCTCCGCGCGGTCGGTGAGGCACAGGGCGTCGGTGCCGAGCAGGGAGCGCAGCTTGCGGGCCGACTTGCGGGCGGTCTCCTCGGTGAGGCCCGCCCGCAGCGGGGGCGTGGCCAGCGAGGCGGTGTGCAGGGTCTCGAAGGTGGCGTGCTCGACGGGGGTGCCGAGTCCGGCGAGTCCCGCGGGCCGTGCCGTGCGCCGGCCCAGCCAGAACCCGGCGGCCAGCAGGGGCAGCACGGCGACGAGCAGCCCGGCGAGGAAACCGATCACGCGGACACCTCCGTACGCAGCTCTTCCGGCAGGTGGAAGCGGGCCAGGACCGCGGCCGTGCCGGGCGGGACCCGGCCGGGGGTGGCCAGCGAGACCAGCACCATCGTGAGGAAGCCCAGCGGCACCGACCAGAGGGCGGGCCAGGCGAGCAGCGCGTGCCAGGGCCCGGCGCCCGGGTAGCCGGCCATGGTGGCGGCGACGGCGAGGAACGCGGAGCCGCCGCCGACCAGCATCCCGGCCGCCGCGCCCGGCGGGGTCAGCCGGCGCCACCAGATGCCGAGGACGAGCAGCGGGCAGAACGACGAGGCGGACACGGCGAAGGCGAGGCCCACGGCGTCGGCCACCGGCAGCCCGCCGACCAGGATGCTCGCGGCCAGGGGCACGGCCATGGCGAGCACGGTGCCGAGGCGGAAGTGGCGTACGCCGCGCGAGGGCAGCACGTCCTGGGTGAGCACCCCGGCCACGGCCATGGTGAGCCCGGAGGCGGTGGACAGGAACGCGGCGAACGCTCCCCCGGCGACCAGCGCGCCCAGCAGGTCGCCGCCGGTCCCGCCGATCATCCGGCCGGGCAGCAGCAGGACGGCGGCGTCCGCGTCCCCGGTGAGGGTCAGCTCGGGGGCGTACAGCCGGCCGAGAGCGCCGTAGACGGGGGGCAGCAGGTAGAAGGCGCCGATCAGGCCGAGGACGGCGACGGTGGTGCGGCGGGCGGCGACCCCGTGCGGGCTGGTGTAGAAGCGGACCACCACGTGCGGCAGGCCCATGGTGCCGAAGAAGGTGGCGAGAATCAGCCCGTACGTGGCGTACAGCGGGCGTTCGGTGCGGCTCTCGGCGCGGGAGGGCGACAGGGCGTCGTCGGCGCCGTTGCCGGTGGTGGGGACCTCCGCGCCGGCGGCGAAGGTGAGCCGGGTGCCGCCGTCGACGCGGTGGGTGCCGGCGGGGAGGTGAACCTCGGTGCCCGTGTGGTCGCGGCCGTCGACGGTGCCGTCCACGGTCACCGTGAGCGGGGAGGTGATGCGCAGGTCGACGGTGCCGTCGACGCGCACCACGCGCTGCTCGCGGAACTCGGCGGGCTCGTCGAAGGCGTGGCTGGGTGCCCCGTCGCGCTGCCAGGCGAGCACCAGGAACAGGGCGGGTATCAGCAGGGCGGTCAGTTTCAGCCAGTACTGGAAGGCCTGGACGAAGGTGATGCTGCGCATGCCGCCGGCGGCCACTATCACCGTCACCACCACGGCGACGATCACCGCGCCGAGCCAGTCGGGGGCGTCGGTGAGCACGGTGAGGGTGAGTCCCGCGCCCTGGAGCTGGGGCAGCAGGTACAGCCAGCCGACGCCGACGACGAGGGTGCCCGCGAGCCGTCGCACCGTGTGCGAGGAGAGCCGGGCCTCGGCGAAGTCGGGCAGCGTGTAGGCGCCGGAGCGGCGCAGCGGCGCGGCCACGAACAGCAGCAGCACCAGGTACCCGGCGGTGTAGCCGACCGGGTACCAGAGCATGTCCGGGCCCTGGATCAGGACGAGTCCGGCGATGCCGAGGAAGGAGGCGGCGGAGAGGTACTCCCCGCTGATGGCCGCCGCGTTGAGCCGGGGGCCGACGGTACGGGAGGCGACGTAGAAGTCGGAGGTGGTGCGCGATATGCGCAGGCCGAAGGCGCCGACGAGAACGGTCGCGACGGCGACGAGCGCGACGGCGGTGACGGCGTAGGCGGTGTTCACGGTGGTGCCGGTCCCCTGGTCTCAGCGGTCCTCGACGAGCCGCACGAAGTCGCGTTCGTTGCGTTCGGCGCGGCGCACGTACCAGCGGGCGAGCAGGACCAGCGGGGGGTAGAGCCCGAAGCCGAGGACCGCCCACTCCAGGCGGCGGGCGTCGGGGGCGGCGGCGAAGACCAGCGGCAGCGGGCCGATGAGCAGGGCGAGGACGGCGAACACGGTGAGTCCGGCGCGCAGCTGGATACGCATCAGGGTGCGGACGTAGGTGTGACCGAGGGTGGTCTGCTCGTCGATCTCGGTGCGCGGGCGGTAGTAGCCGGAGGTGCGCCGGGCGCGGCGGGGCGGGCCGGTGACGACCACCCGGCGCTCGGCGGGTTCCTGGGGCATGCGGACCTCTCCCCCCGTCAGCCCGTGGTCCGGCGCATCAGAAGGTCCCGCAGCTCGCGGGCGTGGCGCCGGCTGACCTGGAGTTCCTCGGACCCGATCAGGACGCTCACCGTGCCGGCGTCGAGCCGCAGTTCGCCGATGTGGCGCAGGGCGACCAGATGGCGGCGGTGGATGCGGACGAAGCCGCGTGAGCGCCAGCGCTCCTCCAGGGTGGACAGCGGGATGCGTACGAGGTGGCTGCCGCGGTCGGTGTGCAGGCGGGCGTAGTCGCCCTGCGCCTCGACGTGGGTGATGTCGTCGACGGCGACGAAGCGGGTGACGCCGCCGAGTTCCACGGCTATGTGGTCGGGGTCGGGCTCGTGCACGGGGATGCGCTGGGCGGGGCCGGGCGGGGTGGTGCCGCGCTGGGCGTCGGCCCGCCTGACCGCTTCGGCCAGCCGCTCCTTGCGGACGGGTTTGAGCACGTAGTCGACGGCCTTGAGGTCGAAGGCCTGGACGGCGAAGTCCTCGTGGGCGGTGACGAACACGACGAGCGGCGGCCGGGCGAAGCCGGTGAGCAGCCGGGCGAGGTCCAGTCCGTCCAGGCCCGGCATCTGGATGTCGAGGAAGACGACGTCGATGGCCTCGGGCCCGTCGGGGCCGCTCTCCAGCGCGCGGTTGATGCGGCGCAGGGCCTCCGTGGCGTCGCCCGCGCCTTCCACGCTGCCGATGCGCGGATCCGCGTTCAGCAGGTACAGCAACTCCTCCAGCGAGGGGCGTTCGTCGTCGACGGCGAGGGCGCGCAGCATGAAGGTGGAGTGTAGGGGGGATCTCCGGGTCGGGACTACGTGCGGGACAAGGGCGTGTGCGGCCGATCCGGCGCCCGGTCGTCTCGGGGCGGACGCGGGGTGGCCGTGGGGCCGGCGTGGATACAGTGCCCGCATGAACAGCAGGCCCACGCCGTTCGACGAACTCGACCGGAAGATCGTCACCGCTCTGATGGCGAACGCCAGGACGTCCTTCGCGGAGATCGGGGCGTCCGTCGGCCTGTCGGCGACGGCGGTCAAGCGCCGGGTGGACAGGCTGCGGGAGACCGGGGTCATCACCGGGTTCACGGCGACCGTGCGGCCCTCCGCGCTCGGCTGGCGCACGGAGGCGTACGTGGAGGTGTACTGCGAGGGCGCGGCACCTCCCCGGCGGCTGGCGGAGGTGGTGCGCAACCATCCGGAGATCGCGGCGGCGATGACGGTGACCGGGGGCGCGGACGCGCTGCTGCACGTGCGGGCGCGGGACGTGGAGCACTTCGAGGAGGTGCTGGAGCGCATCCGCCAGGAGCCGTTCATCCGGAAGACGATCAGCGTGATGGTGCTGTCGCACCTGCTGCCCGACAGTCCTGAGGCGGGAGTGACGCAGCCCGCCCCGGACGACGCACCGGACGTGCGTTGAGGGGCGGAAAGACGCAGTGATCCTGCGTGGACGCGCAGGATCCGTCGCTTGTCGGTCGTGATGCTCCGTCCCTACCGTGGAGTCACCCCTTGTTGACACCGTGTGAAGCGGAGGAACCCCTTCGTGCCCGAATCACGTGTGGCGCGCCCACGGCGCTATCTCGTCTGTGAACCCAGGTTCTTCGCCGTGCGGTACGCGATCAATCCCTGGATGCGTCCCGACCGTCCCGTCGACGTCTCACTCGCCCGGCGGCAGTGGCTGTCGCTGGTCGACGCCTACCGCCGCCACGGCCATACCGTGGACACCGTGGAACCGCTGCCCGGACTGCCCGACATGGTGTTCGCCGCGAACGCGGCGGTCGTCGTGGGGGGCCGCGTCTTCGGCTCCCGCTTCCACGCGCCGGAGCGGCGCCCGGAGTCGGTGCCGTACGAGGCCTGGTTCAAGGCCCAGGGGTTCGACGTCCAGCATCCGGAGTCGGTGTGCGAGGGCGAGGGCGACCTGGCGCCCGCCGGGCGCTGGATCCTCGCCGGGACCGGTTTCCGCACCACCCCCGAGGCGCACCGCGAGGTGCAGGAGTTCTTCGGGGTGCCGGTGATCGGCCTGACCCTGGTGGACCCGTACTTCTACCACCTCGACACGGCGCTGTTCGTGCTGGACGAGGAGAACGTCGCGTACTACCCGGAGGCGTTCTCGCCGGGCAGCCGTGAGGTGCTGGAGCGGCTGTACCCGGACGCCGTGCTCGCCACCCGGGAGGACGCCATGGCGTTCGGCCTGAACTCCGTCTCGGACGGCCGCCATGTGTTCGTCCCGCCGGGCGCGGCCTCGCTCGCCGCCCGGCTCGCCGACCGCGGTTACGTTCCCGTCCCCGTCGACCTGTCCGAGTTCCACAAGGCGGGCGGGGGCATCAAGTGCTGCACTCAGGAGATCCGCTCATGACCTCTGTCGCCCGTACGCGTTCGTCCGCCGAGCTGATCGGCGCGGAGGAGCCGGTCCTCGCGCACAACTACCACCCCCTCCCCGTGGTCGTCGCCCGCGCGGAGGGCGCCTGGGTGGAGGACGTAGAGGGCCGCAGGTACCTGGACATGCTGGCCGGCTACTCGGCGCTGAACTTCGGCCACCGGCACCCGGCGCTGATCGAGGCGGCGCACCGCCAGCTGGACCGGCTCACGCTGACCTCGCGCGCCTTCCACAACGACCGCCTCGCGGGGTTCGCGGAGCGGCTGGCCGCGCTGACCGGCCTGGACATGGTGCTGCCGATGAACACCGGCGCCGAGGCGGTGGAGAGCGGCATCAAGGTGGCCCGCAAGTGGGCCTACGACGTCAAGGGCGTCCCGGCCGACCGGGCGACTATCGTGGTGGCGGCGGACAACTTCCACGGCCGCACGACGACGATCGTGAGCTTCTCCACGGACGAGGTCGCGCGGTCCGGGTTCGGCCCGTTCACCCCGGGGTTCCGGGTGGTGCCGTACAACGACCTCGAGGCCATGGAGGCGGCCGTCGACGAGACGACGGCGGCGGTGCTGATCGAGCCCGTCCAGGGCGAGGCGGGCGTGGTGGTGCCGGACGACGGCTATCTGGCCGGGGTGCGGGAGCTGACGCGGCGCGCGGGCTGCCTGTTCGTCGCCGACGAGATCCAGTCGGGCCTGGGCCGCACCGGCCGCACGCTCGCCGTGGAGCACGAGTCGGTCGTCCCGGACGTGGTGCTGCTCGGCAAGGCGCTCGGCGGCGGCATCGTGCCGGTGTCGGCGGTGGTGGCCCGGCGTGAGGTGCTCCAGGTACTCCGTCCGGGTGAACACGGGTCGACCTTCGGCGGGAACCCGCTGGCCGCCGCGGTGGGCACGGCCGTGGTGGAGCTGCTGGAGACGGGTGAGTTCCAGCGGCGGGCGGCGGAACTGGGCGTGGTCCTGCGGGAGGGCCTGGAGGCGCTCGTCGGCAAGGGCGTCACCGGGTTCCGCAGCCGGGGCCTGTGGGCGGGCGTGGACGTCGACCCGGCGCTCGGCACCGGCCGCGAGATCAGTGAGCGCCTCATGCGCGAGGGCGTCCTGGTGAAGGACACCCACGGTTCGACCGTGCGTCTGGCGCCTCCGCTGACGATCACCGCGGAGGAGCTGCAGGAGGCCCTGCGCACCCTGGAGAAGGTCCTCGGCAACGGGTCCTGAGCCCTTTCGTCAGCGCCCCCGCCGGGTGTCCCGGCGGGGGCGTCGGCGTGCCCCGCACCGGATCGCGCGCACCGGTGGCCCACGCCCGGGAAGCCCTTGGCCCGTCCCCGGGGTGAAGATGGGGGCAAGAATGGGGACAAAGGTGACAGACCACTCTCAGCGACAGAGAGGCCGTCCGTGGACGGACACAAGGAGCAGGGAGTAACCCGGCAGGGGTTCGACGTGGCCGACGCCGCGCCCCTGCTGTTGGACCCGCACGGCCTGGTGGCGGGCTGGACCACCCGGGCGGAACGCCTGCTGGGCCACACCGCGACGGAGGCCGTGGGCCGCAAGTTCGCCGACCTGCTCGAACCCGACGACGCCGAACGGGTGCCGGACCTCGTCGAGCGGTGCCTGAGCGCGAGCGAATGGGCGGGGCTGATGACCGCCCGGCACCGGGACGGGCAGCCGGTCGAGCTGATGGTGCGGGTCGCCCCGACCGCGGCGCCGCGCGGCCCCGGCTCGCTGCTCGTGCTGCTGTCGGAACTGGCCGACGCCCCCGGCTGGGACATGAGCCGTGCCGTGCTGGAGCAGATCGTCGCCGGGAACCCCATCGGCATCGCGATCGTGGACACCGACCTGCGTTACGTGTGGTCCAACGCCGCCCTGGAACAGTTCGGCGGGGGTTCCGCCGCGCAGCGTCTCGGGCTGCGGTTCGCGGACGTGCAGCCGGGCATGAACGCCGACGCCGTCGAGGAGCGGATGCGGCACGTGCTGGAGACCGGTGAGCAATTCGTCGACTACGAGCACGTCGGCCGCGTGCGCTCGGCGCCGCTGCGGGAGACCGCGCACATGTTGTCGTTCACCCGGCTCGAGGACGAACGGGGCCGCCCGATGGGCGTGTACTACACCGTCGTCGACATCACCGAGCGGCACCGCGCCCGGCAGCGCCTCGCCCTGCTCGACCGGGCCGGCGAGTACATCGGGCGCACCCTCGACATCATGCACACCGCGCAGGAACTGGCGGACGTCGCCGTGCCCGGGGTCGCCGACTTCGTCACCGTGGACCTGCTGGAGACGGTGCTGCGGGGCGCCGAGCCGGCTCCGGAGCCGCTCGCCGGGTCCGCGCGGGTGCCGTTGCGCCGGGCGGGGCACCGGTCGCTGTTCGAGGACCTGCCGCGGACCGTCGTCGACAGCGGCGCGGTCGTCACCTACCTGGCCGACTCGCCGCCGGTCCGGTGTCTGACCACGGGCCGGTCCTGGCGGCAGGAGCAGCTCGACCCGCTGGCCGTGGAATGGGCCGTGGGTGCGCCGGGGGGCAGGGAGTCCACCTTCCTGGAACTGGGCCTGCAGAGCGTGATGATCGTCCCGATCCGGGCCCGTGGCATCACACTGGGCATCACCACGTTCTTCCGCCGCCGCCAGAACCCCTTCGACACGGACGACCTGCACCTGGCCGAGGACCTCGTCTCCCGCGCCGCCGTCTGCGTGGACAACGCCCGGCGCTACACCCGCGAGCGGGACGCCGCCCTCGTCCTCCAGCGCAGTCTCCTGCCGCGCCGGCTGCCCGAGCAGGACGCCGTGCAGGTGGCCGCCTGCTACCTGCCCTACACCGTCTACCAGACCTTCTACCAGGCGCACGAGAACGGCCTCGCCTCGGCGGCCGGCGTCCTGGTCGTCATCGGCTCCATCGTCATCGCGACCTTCGCCCTGCGCGTGGTGTCGTCCCTGTTCCGCGAGGAGGTGTCCCGCGCATGAGCAGCATCGCCGTACGCACCCGCGGCCGGTTCCGCGGCGGAGCGGGTCTCGGCCTGGTCGCCTGGCTGGCCGGCATCGTGTTCTTCCTGCCCATCGCCTGGATGGTGCTGACGTCCTTCCACTCCGAGACGGACGCGGCCGCCAACCCGCCCGCCTGGGGCGCCGCCCTCACCCTGGACGGCTACCGCGAGTTCTTCGGCGCGGGCGGCGGCGCCAGCCCCTGGCCCGCCCTGATCAACTCCACGGTGGCGTCCGTCGTCTCGACGCTCCTGGTGCTGCTGCTGGCGCTGCCCGCGGCCTACGCCCTGTCCATCCGCCCGGTGAAGAAGTGGACGGACGTCCTGTTCTTCTTCCTCTCCACCAAGATGCTGCCCGTGGTGGCCGGCCTGCTGCCGATCTACCTGTTCGCCAAGAACACCGGGATGCTCGACAACATCTGGCTGCTGGTCATCCTCTACACCTCGATGAACCTGCCGATCGCGGTGTGGATGATGCAGTCCTTCCTCGCCGAGGTCCCGGTCGCGATCATCGAGGCCGCGCAGATCGACGGCGCCCGGCTGCCGACGGTGCTGGCCCGGGTGGTCGCCCCGATCGCCCTGCCGGGGATCGCGGCGACGGCACTGATCTGCTTCATCTTCAGCTGGAACGAGCTGCTGTTCGCCCGGGTCCTGACGGGCGTGGTCGCCGAGACCGCCCCCGTCTTCCTGACCGGCTTCATCACCAGCCAGGGCCTGTTCCTGGCCAAGGTGTGCGCCGCGTCGCTCGTCATCTCCCTGCCGGTGCTCGCCGCGGGGTTCGCCGCCCAGGACAAACTCGTCCAGGGCCTGTCGTTGGGAGCCGTGAAATGAAGGCCGCCGTCATCGAGTCCGTGGGCAGGGCCGTCGTCACCGAGGTCCCGGACCCGACGCCGGGCCCGAGGGACGTCGTCGTCGAGGTCGCCGCGTGCGGGCTGTGCGGCACCGACCTGCACATCCTCCAGGGCGAGTTCGCGCCCAAGCTGCCGATCGTGCCGGGCCACGAGTTCGCCGGCGAGGTGGTCGGCGTCGGCTCCCAGGTCACGGAGGTGGCGCTCGGCGACCGGGTCGCCGTCGACCCGTCCCTGTACTGCTACGAGTGCCGCTACTGCCGTACCGGACACAACAACCTGTGCGAGCGCTGGGCGGCGATCGGCGTCACCACGGCGGGCGGGGCCGCGCAGTACGCGGTGGCACCGGTGGCGAACTGCGTGAAGCTCCCCGAGCACGTCCGCACCCAGGACGCGGCCCTCGTCGAGCCGCTGTCCTGCGCGGTGCGCGGCTACGACGTGCTCCGGTCGAGGCTCGGCGCGCACGTGCTGATCTACGGCTCCGGGACCATGGGCCTGATGATGCTGGAGCTGGCCAAGCGGACCGGCGCGGCGAGCGTCGACATGGTGGACCTGAACCCGGCGCGTCTGGAGACCGCCCGCAAGCTCGGCGTCTCCGCGTCGGCGGCCACCCCGGACGAGCTGGACCGCCCGCAGGGCTGGGACCTGGTGATCGACGCGACCGGCAACGCGGCGGCGATCCAGGACGGGCTCGGGCGGGTCGCCAAGGCGGGCACGTTCCTCCAGTTCGGCGTCGCCGACTACGCGACCCGGGTGGAGATCGACCCGTACCGGATCTACAACCAGGAGATCACCATCACCGGCTCGATGGCCGTCCTGCACAGCTACGAGCGCGCGGCGGAGCTGTTCGCCAACGGCGTCCTGGACCCGGACGTCTTCATCAGCGACCGGCTGCCGCTGGACCAGTACCCGCAGGCGCTGGAGCAGTTCGCGGCGGGCGTGGGCCGGAAGATCGTGGTGGTGCCGTAGGGAGCGGTCCCGGGGGGCGGGCGCGCGGTGAAAACCCGTGGGCGTGCCCGCCCCCTCGCCCGTACGATCCCCGGCATGGGCAGACCCAGCGGTTTCGCGTACGAGTCCCAGGCCGGCACCACCGTCCACATCACCCACCACGGCCGCCACGCCACCACCCTGCAGGGCGACCGGGCCGCCCGTTTCCTCGGCGAGGTCACGGGCGCCGCCGACCCGCAGCTCGTCATGGCCCGCTGGACCGGCAACTACAAGCGCGGCAACGAACGCATCGCCCGTAACCACCCCCGCAACCGGGGCTGAGCAGGCCGGAACCGGCGGCTGCGCCGAACGGAGCACAGGTAAGGGAACGGTAAAACGCCCTCGCTCGTTCACCCGGCATGACAGCTATGACCCCCGGCTCGAACATCCCCCTCCCCACCGCCCGCGTGACGGTGGACGTCGCCGCGCCCGTGCGGCTCGACGTATCGGGCCTGCTGCTCACCGCCGACGGCAAGGTGCGCTCCGACGACGACTTCATCTTCTACAACCAGCCCTCGGGCCCGGGCGTGACCTACCGCTCCGGCGGCGGTTCGGCCCCCGACGCCATCACGGTCGACACCACAGCCGTGCCCACCGGCATCGAGAAGATCGTCGTGACCGCGAGCCCCGACGCGGCGGGCCAGACCTTCCAGGGCATCGAGCCCACCGCGACCGTCCGCGACGCCGACGGCGGTGCCGTGCTGGCGACGTTCACCCCCCCGCAGCTCGGCGGCGAGACGGCCCTGGTGATCGTGGAGATCTACCTGCGCAACGGCGCCTGGAAGGTGCGCGCCGTCGGCCAGGGTTACGCCAACGGCCTGGCCGGCATCGCCACCGACTTCGGCGTCTCGGTCGAGGAGCCGGCCGCCCCGGCCCAGCCGGTGACCCCGCCGCCGCGCCGGTCGCCCCTGCCGCCCGCCCGCGCCCCGACGGCCGCCCCGCAGGCCCCGCCCGCCCCCGCCACGCCCCCGGCCCCGCCCGCCCCGGTGCCCGGCAGCGGGAAGATCAACCTCGACAAGGGCCGCGTCAGTCTCCAGAAGAACCAGACCGTCTCCCTGATGAAGGGCGGCCGTCCGCTGCTGTCCCGGGTGCAGATGGGCCTGGGCTGGGAGCCCGCCTACCGCGGCAAGGACATCGACCTGGACGCGTCGGTCATCGCCTACGGCCCGCAGCGCAACCACATCGACAGCTGCTACTTCGGCAAGCTCCAGATCCTGGGCGGCGCGATCCAGCACTCCGGCGACAACCTCACCGGCGAGGGCGGCGGGGACGACGAGGTGATCACCGTCGACCTCGGCCGCCTGCCCATGGAGGTCTCGGGGCTGGTCTTCACGGTCAACTCCTTCTCCGGCCAGAAGTTCACCGAGGTCGCCAAGGCGTACTGCCGCCTGATCGACGCCACTACCGGCGAGGAGCTGGTCCGTTTCGACCTCACCAGCGCCGAGCCGCAGACCGGCGTGATGATGGCGAAGCTGATCCGGCAGTTCTCCGGCGAGTGGGAGATGACCGCGATGGGCGACTTCGTGAAGTCCCGCACCGTCCGCGGCATGGTCAAGCCGTCCGCCCAGGCGCTGTAGTCACGCGCGGCAGGCACGGGGAGCGCCGGGTTCCCCCTCGGGGGGACCCGGCGCTCGTCTCAGGCGGCGGCCCACGGCCAGTCGGCGCTGCGCCCGGCCTCCAGCAGCGGCACCGTCCGGAAGGCCGCGTCGGACAGCCCGCCGAAGGTGTGCCGGCCCGCCGTGCCCGACGGGCCGTGGCCCGCGCGGTGACCGGCGAGGTTCCAGGTGTAGACCGGGACCTCGGCCGGGACCTGCTCGGTGGGATCGCCGTGCCGGCTGGGGGCGTACTGCTCGTCGGTGACGATCAGCACCCGGTCGTGCCCCTGGTAGTGCCGGCGCACCGCCTCGGTCGTGTCGGTGCCGCCGAGGTTCCCGAACCGGTCGAGGATCCTCAGCACCGACTCGCCCCGGCGGAACCGCACCGGCGCGCTCGTCGAGCCGAACTCGACGAGGTCGGCCTTCGCGGCCCGCAGCGCGACCGCCGTGCCGAAGACGGCCGCCGCGTCCGCGCGGGTGAGCTCGGAGCGGTCCGACATCCGCGCGTAGAACATCGAGCCCGAGCGGTCCACGAGGACCAGCGTCCGGCCGGGCAGCGCGGGCACGTTGGCCAGCGAGTGGCCGAGCGCCCGCTCCAGCGCGTACGACCACCGCAGTGACGGCGCGTGCCGGTACGCGGCGAGGTACCGGAAGGGGAACTGCCGCGACCGTGCGACCTCGGCGGGGTCGGCGATGCGCGCGGCGACCCGCGCGGCGACCTCGTCGCAGACGCCGGCCTCGTCGAAGTTCCGCAGGTTGCGCACCAGTGCCATCGGGCCCATGGAGGGGATGACGGCCTCCCAGGCCGCCTTGTCCATCGACCCCTGCAGCCAGCCCGCCAGCGCCTCCCAGGTGAGGCCCGCGGCGGCGAGCCGCTCGGCACCACCGGGTGCCGTGACGACCGCGCGCCGGTCCTCGACGGGCAGCGCCATCAGCTCGCGGTGGGCGGTGAGGACGCGGTTCGAGGCGGGCGGCTCCGCGGTGTCCGGGTGGTGCCGGCGGTCGAGGGCGTACCGGAACAGCTCGCCCTGCCACGGCTTGTCCGGGTCCGGGGCGGCGTGCACCAGGTTCAGGATGTCGCCGAAGCGGTAGCCCTTGGACGCGGTGTCGTACTTCAGCAGGGCCTTGCCCCCGTAGAGCCGGCGCACGGCGTCGGCGACACCGCGCTTGACCGGCTTCGGGATGTTCCGGCCGTGGCGGGCCGTCCAGTAGGCGAGCAGTTCACCGGGCTCGTCGGGACGGCGCAGCACGGAGTCCACGACCCGCCGGTTCGACGGACCACCGGTCGCGCCGGCGTCCAGCCGGGCCTTGACGTACTCGGCCGCGCCGACGAGCGAGGCGGTGCGCAGGTTGCCCTCGCCGCGCAGCCAGCCGAGCAGTCCGGCCGTCCAGTCCGGGTCGCTCACGGCGAGTTCACGCACGAGCTTCGCGAACCGGTCGTCGCGGGCGTCGCCGCTCTCGTAGAAGGTCTGCTGCGTCACGAAGTTGGACACCGCGAGCAGGAAGAGTTCCGAGCGTGCGTCGCGCTCGCGTCCACGGCCGCCCTGGTACGTACGCAGCACACGGCCGGTGGACGTCACCCGCGACGTCGGCTGCGGCCCCGCGGCCCGCGTGTTGAATCGCGCCATGGTGAATTCCCCCGCATTCCTGTCGTATCCGAAAGGGAGGCGCGACAAAGGAGGGTGCCCGAGAAACGAGTCGGCCGCGGAACAGTTCAGGCGCGTCTTCCATTTCCGCCACACCGGCCCGAAGCCGATGACGGGATTCGAACCCGCAGTGAACCTGATCCCGAAGTATCCGCTGCCTGCGCACCGGGCACCCACCAAATGCTGCGCCTCCCGAGATCAAGTCGGCGGCGGCATGGGATTCTTTTACGAGAAGAAGTAGCCGCGGCCCGCGCACCGGGAGGTGCATGAAGTTGTGGTGTCCAGAGATCGAGGCCGGCGGAACCGACGAAGGTGCTCTGACCCCTGAGCTACACCGGCGCGTGGTGCCGGTGACGGGACTCGAACCCGCGACCGCCCCATTATCAGTGGAAGTAGGTCCTGCCTTCGCACCTGGACGTGCATCACTGTAGGAGGACGGCCGTCGGCGGGGCGAGCGAATTATTCACCGGTCTTTTCGCCGCTCCACGGACCGGCGGCGACGGGCCGGATGTCCGCTTCCTTGTTTCCGGCGTACGGCTCGGGCCGTCGGGTGAGAAGGTCCCGCCGGTGACTGCGCTCCGTTCCTGCTCCATCCCGGCGCCGGTGAATGCGCTCCGTTCCGGCTCCTCCTCGGCGCCGGTGCCGAATGCGCCGCGGGCGGACGGGCGGGACCGGCGCTCGTCCCGGTCCCGCCCGCTTCGGAACACCGGCCGGACGGAGGCGGTCACGGGACCGGCCGCTTCCGTCGGCCGCTCGCGCGGGCGGATCGCCGCTCGCGCGGCGCCCGCCCGCGGGCTAACCCCCCTGCTGCGACCGCGCCTTGAACGCGGCCTTCCGCGCTTCCTTCGCGATCTTTTTGTCGGAGTGCAGGCGCCCCATCGCCTCCAGGACGTCCGCCGTGGCGGGATGCTCCACCCGCCAGGCCGTGTCGAAGAAGCCGCTGTGCTGCCGGGCCAGCCCCTCCACCAGGGACCGCAGTTCCTCCGAGTTGCCCTCGGCGGCGAGCTGCGCGGCCACCGTGTCGATGGTCAGCCAGAAGATCATCGCCTCGGACGGCGGCGGCACGTCCCCGGCCCCGTGCTCGGCGAGCCACACCCGCGCCAGACCGCCCAGTTCGGCGTCGTCCAGCACCTCCCGCAGCGCGGGCTCGGCCGCGGCGCCCACCAGCGACAGCGCCTGCTGGCAGCGCAGCCGGCGCAGGGGCGCGCCCTCGTCCGCGCCGCGCGCCGCGGCCAGCAGCTCCCGTGCGGCCTCCAACGGCCGGCGCCGCTCCAGCCAGCGCTCGGTCTCGGCGTGGGCGGCGACCGGCGGGAACCCGGCCGTGCCGTCGAGCAGCGCGTCGGCGCCCTTGTCGGTGAGGTCGCCGACGGCGGGCGCCTCGAAGCCCGCCTCCAGCAGCCGGGCGCGCAGCCCGTACAGGCCGAGCGGGGTCAGCCGCACCAGGCCGTAGCGGGCGACGTCCGTGTCGTCCACCGGGGCGGCGGGCTCCTCGTCGGCGTCGGCCATCAGGTCCTCGTCGACGGGCTGGTACTCCACGAGCCCGATGGGCTCCAGCATCCGGAACTGGTCGTCCAGCCGCATCATCGCGTCGGACACCTGCTCCAGGACGTCGTTGGTGGGCTCCGGCATGTCGTCGGGCACGATGACGGAGGCGGCCAGCGCGGGCAGCGGCACCGGCGCGTCGCCGGCCTTGTCCTCGCCGACGGTCAGCAGGTACAGGTTGCCGAGCACCCCGTCGAGGAACTCCGCCTCCGCCTCCGGGTTCCAGTCCAGCGCGTCGAGGTCCAGCTCGCCCGACCCCTCGCCCCCGGCGATGGCGTCGACCAGCCCGCCGAGGTCCGGCACGCTCGCGTCGCCCAGCACGGTCTCCAGCGCGCCGAGCCACACGCCCAGCACGTCCTGCGGGGACCCCTCGGTGAGCAGCGCCAGTTCCGGGCCGGTGCGGACGGTGCCCTCCTCCTCGTCGACCACCTCGACGAGCCCGGTGTCGACGGCGACCCGCCAGGCCTCACTGGCCTCGGCCGCGGCGTCCTCCCCGGTCAGCCCCAGTTCCCCGGCGGCGTCGGGGAGTTGCTCCTCCACCAGTCCGCCGCCGGCGTCCACCCGGGTCCCGGGGCCGGCCCAGCGGGCGAGCTTCGCGGCCCGGGACAGCACAGGGGTGGACAGGGCGTCGCGCGCCAGCTCCGCTTCGGGGCGCAGCCGCGCCGGGGGCAGGGTGGAGCTGTCTGACATCGGATGGTTCTCCTCGTGCCTCTTACGACTCAGCCGCTCAGCCTAGACGGATTTCCACCTATGCCGCCCACTTCCTCTCCGCGTCGGTGACCGTACATGGCCGAAACCTTGACAAGTGGCTTGGCCAGGCTGGACATTGACGCGCGTAGACAGGGTGTGTCCCGCACCCGCCCACCCTCGTTCCGGTCCCCGGAGGGAATCCCGTTGCCGAGCAAGCCGACCGCGCGTCTCGCCGCGCTCACCGTCGCCGCCGTGTGTTCCGCGGCGTCCACCGTCGTCCTCACGACGCCCGCGCACGCCGAGTCCGTGCGCATCCACGACATCCAGGGCGACACCCGCGTGTCGCCGTACGCCGGCAAGCAGGTCACGGACGTGACCGGAATCGTCACCGGCGTCCGTACCTACGGTTCGTCCCGCGGCTTCTGGATGCAGGACGCCGCCCCGGACGCCGACCCGGCCACCAGTGAGGGCGTGTTCGTCTTCACCAGTTCCACGCCGCAGGGCGTCGCGGTGGGCGACGAGGTCTCCGTCTCCGGCACGGTCACGGAGTTCGTCCCCGGCGGCGCGTCGTCCGGGAACCAGTCGGTGACCGAGATCACCAAGCCCACCGTCACGGTCGTCTCCCGGGGCAACCCGGTCCCGGCCCCGGCGACCCTCGACGCGCGCTCGGTCCCGGCCGCGTACGCGCCGAAGGGTGACCCGGCGGCCGGCGGCTCGGTCAACGCGCTGCGCCTGCGCCCGTCCGCCTACGCCCTCGACCTGTACGAGACCCTGGAGGGCATGAACGTCCGGGTGGCCGACGCCCGGGTGGTGGGCGCCACCGACCCGTACACCGAGCTGTGGGTCACGGTGAAGCCCCAGGAGAACCGCAACCGGCGCGGGGGCACGGTCTACGGCTCGTACGACGCCCAGAACACCGGCCGGCTGCAGATCCAGTCCCTGGGCAGCGCGTCCGCCTTCCCCGACGCGAACGTCGGCGACGTCCTCGCCGGCGCGACCACCGGCCCCCTGGACTACAACCAGTACGGCGGCTACACCCTGGTGGCGAGCGAGCTCGGCGCCCTGGAGTCCGGTGGCACCGAGCGCGAGACGACCCGCAGGCAGCACCGCTCCGAACTGGCGATAGCCACCTACAACGTCGAGAACCTCGACCCGTCCGACGACACCTTCGCCGCGCACGCCGACGCGATCGTGCACCACCTCTCCTCGCCCGACATCGTGTCGCTGGAGGAGATCCAGGACAACAACGGCGCCAAGGACGACGGCACGGTCGCCGCCGACGAGACGCTGGAGAAGCTGATCGACGCCGTCGAGGCGGCCGGCGGCCCGCGGTACGACTGGCGCGCCGTCGACCCGGCCGACAAGGAGGACGGCGGCGAACCGGGCGGCAACATCCGTCAGGCGTTCCTGTTCAACCCGGCCCGGGTCTCCTTCACCGACCGGCCCGGCGGCGACGCCACCACGCCGACCGACGTCGTCAAGGTCCGCGGCAAGGCCGCCCTGACCCTCTCCCCCGGCCGCGTCGCCCCGGACTCCGCGGCCTTCGAGGACAGCCGCAAGCCGCTGGCCGGCGAGTTCGTCTTCCGCGGCCGTACGGTCGTCGTCATCGCCAACCACTTCTCGTCCAAGGGCGGCGACCAGGGTCTGACCTCGCAGTACCAGCCGCCGGTGCGCGGTTCGGAGACGCAGCGCCACCTGCAGGCGCAGGAGGTCCACGACTTCGCGGCGAAGATCCTCAAGGTCCAGAAGAACGCGGCGGTCGTGGCGCTCGGCGACATCAACGACTTCGAGTTCTCCCGCACCACCGCGCTCATGGAGGGCGGCGGCACGCTCTGGTCCGCGATCAAGTCGCTGCCCGCGTCGGAGCGTTACTCCTACGTGTACCAGGGCAACAGCCAGGCGCTCGACCAGATCCTGATCAGCCCGTCCATCCGCCGCACGTGCTCCTTCGACTACGACAGCGTGCACATCAACGCGGAGTTCCACGACCAGATCAGCGACCACGACCCGCAGGTCCTGCGCTTCAAGCCGTGACGCGGGGGCGCTCGGTACCACGGCTGGAGTGCTTGGCGTCGTGACAGCGGACGGCGGGGGCACGGAGCGGCGGTTCACCGCTTCCGTGCCCCCGCCGTCACTCGCACCCGGACGGACCGGTCAGTGGTGTCGGCGCTGCACCATCACCGCACCCACCGCGAGCATCACCAGCGCGCCCGCGGCGGCCATCAGCTGCGTGCGGTGCTGCTTGCCGACCTCACCCGCGTGGGCGGCGCTGCTGCGCATCTGCACGGTCATCGCGCCGGCCCGGTCCCGCAGCTCGTCGGCGCGTGCCCGCGCCCGTGCCTTGACGTCCATCTTCCCGGCCAGCTCCTCGACGGTGTCGCCGAGTTCGTGCCGGGTCCGCTCGATCTCGCGGCGCAGCTCGTCCGGGCCCTTGGCCCCGTGCGCCGCCGCCTCGCTCGCGGCGTCCATGTGGGCTCCCGACGCGGACGTCGTGCCCCTCACGTCGTGCGTCATCGGTGCGCCCTTCCCTTGATCTCCTCGACGTCGGCCTTCACGCTGCCCAGCGTCCGCTCCGGCTTGGGAGGCGTGGCCCGGCGCAGTTGTCCGCGCCCGGTCAGCGCCAGCACGCCGGCGATCGCGAACAGCACCCCGGTGATGATCAGCGCAGCCGCCCAGAGCGGCAGCACCAGGTCCAGCGCGGCGATCCCCGTGGCGGCCAGCGCGAGGAGTCCCGCGTAACCGAACGCCCCCGCCGCTCCCAGCATCCCGCCGCCGACGCCGGCCCGGCGCCCCTTCTCCGCCAGTTCCTCCTTGGCGAGCGCCACTTCCTGCCGTGCGAGTCGCGAGATCTGTTCGGTGGCCTGTCCGACGAGCTCGCCGACGCTGTGCTCGTCACGGACGGGCCGTTGTTGGATGGTTCCGGCCACGGTGCGCCTCCTCTCGGTGGGGCCACCCGAGTACCCCCGCCCGCATCCGGCTATCCCTCAAGCAATGCTTAACCGTACCCGTCAAGACCTGTAAGTGGACCTTCATCGTCAGACGGCCGACACTACGGGCATGAGCCCTCTCGGCCGCACCCTGTGCGCGATGATCACCCCCTTCACCCCCGCCGGCGCGCTCGACCTGGACGGTGCCCGGCGCCTAGCCGACCACCTGGTCACGCAGGGCTGCGACGGCCTGGTGCTGTCCGGCACCACGGGCGAGTCCCCCACCACGACGGACGCCGAGAAGCGGTCCCTGATCGCGGCCGTACGGGAGGCCGTCGGCGGGCGCGCCACGCTGATCGCCGGTGTCGGCACGCCCGACACCGCCCACACCCTCACGCTCGCCCGCGAGGCGGAGCGGGCGGGCGCCGACGCCCTGCTCCTGACGGCCCCGTACTACAGCAGGCCCCCGCAGGACGCGATCGAGGCGCACGTCCGCGCGGTCGCGGACGCGTCGGGCCTCCCCGTGGTCCTGTACGACATCCCGGCACGCACCGGTGTGCGCATCGAGCCGGAGACCCTGTTGCACTTGGCGGGGCATCCGCGCGTCGTGGCGGTGAAGGACTGCGGCAACGACTTCCTGGCGGCGCAGAAGGTGATCTCCCGCACCGGCCTCGCGTACTACGCGGGCTGCGACGAACACAACCTGGCGCTGTACGCGGTGGGCGGCGCCGGCTGCGTGAGTACGGTGGCCAATGTGGCCCCGGCCGCGGTCCGCTCGGTCCTGGACGCCTTCGACCAGGGCGACACGGCGGGGGCCACCCGCCTCCAGCACCGGCTGACCCCGCTCATCGAGGCGATGACGGCGAGCGGCCTCCCCGGCACGGTGACGGCGAAGGCCCTGCTCCCGACGCTGGACCTTCCCGCAGGCCCGGTCCGGCCCCCTCTGCTCCCGGCCGACCTTCCGACGACCTCCGCCCTCGTCGAGACGTACGCCCGCGCGACGGCCCCCTAGGGTCTCTCGTCCGGATCATGCCGGGCTCGCGGACCCTGGCGCCGCTCCCTGTTCCGGCCTGATCCGAACGAAGGACCCTAGACCCGGCCGTCTCCCTGCGGCGGTGCGGCGGGGTTGCCGATCCCGTGCGCGGCGCCCGCCAGCGCCCCGCACAGCATCAGCACCGCGGCCACCCCCATCACTCCGACCGCGCACCGCAGTACGCCCCGGACCCACTTGTCGGTCATGACCCGTCCCGTTCGCCCCGCACGTCAGCCGCCACGCGTCTGATCGGACACTCTGTCCACCCGTTCATCGGCCAAAACGACTCCGAGGTCACGGGGAGTAACCCGTACGGGAACCAGGATGTGATCATCACAACCGACCCCGGCGGCCAACGCCAGGGCGATCTCCACTTACACCGCGCCCTAGATCTCCGGGACACCGGAGTCCTGTGCATCCTCCGGTCCGACGTCACGGAAGACGCACGTGTAGTCACCGGTGCGGACGAGGTCGTCCACGGCGTCGACCATGGCGGGGATGCCTCGGTCACGGACGATCAGCCCGTCCCAGACGTAGAAGTACCTGCCGCCCAGGCACTCACCGGTCTCCCGGCAGCGGTCCATGTCGCGGCGGACGACGTCCAAGGTGCAGATCGTCCCCGACCAGCGTTCCCCGCTGTCGAAGAGGACCCACATGTCGACGTCGTCGATCTCGTCGAGGGGTACGCCGGCGTCCGGCACGAAGCAGATCTCATAACCGTCCCGCCGCACACGGTAGAACGCCCCGTCCCACACCCGCTGGCTCCCTCCGCCGCACAAGGCCGACAGAAGCCCACGGCGGCCGAACGGGTCAGAGCCGTGGGCTTCGTCCATGTCCTCCCCAGGCCGTCCTCGGGCCGTGGGAGGGCGCCCGGTCGCTGGGACCGGCTCAGTTGTGGCTGTGCAGAACCTCGTTCAGGCCGCCCCACACCGCGTTGTTCGGGCGGGCCTCCACCGTGCCGGTGACCGAGTTGCGGCGGAAGAGGATGTTGGACGCGCCGGACAGCTCGCGGGCCTTGACGACCTGGCCGTCGGGCAGGGTGACCCGGGTGCCGGCGGTGACGTAGAGGCCGGCCTCGACCACGCACTCGTCGCCGAGGGCGATACCCACGCCCGCCTCGGCGCCGATCAGGCACCGCTTGCCGACGGAGATGCGGACGTTGCCGCCGCCGGACAGGGTGCCCATGGTGGACGCGCCGCCGCCGATGTCCGAGCCGTCACCGATGACGACACCGGCGGAGATGCGGCCCTCGACCATCGACGTGCCGAGCGTGCCGGCGTTGAAGTTGACGAAGCCCTCGTGCATCACGGTGGTGCCCTCGGCGAGGTGCGCGCCGAGGCGGACACGGTCGGCGTCGGCGATGCGCACGCCCTTGGGGGCCACGTAGTCCGTCATACGCGGGAACTTGTCGACGGAGGTCACCTGGAGGTGCAGGCCCTCCGCGCGGGCGTTGAGCCGCACCTTCTCCAGCTCGTCCACGGCGACCGGACCGAGGGAGGTCCAGGCGACGTTGGCGAGGTGGGCGAAGATGCCGTCCAGGTTCTGGCCGTGCGGCTGCACCAGGCGGTGGGAGAGCAGATGCAGGCGCAGGTAGACGTCGTGTGCGTCGATCGGCTTGGCGTCCAGCGAGGAGATGACCGTGCGGACCGCGACGACCTCGACACCGCGGCGCCGGTCCGGGCCGACCGCGGCGGTGGCGCCGCCGCCCAGCAGTTCCGCGGCCTGCTCGGCGGAGAGGCGCTCGGTGCCGGACGGGCCCGGCTCGGCGGCGAGCTCGGGGGCGGGGAACCAGGTGTCGAGGACGGTGCCGTCGGCGGCGACGGTGGCGAGGCCGGCGGCCACTGCGCCGGTGGTGCTCTGAGCAGTCGTGTCGGTCATGAGGGCAACCTAACCGGCCGGTGGCCACGGACGCGAACCGGTGCCTCCGGCATCTCAGGTGCCGGTCCCGGGACCGCGTGCGGCCCCACCGCGGCAGCCCGGGGCAGGACCCCGCGGGCGCACGCCTCGTCCCAGGGCGAGCCGGTCACAGGACCGCTGCCCACGCCGCGTCAGCGGCCGCGCCGGCACCCCGCGGGGTCACGCCCTGTCCCGAGCCGCAGGCGGTCCCGGGACCGCGTTCAGCTCGGCGGCAGCAGCCGCCCCAGCACCTCGCGGGCGTACGCCTCGTCGTAGGGCGTGCCGGTCAGCAGGACCTGGAGGCAGATGCCGTCCATCAGCGCGACCAGGGCCCGCGCCGTGACCGGGTCCGTGCGGCGGGACAGCAGTGCGGCGACGTCCTCGCACCACTCGGCGGCGACCGGACGCAGGGCCGGGCGCCGCAGCGCTGCCAGGTACAGCTCGTACTCCAGCTCCACGCCCGTCCGCTCGCCGCCCAGCCACTCCCCCATCAGCCCCGCCAGCTCGTCCGCCAGGTCGGTGCGCGGGTCCTCCAGGCCGCCCCGTGAGGCGATCACCTTGGCGAAGCCCTCGTTGGCCTGGCGCAGGGCGGCGACCATCAGCTCGTCGAGGGTATGGAAGTGGTACGTGGTGGAGCCGAGCGGCACGTCGGCCTCCCGCGCGACGGTGCGGTGGGTGAGTCCCGCGATGCCGCTGCGGCCCACCACCCGGATCGCCGCGTCGATGATCCGCTGCCGCCGTTCGGGGTCGTGCCGCCGGGCCATCAGTGCGCACCGCCCAGGTTCAGCACCACGACCCCGATGATGATCAGCGCGATCCCGGCGGCCTTGGCGACGGTCATCCCCTCGCCCAGGAAGACCATCCCGATCGTGGCGATCGCGGCGGTGCCCACGCCCGCCCAGATGGCGTAGGCGGTGCCGACGGCCACCGTGCGCAGGGTCTGCGCGAGGAGGGCGAAGGAGACGACGTAGCCGAGCACGGTCAGCAGGGAGGGCCAGAGCCTGCTGAAGCCGTCGCTGTACTTCATGGCGGTGGTGGCGCACACCTCGGCGGCGATGGCCCCGGCGAGCAGCAGGTAACCCATGTGTACGAGCGTACACAACGACGTCGTACTCCGGACATGCGAACACAAAAAGGCGACGCCCCCCGAAGGAGGCGTCGCCGTCAGTCCGTGCGGCGGGCGGAAGCAGGCTCAGACGTTGAAGCCCAGCGCCCGCAGCTGCTCACGGCCGTCGTCCGTGATCTTGTCCGGGCCCCACGGCGGCATCCAGACCCAGTTGATACGCAGCTCGCTGACCAGGCCGTCCGTGGCGGACTTGGCCTGGTCCTCGATGACGTCGGTCAGCGGGCACGCCGCCGACGTCAGGGTCATGTCGACGGTCGCCACGTTGGAGTCGTCCACGTGGATGCCGTAGATCAGGCCCAGGTTGACGACGTCGATGCCCAGCTCGGGGTCGACGACGTCCATCAGGGCCTCGCGGAGCTCCTCCTCCGAGGCCGGCTTCATCTCCACGGTCTCGCTCATGCCGTAGTCCTTTCGGCGTCGGCGCCCAGCGCCTGGGCCGTCGCGTCCTTCCACGCCATCCAGCTGAGGAGGGCGCACTTGACCCGCGCGGGGTACTTGGAGACGCCGGCGAACGCGACCGCGTCCTCCAGCACCTCCTCCATCGCGTCGTCGGGCTCGATCTTCCCCTTGGACTGCATCAGCTCCAGGAAAGTCCCCTGGATCTTCTGCGCCTCGGCGAGGTCCTTGCCGACCAGCAGGTCGTTCAGCACGGACGCGGACGCCTGGCTGATGGAACAGCCCTGCCCCTCGTAGCTGACGTCGCTGATGGTCGTGCCGTCGTACTTCACGCGCAGGGTGATCTCGTCGCCGCACGTCGGGTTGACGTGGTGCACCTCGGCGTCGCCGTCCCGGAGACCCCGCCCGTGCGGGTTCTTGTAATGGTCCAGGATGACGTCCTGGTACATGGAGTCCAGCTTCACGCCTCAGCCCCTCATCCGAAGAAGTTCCGTACGTGCTCCAGACCGTCGACCAGTGCGTCGATGTCCGCCGGCGTGGAGTACAGATAGAACGACGCTCGCGTGGTCGCGGGAATTCCGTACCGCAGGCAGACGGGACGGGCGCAGTGGTGGCCGACCCGGACCGCGATGCCCTGCTCGTCGAGGACCTGGCCCACGTCGTGCGGGTGGATGTCCCCGAGGGTGAACGAGATCGCCGCGCCGCGGTCCTCGGCCGTGGAGGGGCCGATGATGCGCAGGTCCGGCACCTCGAGCAGCCGCTTGACGGCGTACTCGGTGATGGCGTGCTCGTGCGCGAGGATCTTGTCCATGCCGATGGCCGACAGGTAGTCGATCGCCGCGCCGAGACCGACCGCCTGGGCGATCGGCGGGGTACCCGCCTCGAACTTGTGCGGGGCCGGGGCGTACGTCGACGAACTCATCGACACGGTCTCGATCATCTCGCCGCCGCCGAGGAACGGAGGCAGGTCCTCCAGCAGCTCCTGGCGGCCCCACAGGACGCCGATGCCGGTCGGGCCGCACATCTTGTGGCCGGTGAAGGCCACGAAGTCGGCCTGGAGGGCCTGCACGTCCAGCGGCATGTGCGGGGCGGCCTGGGAGGCGTCGATGCACACGAGCGCGCCGACCTCCTGGGCACGGCGCACTATCGCCTCGACCGGGTTGACCGTGCCGAGGATGTTGGACACCAGCACGAAGGAGACGATCTTCGTCTTCTCGGTGATGATCTCGTCGATGTTCGACAGGTCGAGCCGGCCGTCGTCGGTAAGGCCGAACCACTTCAGCTTCGCGCCCGTGCGCTGCGCGAGCAGCTGCCACGGCACGATGTTGGAGTGGTGCTCCATCTCCGTGATGACGATCTCGGTCTCGTGGTCCACCCGGTAGGGCTCGTCGGCCCAGCCGAGCATGTTGGCCACGAGGTTGAGCGACTCGGAGGCGTTCTTGGTGAAGATCACCTCGTCGCGCGAGGGCGCGTTGACGAACTCCGCGACCTTGTCGCGCGCACCCTCGTACAGCGCCGTGGCCTCCTCGGCGAGCACATGCACACCGCGGTGGACGTTGGCGTTGTAGCGCTCGTAGTACTCGCCGAGGGCGTCCAGCACCTGCCGCGGCTTCTGGCTGGTCGCCGCGTTGTCCAGGTACACGAGCTTGCGCCCGTCGTGGACCTGCCGGTCCAGGATGGGGAAGTCCTTGCGGATCGCCTCGGTGTCGAGGAGGCCCGGCAGCTGTGTCACTCGGATGCGCCACCCTTCGTGTCGACTCCGTCGTGCTTCGCATATGCCTCGTAGCCCTCGGCCTCCAGCTTGTCGGCGAGCTCGGGGCCGCCGGACTCGGCGATCCGTCCGGCCGCGAAGACGTGGACGTGGTCGGGCTTGATGTAGCGCAGGATGCGCGTGTAGTGCGTGATCAGCAGGGTGCCGACCTGACCGGACTCGCGGACCCGGTTGACGCCCTCGGAGACGACGCGCAGGGCGTCGACGTCCAGACCGGAGTCGGTCTCGTCAAGGATCGCGACCTTCGGCTTGAGCAGCTCCAGCTGAAGGATCTCGTGGCGCTTCTTCTCACCGCCGGAGAAGCCCTCGTTGACGTTGCGCTCGGCGAAGGCGGGGTCCATGTTGAGGCGCTCCATGGCCTCCCGGACCTCCTTCACCCAGGTGCGCAGCTTCGGGGCCTCGCCGCGGATGGCGGTGGCGGAGGTGCGCAGGAAGTTGGAGACGGAGACGCCGGGAACCTCGACCGGGTACTGCATGGCGAGGAACAGGCCGGCGCGGGCGCGCTCGTCGACGGACATCTCCAGGACGTCCTCGCCGTCGAGGGTGACGGTGCCGCCGGTGATCGTGTACTTGGGGTGACCCGCGAGGGAGTAGGCGAGGGTCGACTTGCCCGAGCCGTTGGGGCCCATGATGGCGTGCGTCTCGCCCTGCTTCACGGTCAGGTCGACGCCCTTGAGGATCTCCTTCGTGGCGTTGTCGGCCTCGACGGTGACGTGCAGGTCTCGGATTTCAAGCGTTGCCATGGGTGCCTCAGGACTCCTGGGTGAGGGAGACGAGCACGTCGTCCCCTTCGATCTTGACGGGGTAAACGGGGACGGGGCGCGTCGCCGGGAGGGCGTCGGGCTTTCCGGAACGGAGGTCGAAGCGCGAGCCGTGCAGCCAGCACTCGATGTGGCAGTCGTCGACTTCGCCTTCCGAGAGGGACACGTTCGCGTGCGAGCAGATGTCGTTGATCGCGAACACCTCGCCCTCGGTGCGCACGACGGAGACCGGCGTGCCGTCGAGTTCCACCCGCTTCGGGGTGTCCTCCTCCAGCTCGCCCAGTCCACAGACGCGTACGAAGGTCATGCGACCGCGGCCTCCAGCTCCTCCTCGATCTTGGCGATCAGGCGCTCCTCGATGTCGGGGACGCCGATCTGCTGGACGAGCTCGGCGAAGAAGCCCCGGACCACCAGGCGGCGGGCGTCCTTCTCGGGGATGCCGCGGGCCATCAGGTAGAAGAGCTGCTCGTCGTCGAAGCGGCCGGTCGCGGAGGCGTGGCCGGCGCCGACGATCTCGCCGGTCTCGATCTCCAGGTTAGGCACGGAGTCGACCCGCGCGCCGTCGGTGAGGACAAGGTTCCGGTTCATCTCGTAGGTGTCGGTGCCCTCGGCCTTGGCCTCGATGAGCACGTCGCCGATCCACACGGCGTGCGCCTCCTCGCCCTGCAGCGCGCCCTTGTAGACGACGTTGGACTTGCAGTGCGGGACGTTGTGGTCGACCAGGAGGCGGTGCTCCTGGTGCTGGCCGGCGTCGGTGAAGTACAGGCCGAACAGCTCGGCCTCGCCGCCGGGGCCCGCGTAGATGACGCGCGGGTGGAGGCGGACGACGTCGCCGCCGAAGGTGACGACGACCGACTTGAAGGAGGCGTCGCGTCCGACGAGCGCGTTGTGCTGGGCGACGTGCACGGCCTTGTCGTCCCAGTCCTGGACCGAGACCACGGTCAGCTTGGCGCCGTCCCCGAGGACGTACTCGACGTTGGCGGCGAGCACCGCGTCACCGGTGTGGTCGATGACCACGAGGGCCTCGGCGAAGGCGCCGAGCTCGATCACCTGGTGGCCGTAGGCGGTGCCGCCGTCGCCGTGCACCGCGATGCGGATCGGCTCCGTGAGGACGGTCTCCTTGGGCACGGTCACGACCGAGGCCCGGGTGAAGGCCGAGTACGCCTGGGCGGCGACGCGGTCCGCCGGGGCGCCGGTGCGGCCGAGCCGGGCGTCGTCGCGGCCGACGGTCTCGACGGTGACGCCCTCGGGCGCCTCGACGGCGATCTTGACGCCCTCGTCGGTGGCGGTGGCGGTGCCGTCGTGCAGGCCGCGCAGCCGCTCCAGCGGGGTGAACCGCCACTCCTCCTCACGGCCGTGGGGGACGGGGAAGTCCGCCACGTCGAAGGACGGGGGCGCGCTCATGCGCGTGGCGACGGTCGACTCGGCGGCGACCGCGATCGAACCGGCGGTCGTCGATCCGACCGGGATGTTCTGAGCCTCAGCCATGGCTGTCGTAGTGCTCGCTTTCCTTACGTAAGGGGCTTGACGGAACGGCGGGGCGGCCGATGGCCGCCCCTGGCCGGTGTCAGCCGACCGCGCCTTCCATCTGGAGCTCGATCAGCCGGTTGAGCTCGAGCGCGTACTCCATCGGCAGTTCCTTGGCGATCGGCTCGACGAAGCCGCGCACGATCATCGCCATCGCCTCGAACTCGCTCAGACCGCGGCTCATCAGGTAGAAGAGCTGGTCCTCGGAGACCTTGGAGACGGTCGCCTCGTGGCCCATGGACACGTCGTCCTCGCGGACGTCCACGTAGGGGTAGGTGTCCGAGCGGGAGATGGTGTCCACGAGCAGCGCGTCGCACAGCACGTTGGACTTGGCGCCGGGGGCGCCCTCGCCGATCTCGATCAGACCGCGGTAGGAGGTACGGCCGCCACCGCGCGCCACCGACTTGGAGACGATGTTGGACGAGGTGTTCGGGGCCATGTGGACCATCTTGGCGCCCGCGTCCTGGTGCTGGCCCTCGCCCGCGAAGGCGATGGACAGGGTCTCGCCCTTGGCGTGCTCGCCCATCAGGTAGACGGCCGGGTACTTCATGGTGACCTTGGAGCCGATGTTGCCGTCGACCCACTCCATGGTCGCGCCCTCGTAGGCCACGGCGCGCTTGGTGACCAGGTTGTAGACGTTGTTCGACCAGTTCTGGATGGTCGTGTAACGGCAGCGGGCGTTCTTCTTGACGATGATCTCGACGACCGCGGAGTGCAGCGAGTCCGACTTGTAGATCGGCGCGGTGCAGCCCTCGACGTAGTGCACGTAGGCACCCTCGTCGACGATGATCAGGGTCCGCTCGAACTGACCCATGTTCTCGGTGTTGATCCGGAAGTAGGCCTGGAGCGGGATCTCCACGTGCACGCCCGGGGGGACGTAGATGAAGGAGCCGCCGGACCACACCGCGGAGTTCAGTGACGCGAACTTGTTGTCGCCGACCGGGATGACCGTGCCGAAGTACTCCTTGAAGAGCTCCGGGTGCTCCTTCAGGGCGGTGTCGGTGTCGAGGAAGATGACGCCCTGCTCCTCCAGGTCCTCGCGGATCTGGTGGTAGACGACCTCGGACTCGTACTGGGCGGCGACACCGGCGACGAGGCGCTTCTTCTCGGCCTCGGGGATGCCCAGCTTGTCGTAGGTGTTCTTGATGTCCTCGGGGAGGTCCTCCCAGGACTCCGCCTGCTTCTCCGTGGAGCGCACGAAGTACTTGATGTTGTCGAAGTCGATGCCGGAGAGGTCGGAGCCCCAGTTCGGCATGGGCTTCTTCTCGAACAGGCGCAGGCCCTTGAGACGGAGCTTGGTCATCCACTCCGGCTCGTTCTTCTTCCCGGAGATGTCCCGGACGACTTCCTCGTTCAGGCCGCGTCGCGCCGACGCACCGGCCTCGTCACGGTCGGCCCAGCCGTATTCGTAGTTGCCCAGACCCTCCAGCTCGGGGTGGGCAGTCTCCGTGGGGAGAGTCATGCGGGGTTCCTCCCGGACGTGCTTGCAGATGCGTTGTGGGAAATCTTGGGGATGAACGTCGTGCAGACGCCGTCGCCGTGCGCGATCGTCGCCAGCCGCTGTACGTGCGTACCGAGAAGCTCGGCGAAAAATTCCGTCTCGGCCTCGCAGAGCTGTGGGAACTGTTCGGCGACGTGGGCGACCGGGCAGTGGTGCTGGCAGAGCTGCTCGCCGACCGGTGCGCTGCGCGCGGTGGCAGCGTACCCGTCCGCGCTGAGCGCCTTGGCCAGCGCCTCCGTCCGCTTCTCGGGCGGCACACCCTCGACCGCCTTGCGGTACGCGCCGGCCTGACCGGCGATGCGGGCGCGGGCGAACGCGGCGATCGCCTCGCCGCCGCCCTCCCGCTCCGCGATCCAGCGCAGCGCGTCCACCGCCAGTTTGTCGTAGGACTGGTCGAAGGCGTCCCGGCCGCAGTCGGTCAGGGCGAACGCCTTGGCCGGGCGCCCACGCGAGCGGGCGCCGTAGACGCGGCGGTCACGGGCCTCCACCACGTTGTCCGCGGCCAGGGCGTCCAGATGCCGGCGTACGGCCGCCTGGGTGAGCTTCAGCCGCTCGGCCAGTTCGGCGACGGTCGACGGGCCGTGATCCAGGATGGAGCGGGCGACGCGGTTGCGGGTGGACCGCTCACCGGTTGCCAGCTCCTCGTGGGACGCCTCGCCAACGTTTTTCACAACGCCATTGTTGCGTAATTCATCGGAGCCCGGCAAGCCGCGTCCTGACCGCCCCCCGTGCGCTGCGTCACTTAGGTGAACCTAATCTGACCTGCGCAAACGATCTTTGATCGATCAAACCGGGGACGCTCCCGGACACCCCGTGGACACCACCCGCACCCCCTCCGACCGGCCAGGTTGTCCGTCGGGGACCACTCGGCGCGGGTCCAGGCAAGGGCGCTTTTCCCGTCCGGGCGACTTCCCGCACCCCCCGGTCGGAGCCGCCCGGCATCTCCCTAGACTCGTGACCCATGCGAAGTGAGCCCGTGGTCCAGGTGCAGGCCCTGGTGAAGCGGTACGGCGCGAAGACCGCGGTGGACGGCCTCGACCTGGTGGCCCGGCAGGGCGTGACCGCCGTGCTCGGCCCCAACGGCGCCGGCAAGACGACCACGGTAGAGACCTGCGAGGGGTACCGGAGGCCGGACTCCGGCACGGTACGCGTCCTGGGCCTCGACCCGGTCCGCCAGACGGCGGCGCTGCGGCCCCGCATCGGCGTGATGCTCCAGTCCGGCGGCGTGTACGCGGGGGCCCGGGCGGAGGAGATGCTGCGGCACGTGGCCAAACTGCACGCGCGCCCGCTGGACGTCGACGCGCTGATCGAGCGGCTCGGCCTCGGCTCCTGCGGCCGGACCACGTACCGGAGGCTGTCCGGCGGGCAGCAGCAGCGGCTCGCGCTGGCGATGGCCGTGGTGGGCCGCCCGGAACTGGTGTTCCTGGACGAGCCGACCGCCGGCCTCGACCCGCAGGCCCGCCACGCCACCTGGGACCTGGTCCGCGACCTGCGCACCGACGGCGTCTCCGTCGTCCTGACCACGCACTACATGGACGAGGCCGAGCAGCTCGCCGACGACGTGGCGATCATCGACGCCGGCCGGGTCGTCGCCCAGGGCTCCCCCGAGGAGCTGTGCCGCGGCGGCGCCGAGAACACCCTGCGCTTCTCCGGACGGCCCGGGCTGGACGTGGCCTCCCTGCTCAAGGCGCTGCCGTCCGACGCCTCGGCCGCCGAGGTGACCCCGGGCTCCTACCGGGTCACCGGCAAGGTCGACCCGCAGCTGCTCGCCACGGTGACCTCCTGGTGCGCGCAGCACGGCGTGCTGCCGGACCGGATCTCGGTGGAGCGCCACACCTTGGAAGACGTCTTTCTGGAGCTGACCGGCAAGGAGCTGCGTTCGTGATCACGCATCACACCGGGACCGGCCGGGGGTCCGGGGGTTGTCCCCCGGGAAGGCACAGCCTGGAGCTGACCGGCAAGGAGCTGCGCTCGTGACGGCCACCGGGACCTACTCACCGCAGCCGGGCGCGGCGCCGCTGGCCCGCATGATCGGCGCCCAGGCGGTGCTCGAGACGAAGATGCTGCTGCGCAACGGTGAGCAGCTGCTGCTCACCGTGGTCATCCCCACCCTGCTGCTGGTGCTGTTCAGCACCGTGGACGTGGTGGACACCGGTGACGGCGCGGCGGTCGACTTCCTGGCGCCCGGCATCCTGGCGCTCGCCGTGATGTCGACGGCGTTCACCGGGCAGGCCATCGCGACCGGCTTCGAGCGCCGCTACGGCGTGCTGAAGCGGCTCGCCGCGTCGCCGCTGCCGCGCTGGGGCCTGATGACCGCCAAGACGCTGTCGGTGCTGGTCACCGAGGTGCTCCAGGTGGTCCTGGTGACGGTGATCGCGCTGCTGCTCGGCTGGGACCCGCAGGGCAGCGCCCTCGCGGTGGTCGCCCTGTTGATCCTCGGCACGGCGGCCTTCTCCGGGCTCGGGCTGCTGATGGCCGGCACGCTCAAGGCGGAGGCGACCCTCGCCGCCGCCAACCTGGTCTTCCTGCTGCTGCTCGTCGGCGGCGGGGTGGTCGTGCCGCTGGACAAGTTCCCCGACGCGGCGCAGCACGTACTGGGCCTGCTGCCCATCACCGCGCTGTCGGAGGGCCTGCGGGACGTGCTCCAGCACGGGGCCGGGATGCCCTGGGCCGACCTCGGCGTCCTCACCGCGTGGGCGGTCGCGGGGCTCGCGGCGGCCGGCGCGTTCTTCCGCTGGGAGTAGTGCGGGATGCCCGGAACCGACCCTCGTGAAAGTGTGCACAAGCGGCGGCCTACGATGGGACGCGTGCCAAACGTGACCCGCGCCGACGCCCAGGCGGCCCTGCGCAACCCGCTCGCCTTCATCGCCGCCCGCTGGACCCCGGATCCCCGGACCGTCCGCCGCGCGGCCCTCACCGCGCTCGTCATGTCGGTGGTCATCGTGGTCACCGGCGGCGCGGTGCGGCTGACCGGCTCCGGACTGGGCTGCCCGACCTGGCCCAAGTGCACCGACGACTCGCTCACCACGACCAGCGAGATGGGCCTGCACGGCGTCATCGAGTTCGGCAACCGCCTGCTGACCTACGTGCTCTGCGCCGCCGTCGGCTGGGCGATCATCGCCGCGCGTTCGCAGAAGCCGTACCGGCGCAGCCTCACCCGGCTGGGCTGGACGCAGTTCTGGGTCGTCATGGGCAACGCGGTCCTCGGCGGCATCGTGGTGCTGGTCGGCCTGAACCCGTACACGGTCGCGGCGCACTTCCTGCTGTCCTCGGCGCTGATCGCGGTCGCCACGGTGATGTGGCAGCGCACCCGCGAGGGCGACACGGAGCCCCGGCCGCTGGTCGGCAAGGCCGTGCAGCAGCTGGTGTGGTTCCTGGTGGGCGCGTCCGTGCTGCTGATCGCGGCCGGCACGGTGGTCACCGGCGCGGGCCCGCACGCGGGTGACTCCAGCGAGGTCCCGCGGATGCCGCTGGACTGGGAGACGGTCAGCAAGCTGCACGCCGTGCTGGCGTGGATCGTGGTGACGCTGACGTTCGCCCTGTGGTTCGTGCTCAAGGCGGTCGACGCCCCCAGGGGCCCGCTGGCCCGCACCCGCGAACTGTTCCTCGTCCTGCTCGCGCAGGGCCTCATCGGCTACGTGCAGTACTTCACGGACCTGCCCGAGGTTCTGGTGGGCCTGCACATGTTCGGCTCCTGCGTGATGTGGATCTGGGTGCTGCGCGTCCTGCTGTCGCTGCGCGAGCGCCCGGAGGAGACGGCCCCGGCGGCCACGCCCGTGCCCGCTCAGGAACCGGCCACCAGCCCGTCGATCGCCGGCCCCAGGTAGCCCCGGACCAGTTCGGCGCGCCGCTGGATCCACTTCTCGTCGGTGGCCACCGTGCCGCCGTAGCGGCGCGCCCTGATGTCCGCGACGACCTCCTCGGGCGCGCCCAGCGCCGGCAGCACCTCCAGTGCCTCCCGCTTGGAGATCAGGCGGCCCTCCCGGACGGTGACGGTGACGCGTGCGAAGGTCACCATGCCCAGGTCGACCCAGATGTCCCGGGTCCACAGGTCGCTCCGGTCCACGTGCGGCCGCCAGTAGTCACGCTGGTCGCGCAGCACGTACGCGGCGAGTTCGCCGTCCGGCACCGGAGGCAGTACGTCCACGGGCGGCGCCCCGTACAGCACCCGGCCGAAGGTGTGCAGCTCCGTCCGGGTGACCGGGGTGACGGTGCGCCGGAACAGCCGTTCGTGCGCCCAGGTGAGGTGGCGGCGCTCCGCGCCCTCCGTGGTGTCGGGGGTCAGGTACGTGCAGTGGAGGCCGGCCGCGAGCGGTTCGGCGCGCAGCCGGGCGTGCAGGACGGCGAGCCGCCACACTGTGCGCGGGCCGATCGGCGGGGGCAGGACCGCGATCAGGTCCAGGTCGCTGCGGCCCTCCACGTAGTCGCCCCCGGCCAGTGAGCCGTGTGCCCACACGGCGACCGGGGACAGGGGCGCGAGCCCGGTGAGGAAGCGGTCGAGCAGGGCGTCGGTCTGCTGCATCCGCCCAGTCTCCACCCCGGTGCTCCCCCGGGTGGTGCGTTCCGGCCGGTTCACGCCGTGCACCCGGCCCGCGTCTTCCGGTCAGTCGAGGCCGTACACCCGGCTCGCGTTGCCCGAGGCGATCATCGCGGCGACGCGCCGGGCGTCGTCCAGGGACCAGGCGCCCTCGGCCACCCAGGTGCCGAGGATCCGCCCGAGGGCCTCGCGGAACAGGTGGGCGCCGACCACGTGCAGCTCGGGCAGACCGCGGGCACCGCTGGAGAAGAGGATCTTGCCGAAGGGGGCGAGCTCCAGCACCTCCGCGAGGACGGTCGCGGCGCGGGCGCCGGTGCGCACGAGGGCGGCGCCGCAGTCGGCGTAGACGTGCGGGAAGACCCCGGCGAGGTGGGCGGCGTGCCGGTGGTACGGGTAGCCGTGCAGCAGCACGAGGTCGGTGCCGAGCCCCGCGGTGGCCCGGACGAAGTCGGTCAGCAGGACGGGGTCGGTGCGGTCGACGCGCGCGCCCGGGGCGCCGAGTCCGGCGTGCAGCTGGAGGGGCAGACCGGAGGCCACCGCGATCCACAGCAGATGGCGCAGCAGCACCGGGTCGCTCAGCCGGCCCCCCGCGCCGCGCGCGGCCAGCCAGCGTCCGGCGGCGCCGCGCACCTCGCCCGCCTGCGGAGGCTCGGGGCTGAGCGCCAGCCCGTGCCGCAGTCCGGCGACGGAGGTGAAGGCGACCGCGTGCGCGGCGGCGGCGTGGACGGACTCGGCGAGATTGGCCAGGAAGGACTCGACGGTGCCGGAGGTGTCGGCGACCTGTTCGGCGAGCTGCTCCAGGCGGACGATCTCGTGCGCCTCGGCCTCCCCGGCCCGGCCCAGCTCGGCGGGGTCGGTGAGGTCGTCGGACAGGCCGGTGTCGACGAGGTAGGCGGTGATGCCGCTGCCCCGCAGCAGCCGGCGGCCCGCCTCGACGCTGCCCAGCTCACGGCGCCGGGCGAGGTAGCGGGAGGGCGGGCAGTGCGGCTCCAGGCCCAGCAGCGGCGGGCACCAGCGGCGCACGGCGAACCCGGTCTGCGTGTCGAAGAGGGTGGTGCCGGGCGCGGGCGGGCCCTCGGTGCGGGCCAGCTGGGCCTCGAACGTGCCGAGGCCCAGCTCCGTGCGCAGTACGCCGTGGCAGTACTGGTCCACGAGGGACGGCGGGTCGATCATCTCCGGGCTCTCCCCGTGTGGACGCTGTCGCTGCCTACACGTCCTAACGGGTGAACCGGTGAAGAGGTGTTGCCCTGGGGGCGGTCAGTCGTTGGAGGGGCCGCCGACCTGGATGCCCGCCATGCGGCTCCACTCGTACGGGCCGGTCCTCACCTTGGCGGCGAACTCGCCGTCGAACTCCTCGTGCACGGTGATGCCGGCCTTCTCGACGGCCTGCCGCGCGATCTCCATGGACGGGGCGAAGACGTCACCCCAGGCGCCGTCCTCGCCGACGAGGACGATCCGGGCGCCGCGCTGTCCGAGGTATGCCACCTGGCCCTCGGCGCCGCCGTGCTCCTTGGCGAAGCCGCCGATCCGCTTGGCGAGCCGGGCCGCCTTCTGCCCGTCCTTCGGGTCCACCTGCTGCGTGTCTGCCATGACCAGGATGCTACCGACGAGTAGATCGAACGGCGACGGGCGGGGTCCGTGGCCTTGGCCACGTGCCCCGCCCGTCGGCGTGCCAGGGGTGTCTCAGCGCAGGAACGGATCCACAGCGATGGCGACGAAGACCAGCGAGACGTAGGTGATGGACCAGTGGAACAGCCGCATCTCCTTGAGCTTGGCGCCGGTCACCTCGGCCTTGGCGCGGTTCAGCAGCGCGTGCGCCTCCCACAGCCACCAGCCGCCGGCCGCCAGGGCGACCGCGGTGTAGAACCAGCCGGTGTAGCCCATCGGGGTGAGCAGCAGCGACACGCCGACCATCACCCAGCTGTAGAGGACGATCTGCCGGGCGACCGCCTTGTTGCCGGCGACGACCGGCAGCATCGGCACGCCCACGCGGGCGTAGTCCTCCTTCACCTTCATCGACAGCGGCCAGTAGTGCGGCGGCGTCCAGAAGAAGATGACGAGGAAGAGGACGACCGGGGCCCAGGACATCGAGTTGGTGACCGCGGACCAGCCGATCAGCACCGGCATGCAGCCGGCGATGCCGCCCCACACGATGTTCTGCGCGGTGCGCCGCTTGAGGATCATCGTGTAGACGACCACGTAGAAGAGGAGCGCGCCGAGGGAGAGCCAGGCGGACAGCCAGTTGACGGTGAGGCCGAACATCAGTGTCGAGGCGACGGCCAGGGTGATGCCGAAGACCAGCGCCTCACGGGGGCTGACCATGCCGGTCACCAGCGGCCGCTGCGAGGTGCGGTCCATCAGCGCGTCGATGTCGCGATCGATGTACATGTTCAGCGCGTTGGCGCCGCCCGCCGACAGGTAGCCGCCGACACAGGTCAGCAGCACGAGCGTCAGGTCGGGCACGCCCTGCTGCGCCAGGAACATCACCGGGACGGTGGTGATGAGCAGCAGTTCGATGATCCGCGGCTTGGTGAGAGCCACGAAAGCCATCACACGGGCCCCGAACGGCCGATGCGCAGGGCTCTGACTCGTCCCCAGGACCCCCGCCGGGCGGGATTCAACGGCCGTCACGCACACCCCTACAGAGACATCCCAGCAAGCCTCCCCATGTGAAGTGGCGGTAAAGGCTCGCGCGTACCACGCCACTCTAGACGTTGCCCAGACCCGGGCATTCGCGGGGGTCCGGTCGTGTTGGCGAATGCCCTCCGGGGTGCTCTCCGAGGTGCGTTCCCCAGCTCGATTGAGCACGCGGATGAGCGGCTCCGTATTCATCTGCCGAATGCGGAAACTTCCCAGTCAGGAGGCGGATCGCGGGGAGTGCCCGCACTCTGGAATGACCCGGAAAAAGGCACGTCCTACGGGGGTAGGCTCGACCTCGTCGGTGGGTAGTCACCGGCATCCGACATGTGGAGAGGAGCCCTGACTCAGGGTGAGCACAAAGCCGACCACCACAGACCTCGAGTGGACCGAGCTGGACCAGCGGGCCGTCGACACCGCCCGCGTCCTGGCCGCCGATGCCGTACAGAAGGTCGGCAACGGCCATCCGGGTACGGCGATGAGCCTGGCACCAGCCGCGTACACCCTCTTCCAGAAGGTGATGCGGCACGACCCGGCGGACGCCGACTGGGTCGGCCGCGACCGCTTCGTGCTGTCCGCGGGCCACTCGTCCCTGACCCTCTACACCCAGCTGTACCTGGCCGGCTTCGGCCTGGAGCTGGACGACCTGAAGTCCTTCCGCACCTGGGGCTCCAGGACCCCGGGCCACCCGGAGTACGGCCACACCACGGGCGTGGAGACCACGACCGGTCCGCTCGGCCAGGGTGTCGCCAACGCGGTGGGCATGGCGATGGCCGCCCGCTACGAGCGCGGTCTGTTCGACCCGGAGGCACCCGCGGGCGAGTCCCCCTTCGACCACTTCGTCTACTGCATCGCCGGTGACGGCTGCCTCCAGGAGGGCATCTCCGCGGAGGCGTCCTCGCTGGCCGGCCACCAGAAGCTGGGCAACCTGGTCCTGCTGTGGGACGACAACCACATCTCGATCGAGGGCGACACCGAGACGGCCGTCTCGGAGGACACGGTCAAGCGGTACGAGGCCTACGGCTGGCACGTGCAGCGCGTGGCGCCCAAGCCGGACGGCGACCTGGACCCGAACGCGATCTACGACGCGATCCAGGAGGCGAAGAAGGTCACCGACCGCCCGTCCTTCATCGCGATGCGCTCGATCATCGCCTGGCCCGCCCCGAACGCGCAGAACACCGAGGCCGCGCACGGCTCGGCGCTCGGCGATGACGAGGTCGCGGCCACCAAGCGGGTCCTCGGCTTCGACCCGGAGAAGTCCTTCGAGGTCTCCGACGAGGTCATCGGGCACACCCGCAAGGCGCTGGAGCGCGGCCAGGCCGCCCGCGCGGTGTGGGAGAAGTCCTTCCAGCAGTGGCGGGACAACAACCCCGAGCGGGCCGCCGAGTACGACCGCATCGCCGCCGGTGAGCTCCCCAAGGGCTGGCAGGACGCGCTGCCGGTGTTCGAGCCGGGCAAGGGTGTCGCCACCCGCGCCGCCTCCGGCAAGGTGCTGCAGGCGCTCGGCGCGGTGATCCCGGAGCTGTGGGGCGGCTCGGCCGACCTCGCGGGCTCCAACAACACCACGATCGACAAGACGTCGTCGTTCCTCCCGGCGGGCAACCCGCTGCCGGAGGCCGACCCGTACGGCCGCACGATCCACTTCGGCATCCGCGAGCACGCCATGGCCGCGGAGATGAACGGCATCGCGCTGCACGGCAACACACGCATCTACGCCGGCACCTTCCTGGTGTTCTCGGACTACATGCGCAACGCGGTGCGGCTGTCCGCGCTGATGCACCTGCCGGTGACCTACGTGTGGACGCACGACTCCATCGGTCTCGGCGAGGACGGCCCGACCCACCAGCCGGTCGAGCACCTGGCCGCGCTGCGCGCCATCCCGGGCCTGAACGTGGTCCGCCCGGCCGACGCTAACGAAACCGCGATCGCCTGGCGCGAGATCCTCAGGCGCTGGACCAAGGAGTTCGGCAAGGGCGCCCCGCACGGTCTGGCGCTGACCCGCCAGGGCGTGCCGACGTACGAGCCCAACGAGGACGCGGCCCGCGGCGGCTACGTGCTGTTCGAGGCCGAGGGCGGCGAGCCCGAGGTCGTCCTGATCGCCACCGGTTCCGAGGTGCACGTCGCGGTCGAGGCGCGGGAGCGGCTCCAGGCGGACGGCGTGCCGACGCGCGTCGTGTCCATGCCGTCCGTGGAGTGGTTCGAGGAGCAGGACCAGGGGTACCGGGACAGGGTCCTGCCGCCGTCCGTGAAGGCGCGCGTGGCCGTCGAGGCGGGGATCGGCCTCACCTGGCACAGGTTCGTGGGCGACGCCGGCCGCATCGTCTCGCTGGAGCACTTCGGTGCCTCCGCCGACGGCAAGGTGCTGTTCCAGGAGTACGGCTTCACCGCCGAGAACGTGGCCGCCGTCGCGCGGGAATCGATCGCCGCCGCCCGGCGCTGACGCTCATATACGACACGTAGGAGATGGAATTTCCATGACAGACGCACTGAAGCGCCTTTCCGACGAAGGCGTCGCGATCTGGCTGGACGACCTGTCGCGCAAGCGGATCACCTCCGGCAACCTCGCCGAGCTGATCGACCAGCAGCACGTCGTGGGCGTCACCACCAACCCGACGATCTTCCAGAAGGCGATCTCGGAGGGCGACGGGTACGACACGCAGCTCACCGACCTCGCGGCCCGGAAGGTCACCGTCGAGGAAGCCGTCCGGATGATCACCACGGCGGACGTCCGCGACGCCGCCGACATCCTGCGCCCGGTCTTCGACGCCACCGACGGCCAGGACGGCCGGGTCTCGATCGAGGTCGACCCGCGGCTGGCCCACGACACCCGCGCGACGGTCGCCGAGGCCAAGCAGCTCGCCTGGCTGGTGGACCGGCCGAACACGCTGATCAAGATCCCGGCGACCGAGGCGGGCATCCCGGCCATCGCCGAGGTCATCGGCCTGGGCATCAGCGTCAACGTCACGCTGATCTTCTCCCTGGAGCGCTACCGCAAGGTCATGGACGCGTTCCTGACCGGCCTGGAGAAGGCCAAGGCCCGCGGCCTGGACCTGTCGAAGATCCACTCCGTGGCGTCCTTCTTCGTGTCCCGCGTGGACACCGAGATCGACAAGCGGATCGACGCGCTCGGCACCGACGAGGCCAAGGCGCTGCGCGGCAAGGCCGCCATCGCCAACGCGCGCCTGGCCTACCAGGCGTACGAGGAGGTCTTCTCCACCGACCGCTGGGCGGCGCTGGAGCGCGAGGGCGCCAACAAGCAGCGTCCGCTGTGGGCCTCGACCGGTGTGAAGGACAAGGCGTACAAGGCCACCATGTACGTCGACGAACTGGTGGCGCCGAACACGGTGAACACCATGCCGGAGGCGACGCTGTTCGCCACCGAGGAGAAGGGCGAGATCCGGGGCAACGCCGTCGCGGGCACGTACGAGCAGGCGCGCGCCGACCTCGACGCGGTCGAGGCGCTCGGCATCGCGTACGACGAGGTGGTGCGGCTTCTCGAGGACGAGGGCGTCGACAAGTTCGAGGCGTCCTGGAACGACCTGCTGAAGTCGACCGAGGCGGAGCTCCAGCGCCTCGCCCCCTCGGAGGGCTGAGACCTTGTCGAGCAGCAATCCGCTGCGTGACCCGGCGGACCGACGGCTCCCGCGTATCGCGGGGCCGTCGGGCCTGGTCATCTTCGGCGTCACGGGTGACCTGTCACGCAAGAAGCTGATGCCGGCCGTGTACGACCTCGCCAACCGGGGGCTGCTGCCGCCGGGCTTCTCGCTGGTGGGCTTCGCCCGCCGCGAATGGGCGAACGAGGACTTCGCGCAGGAGGTCCACGACGCGGTCAAGGAGCACGCCCGCACCCCCTTCCGTGAGGAGGTCTGGCAGCAGCTCATCCAGGGCATGCGTTTCGTGCAGGGCACCTTCGACGACGACGAGTCCTTCGAGCGGCTGCGGGGCACGATCGAGGAACTGGACAAGGCGCAGGGCACGGGCGGCAACTTCGCCTTCTACCTGTCCGTGCCGCCGCGGTCCTTCCCGGTGGTCATCCAGCAGCTGAAGAAGCACGGGCTGGCCGACCAGACGGACGGTTCCTGGCGGCGCGCGGTCATCGAGAAGCCGTTCGGACACGACCTGAGGTCGGCCGAGGAGCTGAACGCGATCGTCCACGAGGTGTTCGCCCCGGACCAGGTGTTCCGGATCGACCACTACCTGGGCAAGGAGACCGTCCAGAACATCCTGGCGCTGCGCTTCGCCAACCAGATGTTCGAGCCGATCTGGAACCGGTCCTTCGTGGACCACGTGCAGATCACCATGGCCGAGGACATCGGCATCGGCGGCCGGGCCGGCTACTACGACGGCATCGGCGCCGCCCGCGACGTCATCCAGAACCACCTGCTCCAGCTGCTGGCCCTCACCGCCATGGAGGAGCCCGCCTCCTTCGACGCGGACGCGCTGGCCGCGGAGAAGACCAAGGTGCTCGGCGCCGTGCGGCTGCCGAAGGACCTGGGCCGCGACACCGTGCGCGGCCAGTACGCGGCCGGCTGGCAGGGCGGCGCGAAGGTCATCGGGTACCTGGAGGAGGAAGGCATCGACCGGTCCTCCAAGACCGACACCTACGCAGCGATCAAGGTGGGCATCGACAACCGCCGCTGGGCGGGCGTGCCCTTCTACCTGCGCACCGGCAAGCGCCTGGGCCGCCGGGTCACCGAGATCGCTGTCGTCTTCCAGCGGGCGCCGCACTCCCCTTCGACACCTCGGCCACCGAGGAGCTCGGCCAGAACGCCATCGTGATCCGCGTCCAGCCGGACGAGGGCGTCACGGTGCGGTTCGGCTCCAAGGTGCCCGGCACGTCGATGGAGATCCGGGACGTGTCGATGGACTTCGCGTACGGCGAGTCCTTCACCGAGTCCAGCCCGGAGGCGTACGAACGGCTGATCCTCGACGTGCTGCTCGGCGACTCCAACCTCTTCCCGCGCACGGAGGAGGTCGAGCTGTCCTGGAAGATCCTCGACCCGATCGAGGAGTACTGGGACACCAACGGCACGCCGGCGCAGTACCCGGCCGGCACCTGGGGCCCCGTCGAGGCGGACCACATGCTCGAGCGAGACGGACGGAGCTGGCGCCGGCCATGAAGACAGACCTCACGGACACCACGGCCAGCAAGATCAACAAGGCGCTGGTGAAGGCCCGGCGGGCCATCGGCACGCCGGCCGTCGGCATGGTGCTGACGCTGGTCATCGTGACGGACGAGGAGAACGCCTACGACGCGCTGAAGGCGGCCGGCGACGCCTCGCGCGAGCACCCCTCGCGCACGCTGGTCGTCATCAAGCGGGTCTCCCGCTCGCCCCGGGACCGGACGCAGTCGCGGCTGGACGCCGAGGTGCGGGTCGGCGCGGACGCCGGCACCGGCGAGACGGTGGTGCTCCGCCTGCACGGCGAGGTCGTCGACCACGCCCAGTCGGTGGTGCTGCCGCTGCTGCTGCCGGACGCCCCGGTGGTGGTGTGGTGGCCGGTGAACGCGCCGCTGGACCCGGCGAACGACCCGTTGGGCGCGCTGGCCCAGCGCCGGGTGACCGACACCTACGCCTGCGAGCAGCCGGTGAAGGAGCTCGCCGCCCGCGCCGACGCCTACACCCCGGGCGACACGGACCTGTCGTGGACCCGCATCACGCCGTGGCGTTCCATGCTGGCCGCCGCGCTGGACCAGGTCGCCTGCGAGGTGCAGGGCGTCGAGGTGGAGGGCGAGGAGTTCAACCCGAGCTGCGAGCTGCTGGCGATGTGGCTCGCGGACCGGCTGGACGTCCCCGTCCGGCGCACCCGTTCGGCAGGCCCGGGTCTCACGGCGGTCCGCATGGACACCGACTGCGGCCCGATCGTGCTGGACCGCGCCGACGGTTCGCTGGCCACGCTGGCCATCCAGGGCCAGCCCCGGCGGGCGGTGGCGCTCAAGCGCCGGGACACCGCGGAGCTGATCGCGGAGGAGCTGCGCCGGCTGGACCCGGACGACACCTACGCGTCCGCCCTGCGCTACGGCGTGGAGCGGCTGAAGCAGGGCAACGGCGGTGACGCGCCGGCCAAAGGAGAACGGCAGGCCGTCCCGGCTCCCGTCGAGTCGGTTGCGAAAGGTCCCGCGGCCGAGGCGACCGCGGAGGCACCGGTGAAGAGGGCGGCGGTCAAGTGAGTACGGCACCCCAGCTGGTCGTCCACCGGGACAAGGAGCTGATGGCGCAGGCCGCGGCGGCCCGGCTGATCACCCGGATCGTGGACGCGCAGGCCTCCCGGGGCGAGGCGTCGGTGGTGCTGACCGGCGGGCGCAACGGCAACGGCCTGCTGGCGGCGCTGGCCGCCGCCCCGGCCCGGGACGCGATCGACTGGCCGCGCCTGGACCTGTGGTGGGGCGACGAGCGGTTCCTGCCCGAGGGCGACCCGGACCGCAACGTCACGCAGGCCCGTGAGGCACTGCTGGACGCGGTGCCGCTGGACCCGAAGCGCGTGCACGCCATGCCCGCGTCGGACGGTCCGCACGGCTCGGACGTGGAGGCGGCGGCCGACGCCTACGCGCGGGAGCTGGCCGCGGCGGCGGGCCCGGAGGACCACGGCGCGGTGCCGGCCTTCGACGTGCTGATGCTGGGCGTGGGTCCGGACACGCACGTGGCGTCCCTGTTCCCCGAACTGCCCGCGGTCCGCGAGACGGAGCGCACGGTGGTCGGCGTCCACGGCGCCCCCAAGCCCCCGCCGACGCGGGTCACGCTCACCCTGCCGGCGATCCGCGCGGCCCGTGAGGTGTGGCTCCTGGCGGCGGGCGAGGACAAGGCGGAGGCGGCGGCCATCGCTCTCTCGGGCGCGGGCGAGATCCAGGCCCCGGCAGCAGGCGCCCACGGCCGCGCCCGCACCCTGTGGCTCCTGGACGCACCGGCGGCATCCCAGCTCCCGAGGACGCTGTACCCGCCGGCGACGGCGTGACCGGCCCGTCCGGCGTTCGAGGACGAGGCCCGAAGGGCCGTAGGGGGCCGGGGGCGCGGTCCCAGGGACGGGAAGGGGGCGGAGGGGGCGAAAGCCCTCCCCGCCCCACCCCCTACTTCACGGACCCCGCCATGACCCCCTGCACGAAGTGCCGCTGGAACGCGAAGAACACGACCACCGGCACCACCAGCGACAGGAACGCCCCCGGCGCCAGCACATCCACATTGCTGCCGAACTGCCGGATCTGCGACTGCAGTTCCACCGTCAAGGGCTGCGACGAGCTGTCCGCGAACAGCAGCGCGACCAGCATGTCGTTCCACACCCACAGGAACTGGAAGATGGCGAGGCTGGCGATGGCCGGCCGCCCCACCGGCAGCACCAGCCGGGTGAAGATCCGCCACTCGCTGCCGCCGTCCATCCGGGCGGCCTCCAGCATCTCCTTCGGCATCTCGGCGAAGTAGTTCCGCAGCAGGAACACCGCGAACGGCAGCCCGTACGCCACGTGGAACAGCACCACACCCGGGATGGTCCCGAACAGGCCCAGCTGGCCGAAGAGTTTGGCGACCGGCAGCAGTCCGATCTGCACGGGGACCACCAGCAGCGCCACCACGCCCAGGAACACCGCGTCCCGGCCCGGGAACTCCAGCCAGGCGAAGGCGTACCCGGCGAGCGCGGCGACGACCACGACGAGCACGGTGGTCGGCACCGAGATCAGCACGGTGTTCCAGAACGCCTGGGTCATGCCGGAGTTCTCCAGCAGCGCCGAGTAGTTGTCGAAGGACAGCTGCCCGGGGCTGGTGAGGACGGTCCACCAGCCTCCCTTCGCGGTGTCCTCCGCCGATCGCAGCGAGGACAGGAACAGCCCGGCCAGCGGGGTGATCCACACCAGCCCGATCACCACAAGGAAGGCCTGCACCACCGCGCTGCTCAGGCCGCGACGGATCGCGTTCATCGCTGACTCCTCTTGAAGCGGCGGACGTTGAACACCATGGCCGGGACCACCAGGAGCAGCAGCAGGACGCCGAGCGCGCTGCCCAGGCCCTGGTTGTTGCCGCCGCCGAAGGACACCAGCCACATCTGCGTCGCCAGTACGGTCGCGTCCTCCTGCACCGGGCCGGGCGCGATGATGTAGACGAGGTCGAAGACCTTCATCACGTTGATCACCAGCGTCACGAAGACGACGGTCAGCACCGGTGCGAGCAGCGGGACGGTGATCCGCCGGAAGATCTGCCACTCGCCTGCGCCGTCCATCCGCGCCGCCTCCAGCGCGTCCCGGGGCAGGGTGGAGAGGCCGGCCCCGATCAGCACCATCGCGAACCCGGTCCAGATCCACAGGTACGCCCCGATGATCGCCGGGGTGACCAGCGCCGGGCCGAGCCAGGAGATGCCGTCGTAGGGCGGCGCGAAGTTGGCCGAGGGCAGCCTCAGCGCGTAGGAGCCGTCGTCGAGTCCGGTGAAGCGGAAGGAGCCGTCGGCCGCGGTGGTGGTGCTCGCGACCGTCTTCCCGTCGCGCACCGCTTCGACGGTCACCCCGGGCAGTCCGCTCTCGTCCGGGTCGACCGCTCCCTGCCGCCCTCCTCCGCCGGGCGTGAAGTCGAGGTAGACCACTCCGCGCACCTCGTCGGGGCCGGCCGTGTCCGACGCGGCGCGCGACGCGGGTTCCGCCCCGCCCGGCAGGTCCTTGGGGGCGACGCCGACAAGGCCGAGCGCCGCCGTGCCCCCGGGTGAGACGTCCGCGGCGGTGACGTACGAACCGTCCGGTTCCCTGGTGAGTCCCTGGTCGTCGCGCGCGCGGGCGGTCGGGTAGGAGGAGCTGCCCTTGAAGGCGTCGTGGACGGAGACGACGGCCGCGTCGAGGACGCCCTTGTCGGGGTCCTCGTCGTAGGCGAGGCGGAAGATGATGCCGGCGGCGAGGAAGGAGACCGCCATCGGCATGAACAGCAGGAGTTTGAAGGCGGTGGCCCAGCGCACCTTCTCGACCAGGACGGCCAGGATCAGGCCGAGTCCGGTGAGCAGGGTCGGGGCCACGACGACCCAGATGGCGGTGTTGCGGACGGCCTTGAGGGTGGTCGGGTCGCGGAACATCTCGGCGTAGTTCTCGCCGCCCACGAACTCGGTGCCGGAGGCGTCGAAGAAACTGCGGCCGACGGAGAACAGCACCGGGTAGACCACCAGCGCGCCCAGCAGGAGCAGCGCGGGGAGCGCGAACAGCAGGGCGACGATCCGCCCTCGCCGGCGCAGGCGCCGCCCGCGCGCGCCGTCGGGGCGCGCGGGGGCGGGCGGGGTCGCCTCTTTCAGGAGTGTGGCGGTCATGGCCGTCAGTTCCCGTAGGCCTTGGCGGCGGCCTTCTCCAGCTCGGCCGCGGTCTTCGCCGGGTCGGAGGGGTCGCGCAGGAAGTCCTGGAGGATCTTCCACTCGCCGGCGCCCTTGGTGCCGCCGAAGGCCGCGGGGGCCTGGTCGGACATGTCGAAGCGGACGGAGTCGCCGGCGGCGATCAGGGACTCGGCGGTGGCGCGGGTGACGTCGTCGCCGTAGGAGGACAGGTCGAGCTTCTTGTTCGGGGAGAGGAAGCCGCCGGTCCCGGCCCACACCGCGGCGGCCTCGGGGCTCGCCAGGTACTCCACGAGTGCCATGCCGGCCTCGCTGTTCTTGCCGTCCTTGAGGACGACGGCCGCGTCGCCGCCGCTGACGACGGGGGCCTCGCCGGCGCCGACCGGCGGGAACGGGAAGAAGTTCGCGTCGGTGCCGATGGTCCTGCCGAACTGGTCCTTGGCGACCCCGGCGACGAAGTCGCCCTCGTAGACCATGGCGGCCTCGGCCTTCGGGCCGAAGACCTTCTCCACCGAGCCGGGGAAGTCGGTGTTGAGGGCCGCCTTCTGGCCGCCCGCGACGAGCTGCTTGTCCTTGAACAGCGTGCCGAGGGTGGTGAGCGCGTCGACCACTGTCGGGTCGGTCCACTTGATCTCGTGCGCGGCGAGGGCGTCGTACTTCTCGGGTCCTGCCTGGGAGAGGTAGACGTTCTCGAACCAGTCGGTCAGGGTCCAGCCGTCCTGGCCGGCGACGGAGAAGGCGGCGAGTCCGGAGTCGGAGATCGTCCGGCCGTTCTTCAACATCTCGTCGTAGGTCTTGGGCTCCGCGACGCCGGCCTGTTCGAGCGCCTCGGGGCTGTACCAGACGGTCGACTTGTGGGCGGCCTTGAAGTAGAGACCGTACAGGGTGCTGTCGACGGTGCCGTAGTTCTGCCACACCTCGGCGAAGTTGGCGCCGACGGCGGACTGCACCTTCTTGTCCAGCGGCTTCAGCCAGCCCTTCTCGGCGAACTGCTTGAGCACGCCGACCTGCGGGACCATCACGACGTCGGGGGCGTTGCCGCCTTCGATCTTGCTGCCGACGACGGTGGAGACGTTGTCGCCGGTGGAGACGAACTGGGTCTTGGCGCCGGTCTTCTCGGTGAAGGCGTCCAGCACCTTCTGGAAGTTTTTCTGCTCGCTGCCGGACCAGACGCCGGCCACGGTGACGGTCTGGCCGTCGAGCGACTTGTCGCCGCCGCCGGCGGTGACGGGGTCGCCGCTTCCGCAGGCGGTCGCGCCGAGCGCGAGGACGAGGGCGGTGCATCCGGTGAGCAGGGTGGTACGTCGTCGCATCATCATCGATGTCCCTTCGGAGGTACGGGAGGTGACCGGGCGTGCTTCTCAGGAGCCGTCGATCCACCAGGCGGCGGTGGAGCCGGGCAGTTCTCCGGGCGGGCAGGGTCCGCTGGCGAGCAGCGGGGTGCCGGGGACCGGAGCGGGTACGGGGGCGGTGCCGAAGTTGACGGCGCAGACGAGGTCGTCGCCGCGGGTGAAGGCGAGGACGCCGGGCTGGGTCTCCAGCCAGCGCAATGAGCCCTCGCCCAACTGGTGCAGGGCGGAGCGCAGTTGCAGGCCGTCGCGGTACAGGTGCCAGGAGGAGCGGGTGTCGGCGAGGGCGCGGTGGGTGGCGTACTCGGCGAAGTACTCGGGCTGCGGCAGCCACGGCTTGGCGCTCTCGGTGCCGGAGGTGAAGCCGAACGGCGAGGCCTGGCCGGACCAGGGCAGCGGCACCCGGCAGCCGTCCCGTATGCGGGCGCGGCTGCCGGTGCGGCGGAAGATCGGGTCGGTGAGCACGTCGTCGGGCAGGTCGACGACCTCCGGCAGCCCCAGCTCCTCGCCCTGGTAGATGTAGGCGGCGCCGGGCAGCGCCAGCATCAGCAGCGCGGCGGCACGGGCGCGGGCGGCGCCGAGTCCGCTGCCCTCGGCGGGCTCCCCGTAGCGGGTGACGGTGCGCACCTGGTCGTGGTTGTTGAGGACCCAGGTGACGGTGGAGCCGGTCCCGGCGATGTCCTGCATGGCCTCGGAGACGACCTTGCGGAAGGCGTCGGCGTCCCAGGGCGCGCCGAGCAGGTCGAAGAAGAAGGCCTGGTGCAGCTCGTCCGGGCGGACGTACTTGGCGTGTTCGCGGGCGGAGGGCACGGAGACCTCGCCGACCAGGAGGCGTTCGCGGCCGTCGCGGGCGGTGTACTCCTCGCAGACCGCGCGCCAGTGCCGCCACACGCCGTGCACCTCGGGCTGGTTCCAGGCGAGCGGGTTGACCGAGTCGCGGGTGCGGGCGTCGGCCTCCGGGTCCGGGGAGTCGGGCAGGTCCGGGTGCTTGAACAGGCCGGCGGCGACGTCGATACGGAAGCCGTCGACGCCCCGGTCGAGCCAGAAGCGCAGGGTGCGGTCGAACTCGGCGGCGACGGCGGGCTCGCGCCAGTTCCAGTCCGGCTGTTCGGGCGTGAACATGTGCAGGTACCACTGGCCGGGGCGGCCGTCGGGCTCGGTGACGCGGGTCCAGGCGGGGCCGCCGAACATGGCGTGCCAGTTGTTGGGCGGCTCGCCGCCGTCGGGGCCCCGGCCGTCGGCGAAGTGGAAGCGGGCGCGCTCGGGGCAGCCGGGTGCGGCGGCGAGGGCCTCACGGAACCACGGGTGCTCGCTGGAGCAGTGGTTGGGGACGATGTCCAGCAGGACCCGGATGCCGAGGCGGTGGGCGGCGGCCACCAGCCGGTCGAACTCGGCGAGGTCGCCGAAGACCGGGTCGACGTCGCGGTAGTCGGCCACGTCGTAGCCGTGGTCGTGCTGCGGCGAGGGGTAGAACGGGCTGAGCCAGATCCCGTCCACGCCGAGCTTCCTCAGGTACGGCAGTCCCGCCCTGACCCCCGCGAGATCGCCGATGCCGTCACCGGTGCTGTCCAGGAAGCTGCGGACGTACACCTGATAGATCACCGCGTCACGCCACCAGTGATGCCTGTTCACCCCATGGACCTGTCTGTGAGGAGCGCTGCTGCTTGTTATGCATGCATGTTAGGTAGCGGTGAACAGCGGGTGTCAATGAACTCGTGCAAGCTACCGGGAGATTACGAGGTGCAGGCCGGGGCAAGCTGGGGCATCTCGGGCGCGACTGAGATGCTGGCGTTACCTAACAAGTAACTAGAAAGCCGTCAGCGGGAGGAGACGGCGGCGAGCTCGGCCGCCAGCCGGCGCACCGCGGCCCCGGGCGTCTGCCGCCCGGTCATCGCGTCGTGCACCACCGCCTGCACCACCAGGCTCACCTGGTCGTAGTGCGGGCTCTTGGGCCGCGGGGCGGCGGCCAGCACGCTCTCCCGCAGACTCGGCAGGTACGGGAACCTGCGCACCACTTCCTGGTCGTCGTACAGGGCGGCCCGCACGGGCGGCAGCGCGCCGCGGGTGAGCACCTGGCGCTGCACCCGCTCGCTGGTGAGGTAGGCGATCAGCCGGGCGGCGGAGTCGGGGTGCCGGGCGTGGCTGCTCATGGCCAGGTTGGACCCGCCAAGCACACTGGTCCCGGGGCCGTCCGGTCCCGGCAGGGGCACGGCGCCGACCTTCCCCGCGACCTTCGAGCCCGGCGCGGAGGCGGCGACGTAGGCGTAGGGCCAGTTGCGCAGGAAGAGCAGCCGGCCGTCCTGGAAGGCCTGCTTGGACTCCTCCTCCTTGTACGCCAGCGCCTCCCGGGGGATCCAGCCCTCGCGGACGCCCCGGGCGAGGAAGCCGATGCCCTTGCGGGCCGCACGGGAGTCCACGGTGACGCGTTCGCCCTCGTCGCCGAGGATGGTGCCGCCCGCCGAGTAGACGGCCTCGGCCGCGTTCACGGTGAGACCCTCGTACGGCAGGAACTGGCCGGCGTAGCCGTCGAGGCCGTGTGCGGGGGCGAGGGTCTTCGCGGCCCGCTCCAGTTCGGCCCAGCTGCGCGGCGGCGGGACGCCCGCGTCGGCGAGGACGTCCTTGCGGTACAGCAGCAGCCCGGCGTTGGTGACGTACGGGACGGCGTACAGCCGGTCGTCGTAGGTGGCCGTGTCGACGACCCGGGGCAGGAAGGTGTCCAGCGGGAAGCGGCCGCGGGGCAGCGGGCGGATCCAGCCGGCGGCGGCGAACTCCGAGGTCCAGCTGACGTCGATGTTCAGCACGTCGAAGCGGCCCCGCTCACCGCCGCGCAGATCGGTGATCATCTGCGCCCGGGTCTCGTCGGCGGAGTCGGGCAGTTCGACGAGGGTGACCTCCTCGCCGGGATGGGTGCGGTTCCAGCCGTCGAGGACCGAGCCGAGATAGCCGGTGAGGTCCCCCGCCGTTGCGAGGGTGAGCGGTCCGCGCCCGTCGCCCGGACCCTCGTCGGCACGCGCCCCGGAGGCGACGTAACCGGTCAGAACGACGATCAGGACGAGAAGGCCCCTACCCGCGGCATGGATCCACCGCATAGGTTCCTCCCTGTACACCGGCACCCGGGCACCCTTGCCGGGGTCAGAGGCCATGTATACCCGTTAGGTATGGGCGATACTAGGTCCTGCGGCACATTACCCAGGAGCGCGAGGAGGAGAGCACGAGTGCGGCTGCCCCTCCTGGCGCTGCTCGCCCGCGGCCCGGCGCACGGTTACGAGCTCAAGCAGGACCTTGAGCAACTGCTGGGCTCCGCGTACCCTCAGCCGAACGTCGGCCAGATCTACGTCACTCTCGGCCGCCTCGAGAAGACGGGGCTGATCGAGGGCGAGGCCATCGAGCAGTCGAGCCGGCCGAACAAGAAGGTCTACCACCTCACCGAGGCCGGGCACGAGGCGCTGCGCGCCTGGTACGAGGAGACGGCGGACGAACCCCGGGTGCGGGACGAGTTCTTCATGAAGCTGGCCCTGGCCCCGCAGACCGGTCTCGCCGACCAGATCGCCCTCATCAACAGGCAGCGGCGCCAGTATCTGAACACCATGCGGCAGTTGTCGAAGCTGGCGGCCGCCGAGGACCGGGACAACCGCATCTCCCATCTGCTGATCGAGGGCGCGATGCTGCACCTGCAGGCCGATCTCGACTGGCTGGAGCGGTGTCAGGAAGAGCTGGAGGAGCTTCAGTGAGCGAGAGCGACGCTCCCGTGCTGCGCGCCGAAGGCCTGGTCAAGACGCACCACGGCGAGGGCGCCCCGGCGCACGCCGTGCGTGGCGTCGACCTGCGGGTCACCCGGGGCGAGTTCGTGGCGATCACCGGTCCCTCGGGGGCGGGCAAGTCGACGCTGCTGCATCTGCTGGGCGGGCTGCAGCGGCCCGACGCGGGCGGCATCCGGCTGGACGGCGAGTGCACCGACGGCTGGAGCGAGGCCCGCTGGGCGGTCGAGCGGCGCCGGCGGATCGGCATCGTCTTCCAGTTCTTCAACCTTGTCTCCGACCTGTCCGTGGCGGACAACGTGGAACTGCCCGCGCTGCTCGCCGGGATGCCGCCGAGGAAGGCCCGCACCGCACGCGCGGAGCTGCTCGCCGAGCTGGGCCTCACGGGCAAGGAGCGGAGCATGCCGGGCGAGCTGTCCGGGGGTGAGCAGCAGCGGGTCGCCCTGGCCCGGGCGCTGGTCAACCACCCGCCGCTGCTGCTGGCCGACGAGCCCGCGGGCAGCCTGGACAGCAAGGGAACCCGCGAGGTGATGCGGCTGCTGTCCCGCTTCCACCAGCGCGGGCAGACGATCCTGCTGGTCACGCACGACGCCCGGCTGGCGAGCGCCGCGGACCGGGTGATCTCCTTCTTCGACGGCCGGATAGCCGACGACGCCGAACTCGACGCCGGTCCCCCGCCGCGCCGGGCCGGTACGTCGGGCGTGCTGGAGCTCAGGGACTGACATGGGCGTCACGACCGGCCCGCGAGGATCTGCTCCGCGCGTCACCACCGGACCGCGAGGCACTGCCCCGCGCGTCCACGACCGACCCGCGAGGGGCTGAGACCGGTGCGAGCGACTCTGCGCTGGGCGCACTCCGATCTGCGCACGCACCGCGGCGAGGCCCTGTTCCTGGTGCTCGCCACCGCCGGCGTCGTGGTCTCCCTGCTGCTGGCCACGGCCCTGTTCGGGTACGCCGTCAACCCCTGGCAGCGAGTCTTCACCCAGGCGCACGGCGCCCACGTCACCCTGCACACCACCGACTCAGCCGACGCGTCCAGGCTGGCCGGCCTGGACGGGGTGCGGTCCGTCGCGGGCCCCTACCCCACGGCCTCGCTCACCCTGGCCTCGCAGGGCGGCCGGGCCTCCGTCGAGATGCGCGGCACCGCGGACCGGCCCGAGGTGGGCCGGCCCCTCGTCGTCTCCGGGCGCTGGCTGGACCCGGCGACGCCCGACGGGGTGGTGCTGGAGAGCGGCCTCGCCCGCGCACTGCTGACCGCCCCCGGCGACACCCTCACCGTGCCGGGCACCGCGCGCCGGCTGACCGTGGTGGGTGTGGCGGACAGCGCCGAACCGCGTTTCAGGCCGGGTGAGCGGGCGGGGCTGGTGTGGGCGCTGCCGTCCACGGTGCCCGAGCCGGACGGGCAGGTGATCGGGCTGCGGCTGGCCGATCCGGGCGACACAGGGTACGCCGTGCAGCGGGCGGTGACCGCGCTGGGCGCCGGGGCGATCGGCGAGGTGGCGACCTGGCAGCAGGCGCGCGCCGAGGCGCAGGGCGACAACCGGCTGCTCGGGCAGGTGCTGGGCCTGTTCGGGCTGGGCGCGCTGGTCGCCGCCGGGCTCGCCGTGCACGGGGCGATCAGCACGCGCATCCGGGGGCATCTTCGGGACATCTCCGTCCTCAAGGCGATCGGCTTCACGCCCGGCCAGGTGGTGCGCGTTTTCCTCATCCAGCACCTGGGTTACGCCCTGCTCGGTGCGGTGGCCGCCGCCGCGCTCACCGAGGCCCTCGGCGGCGCGGTGCCGGGGCGGCTCGGGGACGCGGTGGACGTGTGGCAGGGGCTGCCCGGGCACACCGTCGCGCTGTTCGTCGTACCGGTGGGGGCGGTGCTGTTCATCGGCGCGACCACCGGGCTGGCCGCCTGGCGGGCGGGCCGGGTCCCGCCGGTCCCGGTGCCGCGCCCGGCGGCGGCGCCGGCCGGCCGGCTGACCGGTGTGGCGCGCCGGGCGCTGGGGGCGCGGGTGCCTCCGGCGCTGGTGCTGGGCTGGCACAAGGCGTTCACCCGGCGGCCGCGGTCGCTGGGCGCGGTGGGCAGGCTGGCGCTGCCGCTGCTGCTGATCGTGGTGGCGCTGAGCGCGTGGACGACGATCGACCGCTTCCACAGCGCCCCCGAGCGGGTGGGGCTTCCCGCCGCGCTGAGCGTCCGCGCCGACGCCTCGCTGGACGACGGGGAGGTGCGGGCCCTGCTGGAGAGCGATCCGGGGGTCACCGCCGCCCACCCCGGTGTGGAGGTGGCCGCGCTGGTGCCCGGCCAGACCGCCACGATCGCCCTGCGCGGGTTCGGCACCCACGAGGAGCCGTATCCGTTCTCGGTGGCCGAGGGCCGGGCGGCGCGCGGCCCGGACGAGGCGGTGGCCGGGCAGGGGCTGCTCGACCTGCTGCACGTCCGGGTGGGCGACTGGGTGCGGATGACCGTCGGGGACCGGCCGCAGATCCTGCACATCGTGGGCCGGAGCATCGAGCCGGAGAACGCCGGCCGGGTCATCTCCACCTCGCTCGACACCCTGCGCGCCAACGACCCGGACATGCGGCCGAGCCTCTACCAGCTGCGTCTTGAGCCGGGCTCGGACCCGGCGGAGGTGGCGGCGCGGCTCGCGTCGGAGGGCCGCGGTCATCTGGACGTGCACACCGTGGCCAACCCGGCCGACGGGCTGTCCCCGCTGCGCGCGGTGGTCCTCGGGCTGGTCGTGGTGCTGGCCCTGATCGGACTGGTCGAACTGCTGACGGCGATCGGCGGCACCGTCCGCGAGGGAGAGCGCGACCTGCTGGCGCTGAAGGCGGTCGGCCTGTCCCCCCGGCAGATCACCGCCGTCACGGTCACCGCCACCGCCGGTACGGCCCTGGCGGCGGTGGTCCTCGCCACCGCGCTGGGGCTGCCGCTGGCGCACTGGCTGATCGACGCCCAGGGCCGGTCGAGCGGCATCGGCGCGGGGATCGTCCAGCTGCCCTCCCCCGCGCTGCTGGTGCTGCTCGGTACGGCCGCCGTCCTGGGCGCCGCCGCCCTCGCCGCACTCCCGGCCGCCCGCGCGGCCCGCCGCCGCCTCGCGGACACGCTGAGCGCGGCTGCCTGAGCCAGGGGGCCGGACGACCGCGGGAGGCGGACGGCGCGCCGCCGTCCGCCTCCCGGGTGCTCAGTTCCGGCCGCGCAGTTCCCGGTAGGCGGCGACCAGCGCCGTGGTGGACGGGTCGAGGCCGGGGACGTCGGCGCCCTCGCTGAGGGCGGGCTCGACGCGCTTGGCGAGCACCTTGCCGAGTTCGACGCCCCACTGGTCGAAGGAGTCGATGTTCCACACGGCGCCCTGCACGAACACCTTGTGCTCGTACAGCGCGATCAGCTGGCCCAGCACCGAGGGGGTCAGCTCGGTCGCCAGGATCGTGGTGGTGGGGTGGTTGCCGCGGAAGGTCTTGTGCGGGACCAGTTCCTCGGGCACGCCCTCGCCGCGTACCTCGTCCGGGGTCTTGCCGAAGGCCAGCGCCTGCGTCTGGGCGAAGAAGTTGGCCATCAGCAGGTCGTGCTGGGCGGCGAGCCCTTCGCTCAGCTCGTCCACGGGCTCGGCGAAGCCGATGAAGTCGGCGGGGACCAGCTTGGTGCCCTGGTGGATCAACTGGTAGTAGGCGTGCTGCCCGTTGGTGCCGGGCGTACCCCAGACCACGGGGCCGGTCTGCCAGTCGATCTCGTGTCCGTCCCGGCCGACGTACTTGCCGTTGGACTCCATGTCGAGCTGCTGGAGGTAGGCGGTGAACTTCGACAGGTAGTGCGAGTACGGCAGCACCGCGTGCGACTGCGCGTCGTGGAAGTTGTTGTACCAGATCCCCAACAGGCCGAGGATCAAAGGTGCGTTGGCCTCCGCGGGGCGGTGCGGAAGTGTTCGTCGACGATCCGGAACCCGTCCAGCATCTCCCGGAACCGGTCAGGACCGATCGCGATCATCAACGACAGGCCGATCGCCGAGTCGAAGGAGTACCGCCCGCCGACCCAGTCCCAGAACTCGAACATGTTCGCCGTGTCGATCCCGAACCCGGCGACCTTCTCCGCGTTCGTCGACAGGGCGACGAAGTGCCGCGCCACCGCCTTCTCGTCCCCGCCCAGACCGTCCAGCAGCCAGCCACGGGCGGAGGTGGCGTTGGTGACCGTCTCGATCGTGGTGAACGTCTTCGACGCCACGACGAACAGCGTCTCCGCCGGGTCCAGGTCGCGGACCGCCTCGTGCAGGTCCGCGCCGTCCACGTTGGAGACGAACCGGAACGTCAGCTCCCGCGCGGTGAACGCGCGCAGCGCCTCGTACGCCATCGCGGGACCGAGGTCCGAGCCGCCGATGCCGATGTTGACGACGTTGCGGATACGCCGGCCGGTGTGGCCGGTCCACTCGCCCGAACGGACCCGGTCCGCGAAGCCGGCCATCCGGTCCAGCACCGCGTGCACGGCCGGGACCACGTTCTCCCCGTCGACCTCGATCACCGCGTCCCGCGGCGCCCGCAGCGCCGTGTGCAGCACCGCCCGGTCCTCGGTGGTGTTGATCCGCTCCCCGCGGAACATCGCGTCCCGCAGCCCGGACACATCGGCGGCCACCGCCAGTTCACGCAGCAGCCGCAGCGTCTCGTCGGTCACAAGATGCTTGGAGTAGTCGACGTACAGGTCACCGACGCGGAGGGTGTATCCGGTGGCGCGGCCCGGATCGGCGGCGAACAGCTCGCGCAGCCGCACCTCGCCGAGCTCCTCGCGGTGCTTGGCCAGTGCGGTCCACTCGGGCGTCTGGTTGAGCCTGGTACGGCCGTCTGCGTTCATCTCGGACGTGAGCCTTCTTCCTTTGTGTATCCCCGCTGTGCCGGCTGGTCCCAACCTAATTGATCAGCCGTGAGGAGGACGGAAGGAGTCCGGAGTGCGAACCGGCCGGACGGCGGGCGTGCGCGCGCCCGTCCGTCAGGTGTCAGATCTCGCCCCGCAGCTTGGCGAGCGCCTCGGCGAGGATCGCCTCGCCGTCCGCGTCACTGCGCCGCTCCCGCACGTAGGCGAGGTGCGTCTTGTAGGGCTCGGTGCGCGGCGGGTCCGGCGGGTTGTCGCGGTCCTGCCCCGCCGGGAATCCGCAGCGCGGGCAGTCCCAGGTGTCGGGCACCTGCGCGTCGCTGGCGAAGCTGGGCTGTGTCTCGTGTCCGTTGGAGCACCAGAAGGAGATGCGCAGCCGGGGCGCGGACTCGCCCCGCTCGGCCTCGCCCATCGGCCCCGCCCCGACCCGGCTTCCCCGGATCGCGTTGCCACTTGCCACGGTCGTAACTCCCTGCGTAATGGTGCCGCGAAGCGAGTCGGCGTACCGCTTCGCTGCGAGCGCCTCAGTCTACGTAAGGCCCAACGCGCGTCCAGTCATAGGAGTTACCTGTCTCCCCATCCAGACGCAAGCCCCATGATAGGCCGCGCTCAGCTGCGCGTACCCAACATGGGGCGTTACGTGGGGAATGCGGGCGGATCGCGCTTCCGGGATCAGTTGTTGAGCTTCATCGTGATGCCGAGCACCACGATGCAGGTGAACCACAGCAGACCGATCACGACGGTGATCCGGTCGAGGTTGCGCTCGGCGACCGAGGAGCCGCCGACGGAGGACTGCATGCCACCACCGAACATGTCGGAGAGGCCGCCGCCCTTCCCCTTGTGCATCAGCACCAGCAGCATCAGCAGCAGGCTGAAGACGATCAGGGCGATGGAGAACCCCAGAACCACGGCTGGACCAACTTCCTCGGAAACGGATGGACGACACGGGGCCCAGCACAGGACTGGACCCCGCAAGAGTACGACGGATCGGCCCCGCGGCCTACTCCCGTCCCGCGGGTGCGCCCGCGGACGGGCGCACCCGGCGGCTCACTGGTCGCGGAACCGGATGATCTTGACGAATTCGTCCGCGTCCAGCGAGGCACCGCCGATCAGGGCGCCGTCGATGTCGGCCTGCGCCATGATCTCGGCGACGTTGCCGGACTTCACGGAGCCGCCGTACTGGATGCGGACCTTGTCGGCCAGCTCCTGGGAGTACAGCTCGGCGAGCTTGCCGCGGATCGCCGCGCAGACCTCCTGGGCGTCCTCGGCACCGCAGACCTTGCCGGTGCCGATGGCCCACACCGGCTCGTAGGCGATCACGACGGACTCGGCCTGCTCGGCCGGGAGGTCCTTCAGACCGCCTTCGACCTGGGCCAGGGTGTGGCTGACGTGGTTGCCCGCCTCGCGGACCTCCAGTTCCTCGCCGACGCACAGGATGGGGGTGATGCCGTGCTTGTAGGCGGCCTTCACCTTGGCGTTCACGATCTCGTCGGTCTCGGCGTGGTACTGGCGGCGCTCGGAGTGGCCGACGGCCACGTAGGTGCACTTCAGCTTGGCCAGCATCGGGCCGGAGATCTCGCCGGTGTAGGCACCGCCGTCGTGCGCCGAGATGTCCTGGGCGCCGTACTTGATCTTCAGCTTGTCGCCGTCGACCAGGGTCTGCACGGAGCGCAGGTCGGTGAACGGCGGCAGGACGGCGACCTCGACGGCGTCGTAGTCCTTGTCGGCCAGGGCGAAGGCGAGCTTCTGGACGTGGGCGATGGCCTCGAGGTGGTTGAGGTTCATCTTCCAGTTGCCCGCCATCAGCGGCGTACGGGTGGTCATTGAGGGTCAGTCCTCCAGTGCTGCGAGGCCGGGGAGCGTCTTGCCCTCGAGGTATTCGAGGGAGGCGCCGCCGCCGGTCGAGATGTGGCCGAATGCCTGCTCGTCGAAGCCCAGGGTACGGACGGCCGCGGCGGAGTCGCCGCCGCCGACCACGGTGAAGCCCGGGGACTCGACGAGGGCCTGGGCGACCGCCTTGGTGCCCTCGGCGTAGTCGGGGTGCTCGAAGACGCCCATGGGGCCGTTCCAGAAGACGGTGGCGGCGTCGGCGAGCTTCGAGGCGTAGAGCTTGCGGGTCTCCGGACCGATGTCCAGGCCCAGGGTGCCGGCCGGGATGGCGTCCACGGCGACGGTGGCGGGGTTGCCCGGCGTCTTGGCCTTCATGTCGGGGAACTCCGGCGCGACCAGCGTGTCGACCGGCACCACCAGTTCCACGCCGTTCTTCTCGGCCCGCTCCAGGTACTCCTGGACGGCCGGGATCTGGTCCTCCTGAAGCAGCGACGAGCCGACCTCGTGGCCCTGGGCCTTGAGGAAGGTGTACGCCATGCCGCCGCCGATGAGGATGCGGTCGGCCTTGCCGAGCAGCTGGTCGATGACGGCCAGCTTGTCGGAGACCTTGGCGCCGCCGAGGGCGACGACGTAGGGCCGCTTGACGTCGTCGGTGAGCTTCCTCAGCACGCCGACCTCGGTGGCGATGAGGTACCCCGCGTAGTGCGGCAGCCGGGCCGGGAGGTCGAACACCGAGGCGTGCTTGCGGTGCACCGCGCCGAAGCCGTCGCCGACGTAGACGTCGGCGAGGGCGGCGAGCCGGTCGGCGAAGGCACCGCGCTCGGCGTCGTCCTTGCTCGTCTCCCCCGCGTTGAACCGGAGGTTCTCGACGACGGCGACCTGTCCGTCGGCGAGCCCGGAGACGGTGGACGTGGCCGAGTCGCCGACCGTGTCGGTGGCGAACGCGACGTCGGCGCCGAGGAGTTCACCGAGGCGCGCGGCGGCCGGGGCGAGCGAGAAGGCGGGGTCCGGGGCGCCCTTGGGGCGGCCCAGGTGCGAGGCCACGACCACGCGGGCGCCCGCGTCGGCGAGGGCCTTGACGGTGGGCACCACGGCGCGGATGCGGCCGTCGTCGGTGATCGTGGTGCCGTCCAGCGGCACGTTGAGGTCGGCGCGGACGAAGACCCGCCTGCCCGCGACCCCTTCGGAGAGAAGTTCGTCGATCGTCTTCATGGGGGCTCCCTGGTAGAGCAACGTGTTCAGCGACCTGTTCGCTCGTGATCGCTCGTGATCGAAAGAGGGCGACCGTTCCGATACGTGCGTCAGGGCCCGGACGGCGCGTCGCCGCGCCTTCCGAGCCCTGCACTCATATCAGGCCGCCCGCTCCGCGATCAGAGCTGGTTGCCCACGAAGACCGTGAGGTCGACGAGGCGGTTGCTGTAGCCCCACTCGTTGTCGTACCAGCCGATGACCTTCACGCTCTTGCCGTCCTGGACCATGGTCAGGGACGAGTCGAAGGTGCAGGACGCCGGGGCGTTGACGATGTCGGAGGAGACGATCGCGTCCTCCGTGTACTCCAGGTAGCCCTTCAGCTCGCCCTCCGCGGCCTTCTGGAAGGCGGCGTTGACCTCTTCCTTGGTGACCTCGCGGGAGAGCTCGACCACCAGATCGGTGACGGAGCCGGTGGGCACCGGCACGCGCATCGCGATGCCGTCCAGCTTGCCCTTGAGCTGCGGCAGCACCAGTGCGGTGGCCTTCGCGGCACCGGTGGTGGTCGGGATGATGTTCTCGGCGGCGGCACGGGCGCGGCGCAGGTCCTTGTGCGGGAAGTCCAGGATGCGCTGGTCGTTCGTGTACGCGTGCACCGTCGTCATCAGGCCCTTGACGATGCCGAAGTTCTCGTCGAGGACCTTCGCCATCGGCGCCACACAGTTGGTGGTGCAGGAGGCGTTGGAGATGACGTGGTGGTTCGCCGCGTCGTACTGCTCGTGGTTCACGCCCATGACGAGGGTGATGTCCTCGCCCTTCGCCGGGGCGGAGATGATGACCTTCTTGGCGCCGCCGATGATGTGCTTCCCGGCGTCTTCCTTCTTGGTGAAGATGCCGGTCGACTCGATGACGATGTCGACACCCAGCTCGCCCCAGGGGATGTCGGCGGGGTTGCGCTCGGAGAGCACCTTGATCGTCTTGTCACCGACGGTGATGGTGTCCTCGGTGTGCGAGACCTCCTGCTTGAGACGGCCCAGGATGGTGTCGTACTTCAGCAGGTGCGCGGTGGTCGCCGTGTCGCCCAGGTCGTTGACGGCCACGATCTCGATGTCGGCGCCCTGCTCCAGCAGTGCGCGGAAGTAGTTCCGACCGATGCGGCCAAACCCGTTGATGCCTACGCGGATCGTCACGAACCGATCTCCTCGTTGGTACGCCGGCTCTGACGCCGGCGAGCTGTATTTGGGATGTCCCCGACCACTGCCGACCCTACCTCTCCGGGGCCCCGGCCGTGACATCGAGCTGTCCCATACCCGGCAGGGCGGTCCGTACCCGCCAGTAGGGTACGGACCGCCCCAGGGCGACGGACTTCAGTCACCCTTTTTCCCCGCCTGTGCCCGGTTTCGCGAGCCCGGGTGTCACCCGCGCAGAGCGGCCAGTGCCTTCTTGACCAGGGCCGCCCGGTCGGCCGCGGACGTGAGGTGCTCCAGGCCGAATCCCAGCAGCACGGTGTCGTCCGTGGTGACCGCCGCGTACGTCCGGAAGAGCTCCCCGGTGCGGGTCCAGTCCTTCAGGACGGCCGGGCTGCCCGGGGGCGGCCCGGAGGCCCGCCAGGCGCCCAGGGACGTCTCGAAGCCCTCGGTCTCGGTGGCGGTGCCGCCGACGACCAGGGAGGCCTCGTCGGCGAGGACGCCCCGGCCACCGCTGCCCGGGTCGGTGACGTAGGCGAGTGACACCTCGGCGGTCCGCCCGGCGTAGGCGCTCAGGTCGAACTCGACCTGCTGCCAGCCTCCGGAGGAACCGGTGAGGCTGTTCCAGGCCCCGGAGGAGCCGGTCGCGGCGCAGCCGTCGTCACTCAGCGTGAGATAGTGCTCCAGCCAGGGGTGCCCGTCGACGTAGAACCCGGCCGCGCACTCGGACGGCACGGTGGTGCGGGTCGCGCCGCCGGTCTCGGGCAGGGTCGTCCAGTCGTCGCCGCCCGCCGTGCGCGCCTCGACGATCACGTTGTCGTAACCCGGCTCGGTGTCCCACAGCAGGCGGGTGCGCAGCGTGGGCCGCTCGGCGGCGGTGACACCGGTGAGGTCGACGGTACGGGTGAGGCGCTTGTAGCCGTCGTCGGTGTGCACCGCGGCCGCCATGGAGGATCCGGCGTAGGGCCCGTACGGGTTGACCGTGCCGGGGAAGGAGCCGGCCCCGGTGCTCGCGAACTGCGGGTACGTCCCGGGGGACAGCTCGTCGGAGGTGAGGCCGTAATTGCCGGCCCGGTCCAGCGGGTTGCCGGGCGTGTCGCCGAGCGGCCCGCCGGTGCCCGCGAGGGGTCCGGCGCCGGTGAACGCGGTGGCCCCCGCGGTGGCGGTGCGGGTGTAGGCGCCCAGGTAGTACTGGCTGAAGTCGTCGGACAGGACGCCGTCGCCCAGGTCGACGCTGCCGCCGGCCTGCTCGCCCGCCTCGATCAGCCGGCCGCCCTCGTTGAGGAAGGCACGCAGCTGGAGCTGGGTGGCGACGCCCGGAGCGCCCGCGCCGGTGTGGTGCAACACCGTGCGGAAGTGGCTCAGCACGCCGAGGGCGTCCGGGGCGCCCCGTTCGGCGACGTCCCAGACCGCGGCGGTCCGCCGGTTCGCGCGGAGCGCGTCGACGTACGCCTGCGCCTGCGTGGCCTTCGCGCCCTCCTCGGAGACGACGAGGACGTCCGCCCGGGGCCGCTGCGCCACGGTGTACGTGAAGGACGTGGCGGCGGCCTTCTTGCCGCCGCGGGCCTTGCCGGTGAACCACACCTCGACCCGGTCGCCGGGCTCGCCGTGCCGCACCTTCGCGCGGTACTCGTCGAAGTAGAGGTTGTCCTCGCCGCCGTACCGCTCGCCGCCCCGCCAGGGCCTGAGGTCCACGGTGTGGGTACGCCCGCCGTTGACGCGGTACCGGAGCTGCTTGTCCCGCACGGACTTGCGCGCCACCACGGAGACCTCCTGGTCACCGCCGCGCGCGTACGAGGTCGTGAAGGCCGCCGGGGTGAAGTCCGGAGCCTCCAGGCCGACCGCGGAGGACGGCCGGTCGGGGTGGGCGGCGGTCTCGGCGACGGAGAGCGCGAAGGGCACGTTCTTGGCGAACTCCTGCTGGATCAGCTTCTCGTCGTCGGGGAAGGTGAAGCCGGAGCGGCAGTCACGCGGGTTCCACTCGTCGTCGGGGTCGACCTCGGACGCGGTCTGGCAGGTCGACATCTCAGGGGTGAACATCGCCATGCCGTTGACGTTGGCCGCGTGCCCGTCGGCCTCGCCGTTGGTGGTGTAGAGCTCGGAGGAGAGCTGCGGGTGGTACCCGGGGATCGCCGAGTTGTCCGGCGTGCCAGCCAGGGCCTCGTACAGCACGTCGTCGGGTGTCGGCGTGGCCACCTGCCAGCCGACCCCGTAGAGGAGGAGCTCGGCGGCGGAGTGGTAGTTGATGCCGTAGGTGAAGCCGATGCGCTTCTGGAAGGCGTCGATCGCCTTGGTCTCGGGCTCGGACCCCGGGGAGGCGCCCCGGTAGGTCTGGCTGGTGGGGTTGGGCGAGGAGCCCTCGTCGTCGTAGCCCCACTTGTAGGGGAAGTTCCGGTTGAGGTCGACGCCGTCGCCGGTGCTGATCACGCCGTCGCCGTTGACGTCCCGCAGGTTCTTGCGCCACAGCCGGTTGGCGTCGTCGGCGAAGGTGTGGTCGTAGCCGTCGGGGTTGGCGGACAGGACGAACCACAGTTCGGTGGAGTCGACGATCTTCTTGATCCGCTTGTCCGTCCGGTACCCGTCCAGGTAGTGGTGCATCAGCCGGCGGGTCATCTCCGGCGTGATCCACTCGCGGGCGTGCTGGTTGGACATGTAGAGGACGGCCGGCTTCGAGCCGTCCTTGCTCTTGCGGGCGTGCCTGGTGAGCTTCAGGGCGAGGATGTCCTGCCCCCGCACCGTCTTGCCGATGGAGACGACCTTGGTGAGGTCGGAGTGGCGCTGTGCGGTGCGCAGCATCTCCTCCTTGAGGCCGCCCTTGCCGCTCCACGGGCGGAAGACGCCTTCGGCCGCGGCCGCCACGCGCTTCTCCGCCCCGGCGGAGAGCGTGTGCTCGGTGAGGTCGACGCCCTGTTCCTCGAGCTTCTCGGCCTGTCCCTCGGTGAGGTACACCTCGACGGCGGCCGTGCCCCGGTCGGGCACCCGCTCGCCGAGTTCGTGGCCGTCCTGCCCCGCCGCCAGCAGCAGGGGTACCTGCCTCTGGGTGACGTCGGCGCGATAGACCTTGACCTCGTCGGGGTCACCGGCCGCGGGCCGTGCGGGTTGCGCCTGGGCGATGGGTGCGAAGCTCGCTCCGCAGATCAGGAGCGTGCCGACAGCGAGGATCGATCTCGCTCTGTGTCTCATGAGCCCCCCAGAGAGTGGTCCGCCACAGCAGCGAACGAATGCCAGGCTCATGACACAACATGATCGAGTCAAGGGCGCCGTCACGACACACGCGAACCGGCGCCGGTCACCCAAGTGGGTGACGGCGCCGGTGCTCTGATCAGGCGTCAGCTGAAACGCCGGGACTGGTGACCGGGCGTCAGACGCCGATCTTGTCGTCCAGCTCCTCGCTGAGGTTGGCCTCCGTGCCGGGAATGCCGAGGTCCGAGGCGCGCTTGTCGGCCATCGCCAGCAGTCGGCGGATACGGCCCGCGACCGCGTCCTTGGTGAGCGGCGGGTCGGCGAGCGCGCCCAGCTCCTCCAGGGAGGCCTGCTTGTGCTCCATCCGCAGCCGGCCGGCGGCGGCGAGGTGCTCGGGGACGTCGTCCGCGAGGATCTCCAGGGCCCGCTGGACCCGGGCACCCGCCGCGACCGCCGCACGGGCGGAGCGGCGCAGGTTGGCGTCGTCGAAGTTGGCGAGCCGGTTCGCCGTCGCCCGCACCTCGCGGCGCATCCGGCGCTCCTCCCAGGCCAGCACCGACTCGTGCGCGCCCAGCCGGGTGAGCAGCGCGCCGATCGCGTCGCCGTCCCGGACGACCACCCGGTCGACGCCGCGCACCTCGCGCGCCTTGGCCGCGATGTGCAGCCTGCGGGCGGCGCCCACCAGGGCGAGCGCGGCCTCGGGACCGGGGCAGGTCACCTCCAGGGAGGAGGAGCGGCCCGGCTCGGTGAGGGAGCCGTGTGCCAGGAAGGCACCCCGCCAGGCCGCCTCGGCGTCACAGGTGGCCCCCGAGACCACCTGCGGGGGCAGGCCGCGGATCGGGCGGCCCCGCCCGTCCACCAGGCCGGTCTGACGGGCCAGCTGGTCACCGCCCGCGACCACGCGCACCACGTAGCGAGAGCCGCGGCGCAGTCCGCCCGGCGCCATCACGATCAGTTCGGAGCTGTGGCCGAAGATCTCCAGGATGTCCCGCTTGAGCCGCCGGGCGGCCATCGCGGTGTCCAGCTCCGCCTCGATCACGATGCGCCCGCTGACCAGGTGGAGGCCGCCGGCGAACCGCAGAATGGCGGAGACCTCCGCCTTCCTGCAGCAGGTACGGGTGACGGGTAGCCGGCTGATCTCGTCCTTCACCGCTGCCGTCATCGCCATGGGCCGATCCTTCCATGCATCCGAAAAATACGGTCGTACGCGGCGGCCAACAGCTCCGGGTCGTGCCGGGGGCTTCCGTCGGTCCGGGCCACGGGGGCCAGCTCGACCGCGGCACCGAACCGCTTGGCGGCATCGGTCAGCAAGTCGCGGTCGGGCACGGCGGCCTCGTCGGCCAGCACCACGTCCAGGGCGAGTTTAGGGGCGTGTCGCCCCAAAACCTCCAAATGACGCTGCGGGGAGAAGCCCTCGGTTTCTCCGGGCTGCGGGGCGAGGTTCAGCGAGAGTACCCGGCGCGCCTTCGTCTCGACGAGGGCGTCCAGCAGCTCGGGGACCAGCAGATGCGGAATCACCGAGGAGAACCAGGAGCCGGGTCCGAGCACCACCCAGTCGGCGTCCAGCACCGCGGCGACCGCCTCGGGCACGGCGGGCGGGTCGTTCGGCACGAGGTGCACGGACTGCACCTCACCGGGGGTGAGGGCCACGGTGGCCTGGCCGCGGACCGTGTCGGTGTCGTCGGGGCGCTCGGGGTCGTGCCCCTTGACCAGGGCCTGCAGCTCCAGCGGCACGGCGGACATGGGCAGCACCCGTCCGTGCGCGCCGAGCAGCCGGCCCACCAGGTCCAGTGCCTGGACGTGGTCGCCGAGCTGCTCCCACAGGGCGACGATCAGCAGATTGCCGACCGCGTGCTCGTGCAGGTCGCCCTTGGACTGGAAACGGTGCTGGATGACACGGGCCCAGGTCTGCCCCCAGTCGTCGTCCCCGCACAGCGCGGCCAGCGCTTTGCGCAGGTCACCCGGGGGCAGCACGCCCAGCTCGTCCCGCAGCCGGCCGCTGGAGCCGCCGTCGTCGGCGACGGTGACCACGGCCGTGAGGTCGCCGGTGATCCGGCGCAGGGCGGCGAGCGAGGCGGACAGGCCCATGCCGCCGCCGAGGGCGACGACCTTGGGCTGGGTCCCCCTGCGGCGCGGGCGTCCGCCGCGCGTCTCGGCCGGCCGGGCGGCGCGGCCCTCGGGGACCGCTCTGCGCAGCCGGCTCAGCCGCGGAGTCCGTCGTGTCATTCCCGTCCCATGTCCCGGTGGACGACCACCGTCTCCACGCCCTCGGCGGCGAGCCGGGCGGCGAGCTTCTCCGACATGGCGACCGAGCGGTGCTTGCCGCCCGTGCAGCCGACCGCGATGGTCACGTAGCGCTTGCCCTCACGACGGTAGCCCGCGGCGACCATGCGCAGCAGCTCCGCGTACCGGTCGAGGAACTCCTTGGCGCCGGGCTGGTTGAAGACGTACGACGCCACCTCCTCGTTGAGGCCGGTGTAGGGGCGCAGCTCGGGGATCCAGTGCGGGTTGGGCAGGAACCGCATGTCCACCACCAGGTCGGCGTCGACCGGGAGGCCGTACTTGAAGCCGAAGGACATGACGGTGGCCCGCAGCTCGGGCTCCTCCTCACCGGCGAACTGCGCGTGCATCTTGGCGCGCAGCTCGTGCACGTTGAGGCCGGAGGTGTCGATCACCAGGTCGGCGTCGCCGCGCAGCTCGCGCAGCAGCTCCCGCTCCGCGGCGATGCCGTCGACGATCCGGCCGTCGCCCTGGAGCGGGTGGGGGCGGCGCACCGATTCGAAGCGGCGCACCAGGGCGTCGTCGGAGGACTCCAGGAAGACGGTGCGCCGGGTGACACCGCGCGCGTCGAGGTCGGCGAGGGACTCGCGCAGGTTGTCGAAGAAGCGCCGGCCACGGACGTCGACGACGACCGCGATCCGGGCCACGTTGCCCTGGGAGCGCGCGCCGAGCTCCACCATGGTGGGGATCAGCGCGGGCGGCAGGTTGTCGACGACGAACCAGCCGAGGTCCTCCAGACACTTGGCGGCCGTCGACCGCCCGGCTCCGGACATGCCGGAGATGATCACCAGCTCGGGGATGCCCACCTCGGGCACCCCGCCGTTTTCCTTGCCCGTCTTCACCTGTGCTCCGTTGTCCTGCGGGGCGCCGGCGCGGGCCGTGGCCCCGCCGGCCTGCTGTGCCGCACCGTCCCGCCGCCCGGCGGGCCCTGTCTCGTGCTCGGTCATCGCTCCTGCCCCCGTCGTTCGTCCGGGGCACCCGTGGACACGGGCTCCCCCGGAGAACCCGTCTGCTGTCCGGGTTCTTCCGTGTCATCCATGATCTCGCCCGTCGCCGTGTTCACGGCGGGTCCGCCGGGCACCGCCTGGGCGAGAGCCGCGACGATCGTCTCGGCCGTCTTGCGGCCTATGCCCGGAACGTCACAGATCTGCTCGATTGTCGCCGACCGCAGCCTCTTCAACGAACCGAAGTGCTTGATCAACGCCTGCTTGCGGGTGTCGCCGAGGCCGGGGACGTCGTCCAGAGGGCTGGAGCGGAAGCGCTTGGCGCGCTTGGCACGCTGGTAGGTGATGGCGAAGCGGTGCGCCTCGTCACGGATGCGCTGCAGCAGGTAGAGGCCCTCGCTGGTGCGGGGCAGCACCACCGGGTCGTCGTCGCCGGGCAGCCACACCTCCTCCAGCCGCTTGGCGAGGCCGCACACGGCGATGTCGTCGATGCCCAGCTCGTCCAGCGCCCGCTGGGCCGCCGCGACCTGCGGCGCGCCGCCGTCGACCACGACGAGCTGCGGCGGGTACGCGAACCGCTTGGGACGCCCGTCGTCCTCGGTGAGGGTGCTGGCGGGCGGCTCGGCGAGGCCCGCGGAGGCCGACCCCGGGTCCGCCTGTGCCCCGGGCTCGACGCCCGGTTCGTCGCCGTCGGCCCACTCCCCCGTCCGCTCCTTCTCCGCCAGGTAGCGGCGGAAGCGGCGGGTGATCACCTCGTGCATGGACCGCACGTCGTCCTGGCCGGCGAAGCCCTTGATCTGGAAGCGGCGGTACTCGCTCTTGCGGGCCAGTCCGTCCTCGAAGACGACCATGGAGGCCACCACGTCGTCGCCCTGGAGATGCGAGATGTCGTAGCACTCGATCCGCAGCGGTGCGCTGTCCAGCTCCAGGGCGTCGCTGATCTCCTCCAGGGCGCGCGAACGCGTGGTGAGGTCGGAGGCGCGTTTGGTCTTGTGCAGCACGAGCGCCTGCTGGGCGTTGCGCTCGACGGTCTCCATCAGGGCCTTCTTGTCCCCGCGCTGCGGGACGCGCAGGGAGACGTTCGACCCGCGCCGCCCGGTCAGCCACTCCTGCACCGGCTCCACCGGGTCCGGGAGGGCGGGGACCAGCACCTCGCGCGGGACCCCGTCACCGGTCTCCTCGCCGTACAGCTGCTGCAGGGCGTGCTCCACCAGGGCGCCGGTGGTGACGTCCTCGACCTTGTCCGTGACCCAGCCGCGCTGGCCGCGCACCCGCCCGCCGCGCACGTGGAAGATCTGGACGGCCGCCTCCAGCTCGTCCTCCGCGACCGCGATCAGGTCGGCGTCGGTGGCGTCCGCCAGCACCACCGCGTTCTTCTCCATGGCCTTCTTCAGGGCGCCGATGTCGTCGCGCAGGCGCGCGGCCCGCTCGTACTCCATGTCCTCGGCCGCCTCCGCCATCTGCCTCTCCAGACGGCGCAGGTAGGTGCCGGTGCGCCCGGCCATGAAGTCGCAGAACTCCTCGGCCAGTTCCCGGTGGTCCTCGGCGGTGATCCGCTCCACGCAGGGCGCCGAGCACTTGCCGATGTAGCCGAGCAGGCAGGGGCGGCCGGTGCGGGCGGCGTTCTTGAACACCCCGGCGGAGCAGGTGCGCACCGGGAACACGCGCAGCATGAGGTCCACGGTGTCGCGGATCGCCCACGCGTGCGCGTACGGACCGAAGTAGCGCACGCCCTTCTTCTTGTGACCGCGCATCACCTGCACGCGCGGGAAGTCCTCGTTCATCGTGACCGCGAGGTACGGGTAGCTCTTGTCGTCGCGGTACTTGACGTTGAACCGGGGGTCGAACTCCTTGATCCAGGAGTACTCCAGCTGGAGCGCCTCGACCTCCGTCGAGACCACCGTCCACTCCACGGACGCGGCCGTGGTGACCATCGAGCGGGTGCGCGGGTGCAGCCCGGCCAGGTCCTGGAAGTAGTTCGCCAGGCGCTGGCGCAGGCTCTTCGCCTTCCCGACATAGATCACCCGGCGGTGCTCGTCGCGGAACCGGTAGACCCCCGGCGAGTCGGGGATCTCACCCGGTCTGGGGCGGTAGCTGGAGGGGTCGGCCATGTCTCACACCCTACTGGCGGGGACCGACAGGACGGCGGGGCCGTGGGGCGGGGGGCGGGGAGCGGGAGGCGGGAGGCGGGCGGGCGGATTCGCCCGGGGGGCGAGTAGGTGGCTCGGGGGTGGGGAGCGCGGAGCTCGGTGGAGTGGGCTTACTGCGGGTTAAGGGGTCTTCTGAGGAATTCCGAGGGCTGTCGGCGGTGACCGGTGCGGTCCGGATGGGTTACGGGGGGCGGTAAGCGGGAATGTGGGGGGTCCGTGCCTCGGACGATCAACGGGGCCGGCGGCCGGACCACGGCGATGGTCCGGGCGGCGGTCCGAGCCGGCTGTCCGGCCGGTGGTCCGAGGCGGTCGTGACGGCGGTCACAGAAGTGGCCGCGAGTCGGGAGGTCGTATGCGGCAGATGCGGATCGAGAAATCACGACGGCCGGCCCGGCACCGCCGGTACGCGGACGAGACGGCCGTCTTCCCCGAGTCCCTCGACCCGCGCGATCCCGACATCGTGCGCGCCAAGCGCCTGCGCGCCGCGGGGACGCGGCTCCGGGAGGAGAGCCCGGCCGACGGTTCCTGAACCTCCCCGGAGACAGTGGCCGGCCTTGGCGTGGCCCCCGGCGGCTCCGGACACCGACAACACCACATCACGTACGCACCCCACGGGGGCCGTACCGGCCAGGCGGCCGGTACGGCCCCCGCGCGTGTGCCGCTCTTGGCCTCCGGCGGTTGTCGGGACTTGGTCAACACGCTTCAATGCGGGGGAACTCGGGGCGCTGAACGACGGCGTACGCATGTGAAGACCGCGCCGTGCCGATGGGGGCGGGCCCCCGAGGTGCCCCGTGCGAACGGTCTGACCAGCCGTTGTGACATTCACAGAAAGGCCCCTGCATGCCGCACGCCACACAGCACGCGGACGTCGTCACCGCAGAACTGGACTCCGCCCTGCGCGGCGGTCCGTTCCACGTCGCCCTGCGCGCCGCGATAGCCGCGCGGGGACTGCCGCTGCAGCGGGTGCAGCACCACCTGTCGCGCCACGGCGTGAAGGTGGGCGTCACCAGCCTGAGCTACTGGCAGCAGGGCGCCCGCCGCCCGCAGCGCCCGGAGTCGCTGCGCGCCGTACGGGCGCTGGAGGAGATCCTTCAACTGCCGGAGGAGTCACTGATCCGCCTGCTCGCCGAGTCGGACGAACACACCGGGGACCGCCGTTCCTCCGCCCGCTCCTACCGCTCGCTCGTGGAAGCCTCGGGCGTCCTGGACCGCCTGCTCGCCGAGTTCGGCACCCCACGTGACGGCGGCCTGCACACCCTCGGCCACCACGAGCGGGTGCGCGTCGGGACGCGCCGGGAACTGGCCGAGCGCGAGTCGCACCACATCGTGCGCGCCTACCGCGACGGCGTCGACCGCTTCGTGGCCGTCCACCACGGCGACCCGGGCTCCGTACCGGAGCGGATGACCGTACGCGCCCTGGAGAACTGCCGTATCGGACGCGTCCGTCGGCACCACGACACCGGTGTGCTCGCGGCGGAGCTGCTCTTCGACATCCGGCTGCGGGCGGGCGACACGTTCCTCTTCCGGTACGCCGTGGAGGACGGCACGGCCGGGGTGGCGCGCGAGTACGTACGCGGCGCGGACTCCCCCGGCGGCCAGTACGCCCTCCAGGTCTGCTTCGACTCCGCGGCGCTCCCGGTGCGGTGCCACCGCTTCACCCAGCACTCCGCTGCGGCCCCGCGCGGAGGACGCCAGGAACTGGCGCTCAGCGCGCGGCACCGCTCGGTGCACCTGGTGGAACCCCGCCTGCGCACCGGCTACGTGGGGATCGCCTGGGACTGGGAGTGATACCCGGTCGAGCGGGGACGGGCCGGGCCCGGGGATCGCGGGCCGGGCCCGGGGATCGGGCCGGGCCCGGGTGTCGCGGGTGAGGATGGGCCGGGTCAGGCCTGCGGCTTGGCGACGAGCGTGCCGTTCTTGACCTCGACGGCCAGCGGCTTCAGGGGCGCCACAGCCGGCTCACGCAGCACCTTCCCGGTGGTGACGTCGAACTCGCTGCCGTGACACGGGCAGACCAGCCTGGTCCCGTCCAGCTTGTTGATGGGACAACCCGCGTGCGTGCACACGGTGTTGTACGCCTTGAAGGCCCCGTCCTCGCCCCGGCTGACGACCACGTTGTGGTCCCGGTACAGCTTGGCGTCGCCCGCGGCGACCTCGCTCTCGGGCCCCAGCTCCACGGGCCCGGCCAGCGGGGCGGACCTGTCGTCACCGCCCCCGCACGCGGTGAGGCCCAGTCCGACGACGGGGGTGAGGGCCGCGCCTCGCAGGACGGTCCGGCGGGTCGCGGCGGGTCGGGCGGACATGCGGGCTCCCACGGGTGGTACGCGGTGGACGAGTGTTCACCGGGACGATACCGGGGGCTCGGGGGGCGGCTTGCGGGTGGGTGGGGCTGGGTGGACGGGGCGGTGGGGCGCGGGGCGTAAGCGTTTGCACAAACGTTCACGTAAGAGCTTGCGTAAGCGCTCGCGTAAACGCTTACGCAATCGTTTACGACACCCTCTCCCATGCGATACGGTCCCCACCCAGGACCCGCACGGGCAGCGGACCCCGCCGACCCGAAGCGGACCCCGTCGGCACGAAGGAGAGCGGCTGATGGCAACCATGGCGGATGTGGCGCGCAGCGCCGGAGTCTCCATCGCGACCGTCTCGCACGTGCTGAACGGCACCCGCCCGGTGCTCCCCCACACCCGCCAGGCCGTCCTGGACGCCGTGGAGGAACTCGGCTACACCCCCAACACCCTGGCCCGCTCCCTGGTCACGGCCCGGACCCGGTCGATCGGTCTGGCGGTCTCGGCGATCAGCAACCCCTACTTCACGGAGATCCTGCAGGGCGTCGAGGCGGCGGCCCTGGAGCAGGGGTACAGCCTCCTCATCGCCGATCCGCACGACGACCCGGTGCACGAGCGCAAGGTCGTCCAGCTACTGCACGAGCGCCGGGTGGACGGCATGATCGTCGCGCCCTCCCCCGAACCCCGCGAGCTCCTCGCGTACCTGGGCCGGCACCGTGTACCGACCGTCTTCCTGGACCGGCTGGTCGACCCACCCGGTGACGGCGCACCGCCCCTCTACGACCAGGTCGGCGCCGAGAGCACGGAGCCGACGGCCCGCCTGGTCACCCATCTCGCCGGTCTCGGACACCGCCGTATCGGTCTGGTGGCCGGTCTGCCCGGGCTCAGTACGACCACCGAGCGGATCACCGGCTACCGGCACGGACTCGCGGCTGCGGGGCTGCCGTTCGACGAGCGGATCCTGGTGCACGGCCACTCGGAGGCCGCCGGGGCCGAACGCGCCACGGCCGCACTGCTGGACCTCGGCTCGCGCCCCACCGCGCTGGTCACCGCCAACAACGCCATGACGATCGGCGCGCTGCGCGCCCTGCGCGCCCACGGCCTGTCCGTGCCCGAGGACATCGCCCTGTGCTGTTTCGACGACTTCGCCTGGGCGGACCTCTTCTCCCCCCGCCTCACGGCCGTGGCCCAGCCGAGCCGGGACATCGGCGCCCGGGCCGTACGGATGCTGCTGGACCGCCTCGCGAACCCGGACCGGCCGACCCGCACCGAACGTCTCCCGTGCACCTTCGTGCACCGCACCTCCTGCGGCTGTCCGGACGGTCAGGAACACTTTGGCGACCCGGCCGGCTCCGCCTCCGCCGGCCCTGCCGCGCACCCAGCCGCCCCCAAGCCCCACCAGGAAAGGAACCCGTCGTGATCGTCGTAGCCGGTGAGGCACTGATCGACCTGGTACCGCAGGGGGCGGGCGCGCTCGCCGCGCTGACGCCCGCGCTCGGCGGCGGCCCCTTCAACACGGCGGTGGCCCTGGGCCGTCTCGGCTCCCCCACCGCGTTCTGCTCGAGGGTGTCGCGGGACGCCTTCGGGGAGGCGCTGCTGGAGCGGCTGCGGGCGACCGGGGTGGACGTGTCGTCGGTGCAGCGCGGTGACGAGCCGACGACGCTCGCCGTGGCCACGGTCGGCGCCGACGGCTCGGCGGCCTACTCCTTCTACGTGGAGGGCACGGCGGACCGGCTGTTCACCGAGCCCGAGGCGCTCCCCGCCGGTACCCGCGCGGTGTCCTTCGGGACCTGTTCGCTGGTGCTGGAGCCGGGGGCGAGCGCGTACGAGGCGATGATGCGGGAGGCGTCCGCACGGGGTGTGTTCACGGCGCTGGACCCCAACATCCGGGCGGGGCTGATCCCGGACGCCGACGCCTACCGGGCGCGGTTCCGCGACTGGCTGCCGTCGGTGTCGTTGCTGAAGCTGTCGGCGGAGGACGCCGAGTGGCTCGGCGGGTCCCCGCGGGAGTGGCTGGCGGCCGGTCCCACGGCGGTCGTGGTCACCCGGGGCGGGGACGGACTGACGGTGTTCACCCGCGAGGGGGCCGAGTACGCGGTGCCGGGTGAGCGGGTGACGGTGGTGGACACCATCGGCGCGGGCGACACGGTGAACGCGGCCCTGCTCCACGGCCTGGCCGAGCGTGACGCGCTCAGCGACGAGGGCGTGGCCGCACTCGGCGCCGAGGGCTGGGAGAGCCTGCTGGGCTTCGCGGCAGCCGCGGCGGCGATCACCTGTTCCCGCGCCGGTGCGGAACCGCCGTACGCCCACGAGCTGGAGCCGCAGGCCCTCTGACGCACGTGTGCCGTGCCGCGGGGGACGTCCCCTGCGGCACGGCACACACGTCCGGTGGAGCGGGCCGGTCAGGCCTTGGCGCCGCGCGTCGTCTTCTTCGCGGCGGCCTTGGTGGCGGTCTTCTTGGCCGTGCCGGCCGTGACCGACTTGGTCGCCGTCTTCTTGGCGGCCGACCTGGCGGCGACCGTCTTCTTCGCCGCCGACTTGCGCGGGGCCCGGACCTGCGGGGCGTCGCTGATCCGCTCAGCGCCCAGGATCTCGCGCAGGAACTTGCCGGTGTGGCTGGCCGGCTCGCCGGCGACCTGCTCGGGCGTGCCCTCCGCGACGACGAGGCCGCCGCCGGAGCCGCCTTCGGGGCCCATGTCGACGACCCAGTCGGCCGTCTTGATCACATCGAGGTTGTGCTCGATGACGATCACGGTGTTGCCCTTGTCGACCAGGCCGGACAGGACCGTCAGCAGCTTGCTGATGTCCTCGAAGTGCAGACCGGTGGTGGGCTCGTCGAGGACGTAGACCGTACGGCCGGTGGAGCGCTTCTGCAGTTCGCTGGCCAGCTTCACGCGCTGCGCCTCGCCGCCGGACAGGGTGGTCGCCGACTGGCCGAGCCGGACGTAGCCGAGGCCGACGTCGTTGAGCGTCTTCAGGTGGCGGGAGATCGCCGGGACCGCCTCGAAGAAGTGCATGGCCTCTTCGATCGGCATGTTCAGCACGTCGGCGATGGACTTGCCCTTGTAGTGGACCTCCAAGGTCTCCCGGTTGTACCGGGCGCCGTGGCAGACCTCGCACGGGACGTAGACGTCCGGCAGGAAGTTCATCTCGATCTTGATCGTGCCGTCGCCCGCGCAGTTCTCGCAGCGGCCGCCCTTGACGTTGAAGGAGAACCGGCCCGGCATGTAGCCGCGGACCTTCGCCTCGGTCGTCTCCGCGAACAGCTTGCGGACGTGGTCGAAGACGCCCGTGTACGTCGCAGGGTTGGACCGCGGAGTGCGGCCGATGGGCGACTGGTCGACGTGGACGACCTTGTCGACGAGGTCGTCGCCGTCCACGCGCGTGTGCCGGCCGGGCACGCTGCGCGCGCCGTTCAGCTCGCGGGCCAGGTGTGTGTAAAGGATGTCGTTGACCAGCGTGGACTTGCCGGAACCGGACACACCGGTGACCGCGGTGAACACGCCCAGCGGGAAGGACACGTCGATGTCCTGCAGGTTGTTCTCCCGGGCGCCGCGCACCGTGATGCGGCGCGACGGGTCCTGCGGGCGCCGGACGTCGGGCAGCGGGATCGCCTTCCTGCCGGACAGGTACTGGCCGGTCTGCGACTCCTCGTTGGCGAGCAGTTCCTTGAGGGAGCCGCTGTGCACGACCTTGCCGCCGTGCTCGCCGGCGCCGGGGCCGATGTCGACGATCCAGTCGGCGACCTTGATCGTGTCCTCGTCGTGCTCCACGACGATGAGCGTGTTGCCCATGTCGCGCAGCCGGACCAGCGTCTCGATGAGCCGGTGGTTGTCGCGCTGGTGCAGACCGATGGACGGCTCGTCGAGCACGTAGAGCACACCGACGAGTCCGCTGCCGATCTGGGTGGCCAGGCGGATGCGCTGGGCCTCGCCGCCGGAGAGGGTGCCGGCCGCGCGGTTCAGCGAGAGGTAGTCGAGGCCGACGTCGACCAGGAACCGCAGCCGCTCGTTGACCTCCTTGAGCACCCGCTCGGCGATCTTCTTGTCGCGGGCGGTGAGCTTCAGTTCGCCCAGGAAGTCCGCGCAGTCGCTGATGGACATCGCGGAAACCTCGGCGATGGACCTGCCCATGACCGTGACCGCGAGAACGATCGGCTTGAGGCGCGTGCCCTGACAGCCGGGGCAGGGCACCTCGCGCATGTAGCCCTCGAAGCGCTCGCGGCTGGCGTCGCTCTCGGCCTCGCTGTGCCGGCGCTTGACGAACGGCACCGCGCCCTCGAAGGCGGTGGTGTAGCGCCGCTCGCGTCCGTAGCGGTTGCGGTAGCGGACCTCGACCTGGGTCTTGTGACCGTGGAGCAGGGCCTTCTTGGCGCGCTGCGGCAGACCGGCCCACGGGATGTCCGTGCGGAAGCCCAGCGCGTCGGCGAGGGCTCCGATCAGGCGGTCGAAGTAGTCCTTGGTGTGGCCGTGCGACCACGGGTGGATGGCGCCCTCGTCCAGGCTCTTGTCCGGGTCGGGGACGATCAGCTCGGGGTCGACCTCCATGCGCGTGCCGATGCCGGTGCACTCGGGGCAGGCGCCGAAGGGCGAGTTGAAGGAGAACGAGCGGGGCTCCAGCTCCTCGAACGACAGGTCGTCGTACGGGCAGTAGAGGTGCTCGGAGTACATCCGCTCGCGCTCGGGGTCGTCCTCGGGGAGGTCGACGAAGTCGAGCACGACCATGCCGCCGGACAGCCCGAGGGCGGTCTCCACGGAGTCCGTGAGACGGCGCTTGGCGCTGTCCTTGACGGTGAGGCGGTCCACGACCACCTCGATGGTGTGCTTCTCCTGCTTCTTCAGCGTCGGCGGGTTCGACAGCTGGACGGTCTCGCCGTCCACCCGCGCGCGGGAGTAGCCCTTGGTCTGGAGGTCGGAGAAGAGGTCGACGAACTCGCCCTTGCGCTCACGCACCAGCGGCGAGAGCACCTGGAAGCGGCTGCCCTCCGGCAGCTCCAGGACCCTGTCGACGATGGCCTGCGGCGACTGGCGGGTGATCGGACGGCCGCACTCGGGACAGTGTGGCTTGCCGATGCGCGCGAAGAGCAGGCGCAGGTAGTCGTAGACCTCGGTGATGGTGCCGACCGTGGAGCGCGGGTTGCGCGAGGTCGACTTCTGGTCGATCGAGACGGCCGGGGACAGTCCCTCGATGAAGTCGACGTCCGGCTTGTCCATCTGGCCGAGGAACTGCCGGGCGTAGGAGGACAGCGACTCGACGTAACGCCGCTGCCCCTCGGCGAAGATGGTGTCGAAGGCCAGCGAGGACTTGCCCGACCCCGACAGGCCCGTGAAGACGATGAGCGAGTCGCGCGGGAGGTCGAGCGAGACGTTCTTGAGGTTGTGCTCGCGCGCTCCACGGACGATGAGACGGTCGGCCACGCCGGTCCGCACCTTTCTTGAGGGAAGTGACAGGGGCGGGGCCCCCGTCCTTTTCAGACTAGGGGGAGCCACTGACAACGCCGGTTCGGATTCACGGATAGTCAACAAACCCCGGCTCTCCAGCATGCCCGACGCCGCACCCGACCTTATAGCACGTGCATTCGATTTTACCGTCCGGTTCATCTGCTTCACCCGAAGGTGTGACGCGTCTAGGGTCGGCGGCATGATGGATCACGCTGATGACCTGGCGTCTGTACACGCCGCTACCGAGCGGCTGCTCCGCGCGGTCGGCGCACTGGACAACGCGGCTGTGACCCAGTCGTCACGCCTGCCGGGCTGGACCCGAGGTCACGTCCTCACCCACCTGTCCCGCAACGCGGACGCCCTGGTGAACGTCTTCGAGGGCCGCCCCATGTACGTCTCCGCCGAGGCCCGGGACGCCGACATCGAGACAGGCGCCCCGCGCCCCCTGGACGTGCAGCTCGCGGACCTGCGGGAGAGCGCGGAGCGCCTCCGCGGGGCGGCCGCGGACGTGACGGACTGGTCCCGTGTCGTAGAACTGCGCAACGGCGTCACCGACCGTGCGGAGCGGGTGCCGTTCCGGCGCTGGATCGAGGTGGAGCTGCACCACGTGGACCTGGGGATCGGTTACGAGCTGGAGGACCTGCCGGCCGACTTCACCGAACGGGAGATCGACTTCCTCACCGCACGGTTCAGCGGCCACCCGGACGTGCCCGCGACCACCCTCGCCGCCGTGGACGGCCGCACCTGGACGACCGGTGGCGGGGCGGACGGCGACCCCGTCGCCGTCGAGGGGACGGCCGCCGGCCTGCTCGGCTGGCTCGCCGGCCGCCGGGACGGCGCCGCCCTCGCGGTGAAGGGCGGAGATCTCCCGTCGCTGCCCCCGCTGTGAGGTCTGTCCGGTGCCCGTTCCGGCGCTAGGCTGACGTTCATGACGTACAGCGGTCGGGTGACGGTCGGCGGCCCAGCCGACGTGCACGAACTCAAGGACCTGATGATCACCAAGATCGCGGTCGGTCCCATGGACAACAACGTGTACCTGCTGCGTTGCCGGGCCACCGACGAGCAACTGCTGATCGACGCGGCGAACGACGCCGGGACCCTGCTGGGCACGATCGGTGACGACGGCATCGCGTCCGTCGTCACCAGCCACCGGCACGGCGACCACTGGCAGGCACTCGCGGAGATCGTGGCCGCCACCGGCGCCCGCACCTACGCGGGCCGGCACGACGCCGAGGGCATCCCGGTGCCGACCGACGTACCGGTCGACGACGGCGACGTCATCCGCGTCGGACAGGTGGAGCTCACCGCCCGCCACCTCGCCGGGCACACTCCCGGCTCGATCGTCCTCGTCTACGACGACCCCCACGGGCATCCTCATGTGTTCACCGGGGACTGTCTGTTCCCGGGCGGTGTGGGCAACACCCACAAGGACCCGAAGGCGTTCGCGAGCCTGCTGCACGACGTCGAGACCAAGCTCTTCGACGCGCTCCCGGACGAGACCTGGGTCTACCCGGGCCACGGCAACGACACCACTCTCGGGACCGAGCGCCCGCACCTGCGGGAGTGGCGCGAGCGGGGCTGGTGAACCGGCGGCGGCCCGCTCAGGTCACGCCTCGGCCAGTCCCGGGCCGGCCAGCGCCGCGATCCGCTCCACCGCGAACACGTACCCCTGGACACCGCATCCCGCGATGACGCCGTCGGCGCGCAGGGAGACATAGGAGTGGTGCCGGAAGCTCTCCCTGCGGTGGATGTTGGAGATGTGGACCTCCACCACGGGCAGTCCGTCGCAGGCGTTGAGGGCGTCCAGGATCGCGACGGAGGTGTGGGAGTAGGCGCCGGGGTTGATCACGATGCCGCAGTGGTTCAGCCGTGCCTCGTGGATCCAGTCCACCAGCTGCCCCTCGTGGTTGGACTGGCGGAGGTCGACGGTGCCGTTGCGGGCGGCGGCCGCCCTGGCGCACATCGTCTCGACGTCGGCCAGGGTCTCGCGTCCGTAGATCTCCGGCTGCCGTTGCCCGAGCAGATTCAGGTTCGGCCCGTTGAGGATCATGATCGGGGCGTCGGCCAGGTTGCGGGGCACGGTTCCTCCGGTCCGTCGAGGTGCGGTCCCTCGCCGGAACCGCTGATCGCACCCGGTCTATCACGCCGCACCGAGGTGGCGTACGCCGCCGCCGCGCCCGCGGTGACTCCCGCTCATGGAAGCGCCCGGGCCTCCCGGCGACATGGTCGTCCGGGCGGCCCGGGCACTGGTACGGGCGCGGGCCGCTGCCGCCGTCAGGGGTTGATCGCGAGTTCCAGATAGGCGGCGAGCAGCACCAGGTGCACGCCTCCCTGGAGCGGAGTGGCGCGGCCCGGGACCACCGTCAGCGCGCTCACCACCACGGTCAGGGCCAGCAGCACCATATGGGTGCTGCCGAGGCCGAGGACGAGCGCACCGGGCAGCCAGAGGGTGGCCACCGCGACAGCGGGGATGGTCAGGCCGATGCTGGCCATGGCCGACCCCAGGGCCAGGTTCATGCTGGTCTGCACCTGGTTGCGGCGCGCCGCGCGCACGGCGGCGATGGTCTCCGGCAGCAGCACCAGCAGGGCGATGATCACACCGACGACACCATGGCCGAGACCGGCCGCCTCCACCCCGGACTCGATCGTCGGTGAGACGCCTTTGGCCAGACCGACGACACCGACGAGCGCCAGGAGCAGCATCCCCAGGCTGATCAGCGCGGTGCGCGTGGAGGGCGCCTCGGCGTGCGCCTCGGGAGAGGGTTTCTCCCCCTGTTTCACCACCGGCAGGAAGTAGTCGCGGTGCCTGACGGTCTGGGTCGCGACGAACAGCCCGTAGAGGGTCAGCGACGCGATGGCGGCGAAGGCCAGCTGGACGGTGGAGAACTCCGCACCCGTCTTGCTCGTGGTGAACGTCGGTATCACGAGGCTGAGCGTCGCCAGCGTGGTCACGGTGGCGAGAGCGGCTCCGGTGCCCTCCGAGTTGAAGACGGCCGTCTTGTGCCGCAGCGAGCCGACGAGCAGGCTGAGCCCGAGGATGCCGTTACAGGTGATCATCACGGCGGCGAACACGGTGTCCCGGGCGAGCGTCGCGCTCTTGTCGCCGCCGTCGAGCATCAGGGTGACGATGAGCGCCACCTCGATGACTGTGACGGCGACCGCCAGGACCAGGGAGCCGAACGGCTCGCCGACCCGGTGGGCGACCACCTCGGCATGGTGCACGGCCGCCAGCACCGCCCCCGCCAGGACCACGGTCACCAACCCGACGATCCCGCCGGGCAGGTCCCTCCCCCAGGTCAGGGCGAGCAGCACCACCGCGAGCACCGGAACGGCGAGCGTCCATCGTGAGGCCACGGACTTGATCCGATCCGTCATGCGGCGATCGTCCCCGGCACGAGGGGGCACGGCATTTCGAGGACTTTCGACCACCGGGCGACCGTGGAGGGCGTCGGATGTGTCACCGCCGTGCGGCGACCCCTTCCGCTCCGCGATCCTGATCGTCTCGGGGTCATCATGGTCACGCATGGCCTCCTTCTCGAGTCGAGTGCGGTCTGCGCCGCCCGCAGACGGCGCGGTGAACGTGCGGGACCGGGAGCGTCGGACGGCGACGTGCTGCCCTACGCTCCCGGTGCCCGGTGTTCCTGAAGTGCGGTTTCCCGATGCCGGACGGCGTTGTCCGACGGGTCAGGCGTCGACGTCGGTCTTCGCGGAACTCTCGCCCCGGTCTGTGGCCGCCTCGGCCTCCGCCTTCTTGCGGGACGCCCGGAGGCTGGTGATCGTGGTGACGATCAGGACCGAACAGATGACGCCCAGCGAGACCGGAATACTGATCTCGGGCACGTGCAGCCCGGACTCGTGCAGGGCGTGCAGCACCAGCTTCACGCCGATGAAGCCCAGGATGATCGACAGCCCGTAGGACAGGTGGACCAGCTTCCTGAGCAGTCCGCCGATGAGGAAGTACAGCTGCCGCAGACCCATCAGCGCGAACGCGTTGGCCGTGAACACGATGTACGGGTCCTGGGTCAGACCGAAGATCGCCGGGATCGAGTCCAGCGCGAACAGGACGTCGGTGGTGCCGATGGCGAGCATCACGACGAGCATCGGGGTCATGACCCGCTTGCCGTTCTGCTGGATCCACAGCTTGGTGCCGTGGTAGCGGTCGGCCACGCCGAAGCGACGCTCGGCCGCCTTGAGGAGCTTGTTCTCCTCGAACTCCTCGTCCTCCTCGTCGGCCCTGGCCTCCTGGATGAGCTTCCAGGCGGTGTAGATCAGGAAGGCGCCGAAGATGTAGAACACCCAGGAGAAGCTGGCGATGATGGCGGCACCGGCGGCGATGAACACCGCGCGCAGCACCAGGGCGATGAGTACGCCGACCAGCAGTACGCGCTGCTGGTACTGCGAGGGCACCGCGAACTTCGCCATGATCAGCACGAAGACGAAGAGGTTGTCGACGCTCAGCGACTTCTCGGTGATGTAGCCGGCGAAGAACTCGCCCGCCGGCTGGCCGCCTCCGAAGACCAGCAGCCCGAGCCCGAAGAGCCCGGCCAGGACGATCCAGACGACGGTCCAGATCCCGGCCTCCTTGACGGACACGTCATGAGGTTTGCGGCCGATGAAGAAATCGACAGCGATCAGGGCGCACAGGCCCACGATCGTCAAGACCCACAGGGTCAGGGAAACATCCACTGCGCCTCCGGCAGATACGTCACACGGCAAATGTCAGCGTCGTCGCTGCCGGAGGTCTCTTCCACCCAACCCAGGGCGCTTGCTGCGCGCCCGGACGGCTATTGGGCCGACGCCCCGGGATCTGGCCTGATCCGTATTGACGGGGTCGCCGCACAGACAGGGAGTACTCCCCTCCGTGCCGCCAACACTACCCAATCACCAAGGATTGGTAAAGAGATCGGTAAAGAAAGACACAAAGCCCCAGGTCGGAGGCTTTACATGTCCTTGGTCGAAGGTGCCGGGGGCTCACCTGTTCCATGTCCGGCGGGCCTGCGCGACCTGGGTGAGCACCTGACGAAGCACCTGGCTGCCCGGCGGCACGACCGGCGGCTCGTAGGTCCAGGCGTGCCCCACCCACGGGTCGGCGAGGTGATCGTCCGGCACCGCGGTCAGTCGCAGCAGCGAACGCCACAGCGGATCGAGCAGCGGCCCGTACCCCGCGGACTCCTCACGGTCCGCGACCATCATCAGGTGGACGCCGACCGACGGCCCCTCGTCGACGAGGTAGCGCAGCTGGTTCACGGCACGGTCGTCGAAGCCGTGCGGGAAGTCGTTGACGATCAGCAGCTGTTGCGAGGTGTCGAACCCGGGCGGCAGCGCGTCGGAGGCGCCACCGCGCAGCGCCATCTGGACCAGGTCGACCCGCTGCGTCAGCCGGGCCAGCACGTCCGTCACACCCGCGGCGCCCTGGGCGGGCGGGGCGGCGAGGACGCCGGTCTGGGTCAGGGGTGCGAGCGCCTGCGCCCCGGACCCGGCCGGATCGATGACGTGCACGGTGAACTCGCCCGCCGGGTAGACGGCGAGCAGCCGCGCCGCGTGCGCCACCGCGGTCTCCATGGCCAGGCGCCGCATGTCGTGGGAGTCGGTGAACGACCCGTCCAGGGCGTCGGTGCGTCCGCTGTCGATCCACAGCCCACGCTCCAGCGGCAGCCTGAGCAGCATCGGGATGCGGATCGACTCGGCCTCCGGAAGCCGGAGGTCGCCCAGGCGCAGCGCCATGGGTATCTCCATCGGCACCCGGTAGGCGTGCCAGCAGGGGTTGTCCCAGCGGGCGAACGCCTGAGGCAGGGCCGGCTCGACGACCTCGGCCTCCGCGACGAGCTGGGCGACGTCCCGGTCGAGGGACGCCCGTGCCTGGTCGACGAGTTGCGTGTACCGGGTACGGGCCGCCTCCCTGGCGCCGTCGCCCTGTCCGCCGATGCGGCTGCGCGGGTCGGACAGGGCCTGCTCCAGCTCCTTGTCCATCCGTGACTCGGCGAAGTCCACCGCGCTGCGGTACGCGGCGGTGGTGCGGGCCAGGTCCTCGAACATGCCCCAGACCTGGTTGTAGAGCCGCTCCTCCATGGACCAGCCGGTCGCGTCGCCGGCCACCGGCCGCGCGGGCTGTCCTGGCTGCGCCGGGGGTGCCGCGGGCGGGGGCGGAGGCGGGGCGGAGGTCTGCCTGCGCGGGTGGCTGTAGTTGACGGGACCGCCACCGGAGGTGGCGTGCGGGTCCGCGCCGCCGTAGGCGGGCTGCGGTCCCCCCTCTCCCTGGCCGCCGACCGGCTGGCCACCGACCGGCTGTCCGCCGTACGACGGCGCGGGGCCGGGGGTGCCTTGGGGGGCGGCGCCCTGGTCGGGGCCGACCGCGGGGGCCGCCGCCTGCCGGGAGCGGTCTCCCTCGGCCGGGCGGGGCGGGGGCGCCTGGACGGAGCGGGCGAGGCCCCGGGCGACCGCCTCGTCGATGCCGGCCGCGAGCTGCACGGCCTCGGAAAGGCCCTGGTCGGCGAAGAGTTCGGCCAGGCCGCCCGCATAGCCCTGGCCCACGGCGCGCACCTTCCAGGCGCCCTGCCGCCGGTAGAGCTCCAGCGCGACGACGGCGGTCTCGGCCTCCAGACCGGTGATGGTGTAGCTGGCGACCTCGGTGCCGTCAAGTCCTGTGACGGCGACGAAGGGGGCCGCCACGGCTCCGAAACGGGCGGGCCCGGCGCCGCCGTGCGCGGCGGGCAGGGCGAGCAGCACGCTGACACGGTGGACCGCGTCGGTCATGGCGTCCAGGTCCACCGCGAGACGGTGGTCGGCGGCCGCCTGGCGCGACACTTCCAGGCCGGGCTGCACGGGCGCGCCGGGGTGGGCCACCCACTCCCTGCCGTGGATCCGCCCGTTCTCGTCCCCGAGCGCGGCGGCTGCCGCGACCGGCGTGCCGGCCGAGATCCGGACTTCCAGACGGGACTGGGACAGCGGGTGGTTCTGCCCCCGCACCAGCTCGGCCGTCATCGCCTTGTCCCCCTGCGTCGCGTTGATGTGTCGGGTGCCGCGAACCGGCCCCGGGCGGGGGCCGGTTCACCTCCGGGTGCCTAGAGGACCGGCAGGATGGCCGGCATCAGGTCCTGGAAGGTGCGGCCGTTGGCCGGGTTGCCGAGGGCCGTCATCGACCAGCCCGGTCCGACGCGGTGCACCTTGGCCATGATCTGGGCGGTGAAGGCGCCACCGCCCGCGAGCGTGTAGCGGGCGAGCTCCTGGCCGTTGGTCTCGTCGACCAGGCGGCAGAAGGCGTTCTGCACCTCCTGGAACGTCTGGCCCGTGAAGGAGTTCACGGTGAAGACGATCTGGTCGATGTGGACCGGGACGCGCGACAGGTCCACGAGGATGGCCTCGTCGTCGCCGCCCTGGCCGACACCGCCGACGAGGTTGTCACCGGTGTGACGCACGGAGCCGTCGTCGCTCACCAGGTGACGGAAGAAGACGACGTCGACCGGCTGCTTGTCGGCGAACAGGACGGCGGAGGCGTCCAGGTCGATCTCCCGGGTGCGCGAGCCGAACAGGCCGCGACGGGGAGCCGCCTGCCAGCCGAGACCCATGCGCACCGCGGTCAGGCTGCCGCCGTCGTTCTTCTGCAGACTGATGGCCTGACCCTTGGTCATGTTGACGGTCACGCGCTGATTCCCCTCTCGAACGTCCCCTGTTGCCGCGAAGACCGCGGTTGCCGAGAACCCTACGCAGATGCACTGACAGTGACGTACCCCGGTCCGCACTTTGTGTCGGTCTTGCAACACATTCCGGTGGACGTCAGGACAGACCCGCCTCCTGCATCTGCCGCAGTTCCTTCTTCATCTCCGACACCTCGTCGCGCAGCCGTGCCGCGATCTCGAACTGCAGGTCGGCAGCGGCGGCCCGCATCCGTGTGGTGAGTTCCTCGATCTGCCCGGCGAGTTCGGCGGCGGGACGGTCGGTGGGCACGGTCTCGGCGGCCTTGGCCTTGGCACCCTTGGCGTTCTTCGCGCCCTTGGCCGCCTTGCCGAGGGCCGGCACGGGTGCCTTGGTGCCGCCGCCGTCCTTCTTGGCCTGGCGGTAGCCCGAGCCGAGCAGCTGCTCGGTGTCGATGTCCTCGCGGGCGATCTGCGCGACGATGTCGTTGATCTTCTTGCGCAGGGGCTGCGGGTCGATGCCGTTCGCCTGGTTGTAGGCGATCTGCTTCTCCCGGCGGCGGTTGGTCTCCTCGATGGCCCTCTCCATCGCCGGCGTGATCTTGTCGGCGTACATGTGGACCTGGCCGGAGACGTTGCGCGCCGCGCGGCCGATGGTCTGGATGAGGGAGGTGCCGGACCGCAGGAAACCTTCCTTGTCGGCGTCTAGGATCGCCACCAGGGAGACCTCGGGCAGGTCGAGCCCCTCGCGCAGCAGGTTGATGCCGACGAGGACGTCGTACTCGCCGCTGCGCAGTTCCCGCAGCAGTTCCACGCGGCGCAGGGTGTCGACGTCGCTGTGCAGGTAGCGCACCTGGATGCCGAGCTCGAGGAAGTAGTCCGTGAGGTCCTCGGCCATCTTCTTGGTGAGCGTGGTGACCAGGACGCGCTCGTCCTTCTCCACGCGGGTGCGGATCTCGTGGACCAGGTCGTCGATCTGGCCCTCGGTGGGCTTGACGACGACCTCGGGGTCGACGAGCCCGGTCGGGCGGATGATCTGCTCGACGAAGCCGTCGGAGCGGGAGAGCTCGTACTGCCCGGGGGTGGCCGACAGGTAGACGGTCTGACCGACGCGCTCCTGGAATTCCTCCCACTTCAGCGGGCGGTTGTCCAGGGCGGAGGGCAGCCGGAAGCCGTGGTCGACGAGGGTGCGCTTGCGGGAGGCGTCGCCCTCGTACATGGCGCCGATCTGCGGCACGGTGACGTGCGACTCGTCGATGACGAGCAGGAAGTCGTCCGGGAAGTAGTCCAGCAGGGTGTTGGGCGGGGAGCCCGGGGAGCGGCCGTCGAAGTGCATCGAGTAGTTCTCCACGCCGGAGCAGGAGCCGATCTGGCGGAGCATCTCGATGTCGTAGGTGGTCCGCATGCGCAGCCGCTGGGCCTCCAGCAGCTTGCCCTGCTTCTCCAGCTCCGTGAGGCGCTCGACGAGCTCCTTCTCGATGTCGTTGACCGCGCGCTCCAGACGCTCGGGGCCGGCGACGTAGTGGGAGGCGGGGAAGACGTAGAGCTGCTGGTCGTCGCTGATGATCTCGCCGGTGAGCGGGTGCAGCGTGGACAGCGCCTCGATCTCGTCGCCGAACATCTCGATGCGGACGGCGAGCTCCTCGTAGACCGGGAAGATCTCGATGGTGTCGCCCCGGACGCGGAAGGTGCCGCGGGTGAAGGCCATGTCGTTGCGCGTGTACTGGATGTCCACGAAGCGGCGCAGCAGCTCGTCGCGGTCGAACTCGTCGCCGACGCGGAGGGGCACCATGCGGTCCACGTACTCCTGCGGTGTGCCCAGGCCGTAGATGCAGGAGACGGAGGCGACCACGACGACGTCGCGGCGGGTGAGCAGCGAGTTGGTCGCCGAGTGCCGCAGCCGCTCGACTTCCTCGTTGATCGAGGAGTCCTTCTCGATGTAGGTGTCCGACTGAGGGACGTACGCCTCGGGCTGGTAGTAGTCGTAGTACGAGACGAAGTACTCGACCGCGTTGTTCGGCAGCAGCTCGCGGAACTCGTTGGCCAGCTGGGCGGCCAGGGTCTTGTTCGGCGCCATGACCAGGGTGGGGCGCTGGAGCTTCTCGATCATCCACGCGGTGGTGGCGGACTTGCCGGTGCCGGTGGCGCCGAGCAGGACGACGTCCTGCTCGCCCGCCTCGATGCGCCGGGCGAGCTCGGCGATGGCCGCGGGCTGGTCGCCGTTGGGCTGGTAGGGGCTGACGACCTCGAAGGGCGCCACCGTGCGTTCGATCTTGGAAACGGGCCGCATGCCATCCACGGTACGACCCCTCACTGACAACGGGTCCGGGTCAGCGTCGCTGGGGGGTGCGGGAGCGGTGTTCCACGGGGCCGCGGGCGCTCAGCCGGGCGCGCGGTGAGGGGTGGTGGGCCGGGGAGTGGGCGGGTATGCCGGGGCGGGGGTCGGTGGCGGGCGCCGCGGGCCGGCCCATGACCACCAGCGGGTCGAAGACCACCACGACGCCCGCCAGGACGAGGACGGCGAGCGGGCCGATCATCATGGGGCCGAGCAGCGCGGCCGCGGAATCTCCGGTGTCGGGCGCGACCGTGCCGTGCACGTGGACGTCGACGGCGGCCATGCCGAGATAGTGCATTCCGGTGACCGCGAGGCCCATGACCAGGCTCGCGCCCACACTCCACAGGAAGCCCCTGGCCTGGCCGGCAGCCCACAGGGCGGCGCTGGCGGCGGCCATGGCGACGGCCACGGAGGCGGCGACGGTGAGGGTGTTGTACTCCAGCTGTCCGTCGAGGCTCATGGAGGCCATGCCGAGGTAGTGCATGGAGGCCATGCCGAGACCGGTGACGGTCCCCCCGGTGAACAGGGCCGTCCCGGTGGCGCCCTTGTAGCCGACGATGAAGATGCCGACGCCCACCATGACGACGGCGACGGCCAGGCTCGCGAAGGTCATCGCGCGGTCGTAGCGGATCGGCGTGCCCTCGACAGTGAAGCCCATCATCGCGATGAAGTGCATCGTCCAGATGCCCGCGCCGATGGACGCCGCGCCGAGGGCGAGCCAGCCGGGGCGCCAGGAGCGGGGCGCCAGCCCGGCCCGGGTGGTGCAGCGCAACCCGAGCGCTCCGCCGAGGCAGGCCATGAGATAGGCCACCAAGGGTGTGACCATGCCGTAACTGAATCCGTCGACCGTGCCTTGCATGCGCGGCTACCCTTCCCGCCCTGTACGTCCCGCGTTGACCCGTTGTGCGCCCCCTCCCAGGACCGCAGCGGCGGCCAGGGTGTCGCAGAGAGTATGACCCCCACCGGAATGGTCGAACGACTATCCGGCAAAGAAACACGTCCTTGCCCCAGGTGTGTGGCACCGGTGTGCGGGGGCGGGCCGCCGGCGTTCGGTCCGTGGCCATTCCGCGGCCGTCTCGTGTTGACCCTCTGCTGTCACAGTGGTTCTGACCGTGACCGTTCGACGCGAGGAGTCCGCATGCACGCCCGTGCTGTCGCCGCATCGACCACCGCGCTCCTGGGAACCACCGCCTTCCTCCTCCCGCTCTCCCCCGCCCGGGCCGCCGACGGCACCGCCACCGCTCCGGTCGTCGTCGCCCACCGTGGCGCCTCCGGGTACGCCCCGGAGAACACGCTGGCGGCCGTCGACAAGGCGGCCGCCCTGGGCACCGCGTGGGTGGAGAACGACGTCCAGCGCACCAAGGACGGTGAGCTCGTCGTCGTCCACGACGACAGCCTGCAGCGCACCACCGACGTCGAGGAGGTCTTCCCCGACCGGGCGCCGTGGAAGGTGAAGGACTTCACGGCCGCCGAGATCGCCCGCCTGGACGCCGGCGGCTGGTTCGACCCCGCGTACGCGGGCGCGCGCGTGCCGACACTGGAGCAGTTCGTGCACCGGGTCGACCAGCACCGGCAGAAACTGCTGCTGGAGATCAAGAATCCGGAGCTGTACCCCGGCATCGAGCGGGACATCCTCAAGGTCCTCGACAACGAGGGGTGGCTCGACCGCGCGCACGTGCAGCAGCGGCTGATCGTGCAGAGCTTCAGCACGGACAGCGTGCGTACGGTCCACGAGCTGAAGCCCGAGGTGAAGACCGGCTTCCTCGGGACGCCGCCGGTCGCCGACCTGCCCGTGTACGCGGCCTTCGCCGACCAGATCAACCCGTCGCACAGCTCCCTCACCGCCGCCTACGTCAGCGCGGTGCACGGCTTCGAGGGCGCGCACGGCAAGCGGCTGGAGACGTTCACCTGGACGGTGAACGACGCGGCCGCCGCCCGGCGGGTGGCCGGGTTCGGGGTGGACGGGATCATCACCAACCGTCCCGACGTGGTGCGCGACGCGGTGGAGGGCTGAGTCTCCGGCCCTGAGCCCTGCCCGGCCCCGGGGTGTTGTCGGTGGCGGGCCGTACGGTGGGGCTCATGGACAGCGATGGGCGGTACGAGCCGCGGGTCGTGTGGGCCGTCGTGGACAGCGGCGTCGGCCCGCTGCTGCTGGCCGCGACCCGCGAGGGCCTGGTCAACGTCGTGTTCCACGCAACCGGCAAGGTCCGCGACAGGGCTGTGGAGCGGCTGGCCTCCCGCCTCGGCTGCGAACCCGTGGAGGAACCCGGCTCTCCGCTGCTGGCCGAGGCGATACGCCAGTTCCGCGCCTACTTCGCGGGTGAGCGGGACTCGTTCGAGCTGCCACTGGACTGGTCGCTGATCTCGGGCTTCAACCGCGAGGTGCTGCGGGAGCTGGCCAGGGGGGTGCCGTTCGGCACGGTGGTGGGGTACGGCGATCTGGCGGGGCGGGTCGGTCAGCCCGGCGCCGCGCAGGCCGTGGGCATGGCCATGGGCGCCAATCCGCTGCCGGTGGTGGTGCCCTGCCATCGGGTCGTGGAGAGCGGGGGCGGCATCGGCGGTTTCGGGGGCGGGCTGGAGGCGAAGAGGCGGCTGCTCGCCCTGGAGGGTGTGCTGCCCGAGCCGCTGTTCTGACGGCGGCGCGACGAGCGCGAGGCCGGCGGGCGCTGTCACCCGCCCCGCCTGCCGTCGGTCCTCGTCGGTCGTCAGCGCGCGTGGCCGTTCCCGGCGTGCCTGCGTCGTCGCGGCGCGTTTCAGTCGTAGTGCCGGGCCTCGAAGACGTTGCCGTCCGGGTCGCGGAAGTAGAAGCTGCGCTTGGCCGGGCCACGCGCCCCGAAGGAGTCGTGCGAGACGTCCGACACCGGCACGGACTGCTCCCGCAGGCGGTCCAGAAGCGTGTCGAAGGCGGCCGCGGTCAGGGACAGGCAGACGTGGTTGACGGGGTGGCCGGAACTCTCGGCGGCGCCGGGGAGCATCGACATGCGGTTCGCCTTGGACCGCGGCATGAGGTCGAGGATCGTCTCCCGGTTGACGCGTACCGAGGGGAAGGGCGCTTCGCCCGCCGAGAAGTCGGCGAGCCTGACCGGCTCCAGACCCACGGCTTTCTCGTAGAAGTGCGCGGCGGCGACGGGATCGCTCACCCACAGGACGACATGGTCGAGCCGGGTTTCTTGGTGCGTCATGGTTCCAGCCTCCGTGACCCCTGTGACGGGCCGCAAGGGTTTGGCCCGGTGTGGCGCTCGCCAGAGATGGAGGGAGAGGCGGCAGACGGGAGGCAGCGCGTGGTGCTCATGGTGTCGGAAGAGGTACGGGAGGCGCTCGCGGCGGGTCGGCCGGTGGTGGCCCTGGAGTCCACGATCATCGCCCACGGACTCCCCCGGCCGCGCAATCTCCTGGTGGCACGGGAGCTGGAGGCCTTGGTGCGACGGGAGGGCGCGGTTCCGGCGACGATCGCCGTGCTGGACGGGAAGCCGCGGGTCGGCCTGGACAAGGAGCAGCTGGAGCGGGTCGCGAACGAGGACGGCATCCGCAAGCTGGGCCACCGTGATCTGCCGCTCGCGGTGGCCGCGGGGGCGAGCGGGGCGACGACGGTGTCGGCGACCGCGCTCCTCGCGGCGCTCGCGGGGGTCCGGGTGTTCGCCACCGGCGGGCTCGGGGGTGTGCACCGGGAGTGGACCGTCACCCAGGACGAGTCGGCCGACCTGGGGCTGCTGGCACGCACCCGGATCACCGTGGTGTGCGCGGGGGTGAAGTCGATCCTGGACGTGCCGGCGACCCTGCAGCGGCTGGAGACCCTGGGAGTGGCGGTCGCCGGGTACGGGACGGACCGCTTCCCCGGCTTCTACCTGTCGGACTCGGGACATCCCGTGGACTGGCGGCTGGACAGCCCGGAGCAGGTGGCCCGGGTCATGCGGGCGCAGGACGCGGTGGGCGGGCCGGAATCTGCGCTGATCGTGGCCAACCCGGTGCCGGAGGACGAGCAGCTGGATCCCGGGGTGCACGCGCGGGTGCTCGACGAGGCGCTGCGGGCGTGCGAGGAGGCCGGGGTCACCGGCCAGGGAATCACCCCGTTCCTGCTGGACCACCTGGTGCGGCACACCGACGGCGCCTCCCTGGAGGCCAATCTGGCGGCGGTGCGGGGCAATGTGCGGCTGGCGGCCCGGGTGGCGGCGGCCTGGGCCGCCGCGGCGTGACCGGAAGGGCGCGGGACGGGGCGTTGCTGGTCGTCGGGGACGTGATCACGGACGTGGTCGCGCGGCACCCGGGCTCCCTCGCCGCGGGCACGGACACCGCGGCCGTGATCCGCACGGTGCCTGGTGGGGCGGGCGCGAACGTGGCCTGCTGGGCCGCGCACCGGGGTGGCTGCGAGGTGCGCCTGCTGGGACGGGTGGGCTCGGACGCGGCGGCGTGGCACGAACGGGAGTTGATCGCCTGCGGCGTGCGCCCGCGGCTGGTCGTGGACGACGAGGTGCCGACGGGGACGGTCGTCTGCCTGGTCGACGGGCAGGCGGAGGCCGAGCGGACCTTCCTCACGGACAGTGGAGCGTCGCTGCGGCTCGGCCCCGAGGACTGGTCGGACATGCTGCTGGACGGGGTGGCGCGGCTGCATCTGTCGGGTTACCTGCTGTTCGGCGACAGCAGCCGGGCCCTTGTGGCGGTGGCGCTGAAGGCGGCAGCGGCGCGCGGGATTCCGGTGAGTACGGACCCGGCGTCGGCCGGGTTCCTCGCCCGGCTGGGTCCGGACCGTTTCCTGTCGCTGGTGGAGGGCGTGGAAGTGCTGCTGCCCAGCCGGGACGAGGCGTGCCTGCTGACGGGTCGCTCCGACGTGGCGGACGCGGCGGCGCGGCTGAGCCGGCGGATCCCCTTGGTGGTGGTCAAGCAGGGCGCGGAGGGTGCGCTGCTGGCGCGGTCCGGCGAGGTGTGGGCCCGTGTGCCGGCCGTGCCGGTGACGCCCCGGGACACCACCGGTGCCGGAGACGCCTTCACGGGAGCCTTCCTCGCGGCCCTGCTCGCGGGCGCGATGCCCGAGAAGGCGGCCGAGGAGGGGTGCCGGGCGGGAGCTCGGGCGGTGGAGCGGACCGGAGCACGGCCGCCGGCCCGCGGCTGAGCGGGCAGAAGTACGCGCTGAGCAGCGGGGCGGTACGGGATCGTCCGGCTCTCGGCCCACGACCGACCGCCGCTTCGGGACCGGCCGTCGGCCTGCGCGGCGCCCCTCGACGGCATGCGCGGCACCGGCCGCGCCGGTCGACGAGGGGTGCGCCGCCCTGCTGTCCACAGGCGGGAACCAAGCGGAAGTTGACGTTTCCACAGGCCCGGACGAGGTCGGCCGGTGGCTGGCAGACTGGCGCGGCAGGGCCGACGAGCAGGTCGGCACGGGGGATCACGCGAGGGGGACCGAATGTCGATGGCAGGGAATCTGCGGAAGGTCAGGGGTCTGGGCCGGGTCGGCAGGCTGCGCGGGCTGGCGCGCCGCCGTCCCCGGGTCGATCTGAGCCACCCCGCCCGGTCCCCACTGGGCTCCTCGGTGGTCAACTGCGTGACCTACCGGGACGGTCACCGCGTCTCCGTGCCCGGGGAGGCGGCCGACGCCGTCACGTGGGTCCGTGAGAGCGGGGAAGGGTTCGTCTGGCTGGGGCTGCACGAGCCGACGAGCCGGGAGTTCGCCGGCATCGCCGAGCTGTTCGACCTGCACCCGCTGGCGGTGGAGGACGCCGTCGAGGCCCACCAGCGGCCCAAGCTGGAGCGGTACGGCGAGACGCTGTTCGCCGTGTTCAAGACGGTCTGCTACGTCGAACACGAGGAACTGACCGCGAACAGCGAGGTGGTGGACACCGGCGAGATCATGGTCTTCGTCGGCCCCGACTTCGTGGTGACCGTGCGCCACGGGCGGCACGGCTCGCTGGGACCGCTGCGCGAAGGGCTGGAATCCGATCCCGGGAGGCTGGGCCAGGGACCGTCCACGGTGCTGCACGCCATCGCGGACCAAGTGGTCGACGACTATCTGAGCGTGACCGATTCAGTCCAGGAGGACATGGACCGGGTCGAGACGGATGTGTTCGCGGAGCACGGCGCCCGGGTCGATCCGGGCCGCATCTACCAGCTCAAGCGCGAACTGCTGGAGCTGAAGCGGGCGGTGGTGCCGCTCGGCAGGCCGCTTGAGGAGCTGGCCACCCGGCCGAGCCGGGTGATCGCCCCGGACATACAGGCGTACTTCCGCGACGTCGCCGACCATCTGCAGCGGGCGACGGAACAGATAGCGGCGTTCGACGAGTTGATCAACTCGATCCTCCAGGCCCATCTGGCGCGGGTCACGGTCGCCCAGAACGAGGACATGCGGAAGATCACCGCCTGGGCGGCGATCGTCGCGGTGCCCACCATGGTGTGCGGCATGTACGGCATGAACTTCGACCACATGCCGGAGCTGCACTGGCGGTACGGCTACGGCATGGTCATCGCGGTGATATCCGTGGCGTGCGTGCTGCTCCACCGGGCGTTCCGGCGCAGCGGCTGGCTGTGACATCCGCCGGCCACGCCGCCGGCGGGCGGCGGGGTCAGCCCGAGGCGGACCGGGCGTAGACGCTCTCGACGAAGGCGGCGATCTGCTCGTCCGTCAGGTGCTGGGCCAGGTCGGCCTCGCTGATCATGCCGACGAGGCGCTTGTCGTCGATGACGGGCAGGCGGCGGATCTGGTGGGTCCGCATCTCGTTGAGCACGTCGTCGATGTCGGCGTCGGACGCGATCCAGCGTGGCGTGCCCTTGGCCATCTCGCCCGCGGTGACCCGGGCGGGGTCGTGGCCCATGGCGACGCAGCCGACGACGATGTCGCGGTCGGTGAGGATGCCGCAGAGCCGCTCGTTCTCGTCGCTGATGGGCAGCGCGCCGACGTTCAGCTCGCGCATCAACTGTGCCGCGCGGTCGAGGGTTTCGTGCGCGGGGATCCACTGGGCGCCGCGGTGCATGATGTCTCCGGCGGTGGTCATGAGGTACCTCCCGGTGCCGGACGGCCGGCGCGGCGCGGGGGCGCGCCGCGAGTCCCGACGCCCTTCATTGTCGCCGGGTCGTCGGCGGACGGCACCCGCAGCACAGGCTTCGTGGCCCGCGCCCCAGGTGCGCGACCGGCGTCCCAGGTCCGGGAGCGGGGCCCGCGCGGTCTCAGCCGCGCCAGGCCGGACGGCGGGGGTCGTCGGCCCGCACCAGCACGTCGGCCGTGGCGGCCGGGTCGGTCTCCTCCTCGTAGCGCTCGAAGGCGGGGAGCGTCCAGTGCTCGGCCTCGGGGGTGCGGCGGCGCAGCGCACCGGTTGAGAGGAGGAGGTGGACACTCAGATCGAAGGGGAACCAGTGACGCAGCAGAAGCGGTCCGTGCAGCAACAGCACGCCACCGGGTGGCAGTTGGACGTAAGGGCTGCGGGTGGCGCGGTCGGTGGCCGGGTCCCAGAGGTCGGGCAGCACCCGCCCGCTGCCGCCGGGCCCGAGCGGGTCGAACACCTCACGCCACAGGGCGCCGGTGTCGTACCAGCCGCCGTAGTAGGACTCCAGGTCCTGGTGGCCGTATTCGAGCCGGACCGAGGCGGGGCGCAGGAAGCCGTCCGTGCCCACGACCAGGCTGGGGCGGCCCCCCGCGCGCAGTGCCTCGGCGAGGCGTTCGGCGAGGTCGCCCGGGCGGGCGGCCGGGGCACCGTCGAGGGCGACGCGGGGCCAGGGGGCGCCGTCGGCCGTCTCGAGCTCCAGCAGGCGCTCGGCGAGCAGGTCGACGAGCCGGTCCCAGGTGATCGCTTCGAGTCGCACAGGGCCATGATGCGTCACGTCCCCGGTGGCGTTCGAAGCGCCGGGAGAGCCCGAGCCCGGCACCTGCGGCACCCGCGGTGCCTACCTGCGAACGCGGAGCGTGGACGATCGCGCATGGCCGTGCGCCGCTCGGCCATGGCCCGCAGTGTGCGGGGCGCGTTGACTGGTGGTGACGGCGACCGGGAGGGAGTCCCGGTGCCAGGGACGGCGGGGGTGACGGCACATGGGCGACGGGCCGTATCTGGTGCTGACGATGCTGGGTGTGCTCGGGACCGGGGTGGTGGCCGGGGTGTTCTGCGCGTTCTCGACGTTCGTGATGCGAGGGCTCGCGGCGGTGCCGCCGGCGCGGGGCGTGGCCGCGATGCAGGCGATCAACGTGGCGGCGGTGCGAGCGCCGTTCATGCTGGTGTTCCTCGGCTCGACGGTGCTGTGCGCGGTGCTGACGGCGGTGACGTGCGTGGTGTGGCCGGACGAGGGGGCGGTCGCGTCGCTGGTGGGCGGTGCCCTGTACCTGTGCGGGTCGTTCGGGCTGACCGTGGTGGCGCACATACCCCGCAACGACCGGCTGGCCCGGCTGGAGGCGGACAGCGCGGAGGCCGCCGCGTACTGGCCGGTGTACGTGCGCGGGTGGACCCGGTGGAACCACGTCCGCGCCCTGGCCTCCGCCGGTGCGGCGCTGGCGTACCTCCTCGCCCTCACCGGTTGACGTACCGACGCCCGCACCAGGTCCCACCTGCGCGGCAGGGGCAGGCAGGGTCCCGTGCGGACGCCGTCGGGCGCGCTGCGGGAGGGGGTGGGCGGACGTATCGTGTTCGCAGCAGTGCCGCCCGACGACGCACGGCCTGTCACCCGCCCACGCAAGGAACACGGCCATGGCCGATCCCAAGGGTTTCCTCACCACGCCCCGCCAGGACTGGCCGCGCCGGCCCGTGGAGGAACGGGTCCGCGACTGGGACGAGGTGTACGTCCCCGGAGGGCTGCTGCCGATCATCAGCACGCAGGCGGACCGGTGCATGGACTGCGGTGTGCCGTTCTGCCACGAGGCCTGCCCGCTGGGCAATCTCATCCCGGAGTGGAACGACCTGGTGTCGCGGGAGGACTGGCGGGCGGCGGCGGAGCGTCTGCACGCCACCAACAACTTCCCCGAGTTCACGGGGAGGCTGTGTCCGGCTCCGTGCGAGGCGGGCTGTGTGCTCGCCATCAACCAGCCGGCGGTCACGATCAAGAACGTCGAGTGCGCGATCGCCGACCGGGCCTGGGAGGAGGGTTTCGCGGCACCGGCCCCGCCGGACCGGCTCTCCGGCCGTACGGTCGCGGTCATCGGCTCGGGCCCCACCGGGCTGGCCGCGGCCCAGCAGCTGACCCGGGCCGGGCACACGGTCGCCGTGTACGAGCGGGACGACCGGATCGGTGGACTGATGCGCTACGGCATCCCCGAGTTCAAGATGGAGAAGCACCATCTGGAGCGGCGGGTGGAGCAGATGCGGGCCGAGGGCACGAAGTTCCGTACCTCCACCACGGTCGGCCGGGACGTGGACGCGGCGGAGCTGCGGAGCCGTTACGACGCGCTGGTGATCGCCACGGGGGCGACGGCGTGGCGGGAGCTTCCGGTACCGGGACGTGAGCTCGCGGGGATCCACCAGGCCATGGAGTACCTGCCGCTGGCCAACCGGGTGCGCGAAGGGGACCTGGAGACGTCGCCGCTGTCCGCGGAGGGCCGGCACGTCGTCATCGTCGGGGGCGGCGACACGGGCGCCGATTGTCTGGGCACGGCGGTGCGGGAGCGGGCCGCGTCGGTCACCCAGCTCGACATCTACCACCGGCCGGGCGCCGAACGCGACGAGGAGGCCGAGCCCTGGCCGACCTATCCGAAGCTGTACCGGCTGTCGGCGGCGCACGAGGAGGCGGGTGCGCTGGGGACGGCACCGGCGGCGGATGCGGACGCGCGGCTGTTCGCGGCGTCGACGCTGCGCTTCGAAGGGGACGGGGAGGGGCGCGTGAGCGCGCTGCGTCTGGTGGAGGTGGACGCGGGGCGTCGGCCGGTGCCGGGCACGGAGCGGGTGCTGCCCGCCGACATGGTGCTGCTCGCGCTCGGTTTCTCCGGGCCCGATCAGCGTGACGGGCTGACCGCCCAGCTCGGTGTGAAGCTGGAGCCCCGCGGCACCGTGGCGCGCGGGGCGGACTTCGCCACGAACGTGCCGGGGGTCTTCGCGGCGGGGGACGCCGCCCGGGGGCAGTCGCTGATCGTGTGGGCCATCGCGGAGGGCCGGGCCGTGGCGGCTGCGGTGGACGGCTACCTGACGGGCGGCACATCCCGCCTGCCGGCACCGATCGGCCCGTACGACCGGCCGATGACGGCCTGACTAACCCCTACGACCGGCCGATGACGCCCTGACGCGCTCGTACGCCCCGGCAGACGACGCCCTGACGCGCTCGTACGCCCCGGCAGACGACAGCCTGTGGCTCACGGGGCTAGGCGCCCCGGCGGGTGACGATCCGACTCCCCTGCCCGAGCCGATGACCGACCGAACCGCCCGGCTGGTTGCCGAAGCCTGACTCCGCGCCCGCCCACGACGAACGCCCGCCCCCCACCCCGTGGCCGGAACCCGCCGCCCCCGCCCCTCCCCCTAGGCAGCCAACCCGGCCGGCATCGGCACACACGCCGCCGCCCCTGGACCCCCGGTACGAACCGGGCGTCCAGGGGCGGGTGCGTGGGACTACGGCTTGCGGGCCACCGCCCCGTAGCCCGGGATGACCCCGTCCTCCTGGCCCGGGACCGGGTCGCCCAGTTCGGGGTGCCACAGGTGCGGCACCTCGACGCCCGGCTCCACGAGGTCCAGGCCGTCGAAGAACCGGGTGAACTCCTCGCGGCTGCGCAGCGCCAGCGTGACGCCCGCCGCCCTAAGCTTCGCGACGGCCGCTTCCGACTCCTCGGGCGTGAAGTCGGCCGTGGCGTGGCTGATCACCAGGTGGCTGCCCGAGGGCATCGCGTCCAGCAGCCGCCGCACCAGCTCGTGCGCGCCGTCCTCGTCGGGGACGAAGTGCAGCAGGGCGATGAGCGAAAGACCGATCGGCTCGTCGAAGTCGAGGATCTTGCGCGCGCCCTCCAGGATCGTGTCCGGGTCGCGGACGTCGGCCTGGAGGTAGTCGGTGACCCCCTCGTCCGTGCCGCGCAGCAGTGCCGCCGCGTGGGCCAGCACGATGGGGTCGTTGTCGCAGTACACGACGCGGGCATCCGGCGCGATGCGCTGGGCCACCTGGTGCAGGTTCGGCTCGGTGGGTATGCCCGTGCCGACGTCCAGGAACTGGCGCACGCCCTGTCCGGCGAGCCAGCGCGTGGCCCGCTGCATGAACGCCCGGTTCACGCGTGCCATGACCGGCACCCGCGGGTCCAGGGCGAGCATCTGCCGGCCCATGGCCTCGTCGACCGGGTAGTTGTCCTTGCCGCCGAGGTACCAGTCGTACATCCGCGCGGGATGCGGCCTGGTGGTGTCGATCTCCACGGGGTGCTGCCCGGTCATGACAAGCTCCGTAACTGTCCGCAAGCCTTAGTGATCAATACAGTGCCAAGTGCTGAGTGTCGAGCGCCAATGCCGAGTGCCAAGTGCCAAGGGAGAAAAAGCAAGGTAGTGCGGCAAGCGGGGGTCAGGACAGCAGGAAATCCGCCTCTCCGGCCTTGGCCCCCTCGATGAAGGCCGTCATCTCGGCGGAGGTGTAGATGAGCGCCGGTCCGTCCGGGTCGGTGGACTGGCGGACGGCGATGCGGCCGTCGTCGAGCTTCATCGCCTCGAGGCAGTTGCCGCCGTTGCCACCGCTCCAGGGCTTGTGCCAGCCCTCGCTGCCCAGCTCCCGCGCGGGCATGCCGTTGTAGATCCTCCCGGCGTGCGCCCGCGCACGCGGCTGGGTCTTCGGGGGCTTGATGAGTTCCATTCACAGCTCCTTGCGGAGATCCCGGAGGATCTCCTTCGTGCGATGTGCCGTGGCGGCCTGGGCCGCCATGCGGTCCATGACCTCGAGGTGGGTCGCCACCTCGGTGCGCGCGTCCAGGTAGACGGCGCCGGTCAGGTACTCGCTGTAGACCATGTCCGGCAGTTCGGGCATGGCGAATCGGAACAGCACGAACGGCCCGTACGTGCCGGGGTGCGGCCCGCTGTCGAAGGTCGCGACCTGAAGCGTCACATTGGGCAGCGCCGCCGCTTCGAGCAGCTTGTCGATCTGTGCACGCATCACCTCCGGGCCGCCGACCCGGCGGCGGAGCGCGGTCTCGTCCATGACGACCCACAGTCGGGGCGCGTCCTCACGGGTGAGCAGTTCCTGCCGTTGCATGCGCAGGTCGACGTGGCGCTCTATGTCGTCGGGCCGGGTCTGCCCTATGGCACCGGAGCGCAGCACGCCGCGCGCGTAGTCCTCGGTCTGGAGCAGTCCGGGGACGAAGTGGGGTTCGTAGCTGCGGATGAGGGAGGCCGCACCCTCCAGGCTGACGTACATGGAGAACCAGCCGGGCAGGATGTCGTGGAAGCGCTGCCACCAGCCGGGCTTGTTGGCGTCCTCCGCCAGCTGCACGAAGGCGTCGGCCTCCTCGTCGGAGACACCGTAGGCCTTCAGCAGCAGCTGGAGGTACGGGATCTTGAGCGCGACCTCGGCCATCTCCATGCGGCGTACGGTGGCGGGGGCGACGCGCAGGATGCGGGCGGCCTCCTCCCGCTTGAGACCGGCGCGCTCGCGCAGGTCCAGCAGGCGGCGCCCGAGGACGACCTGCCCCACCGTCGGCGCGGACCGGGGTTCACTCACGCTCCACCTCCCTCGAACAAATCCTGACAGCCCGGCGGCGCCATTCGATGATCTGCCACGGAGACCGCTCGAACCGAACACACATTCGAATCAATCTTCGGCGATCCCAACTGGCGCCGCGCGAGGTCCTGTTGCGAGCAGTGTGCCACGCCGGTCCAGACCGTCACACAGCACTCTGCATTTTTCAGAGTGACACTTGCCAAGTGTTCACGGCGGGGCGATAGTGGCAAGCGTGATTCCGTCCGCGCCCTTAGGAACAGACGCCGCCGCGGCCTCCGTCGACCTCGGCGCCGCCCCGGCCACCGCCCCTTCGGGGGATGACGCCGTGCGCCGGTTCCGTTTCGAACTGGCCGCCCACCCGGGTTCCCCTGCCCGGGCCAGACGGCTGACCCGGGCCCGGCTGTCCGGCTGGTCGGTGTGCGAGGACACCTGCGACACCGCGGCCCTGGTCGTCTCCGAACTGGTCACCAACGCCATCGTGCACACCGCGAGCAGCCATGTCGTCTGCGAGCTGCACGACGGTGACGACCTGGTGCGCATAGCCGTGCGGGACGAGGGCTGCGCGCCGGACCGGCCCCGGGCGAACACCCGGCAGCAGCCGGAGGAGGAGCACGGGAGGGGACTGCTCCTCGTCGACGCCCTGTGCCACGCGTGGGGCGCCCACGAGCACGGTCCCGGCCTGCTGGTCTGGGCGGAACTCCCGCGCCAGGCGGACACCCCGCACGAACCCGCCGAACCCCACAACGACCTCGGCTGGGGCGCCCGGCCCAAGCCCGGCCCGGCCGGCGGCTCGGAGGACGGCGACAGCGACGGCGACGAGAGCGCCCGTTCGCACCCGGCGGAGAAGAGGCTCGACCTCCCCGCGGGGCGGCATCCCGGCCGGGACGGAGGACGCGCGTGACGGGCGCCGGCGGCACCCGCGTGGTGAGCCTGGACTCACTGGTCCGCCTGCAGCGCGGACGGACGGCCACGGACACACCCCGGCGCCTTCCGGTCCCCGACGGCATGACCGCCCCGATGGGCTGCGACGCGGTGGCGGTGCCCGCCCGCTTCGGCCCGTTGGTCCTGCCCCGGCTGCCTCGCGTGGGGTGCGTCTACGCCGACGAGGCGCACTGGTGGTGGCTGGTCCCGTCCGACTCCGACTACGCCCTGGACTGGCCCGCCCCCGCGCACTACGCGGCCGGCGCGGTCCTCCCCGACGGCCCGGCCGCCACGGGCGACGCCGGCCTCCCGGGTCTCATCCACCGCCCGGACGGCACGCTCCCCTACACGCCGCCGATACCGCTCTACCTGGCCCTGTGCCGGCTCACCGGGACCACCCCGGCCTGGTCACGCCCCGTCACCGCCTGACGGCCTCCGACGGCCCCTCGCGGACCGCTCAGGCCACCACCTCACCGCCGGCGCGCTCGCCGCGGACGATCACCAGGAACATGTCGGTCGCGAGGTCCATGACAACCTCGGCGGGCAGGCCCTCCAGGCGCCGCGCGTGCGCGAACTCCTCCGCGGGCCATGAGCCGCGCGGTCCACCTGCGGGAAAGCGTTCGAGCACTGTTCGCCCGTTCACCCTGCCACCTCCATGTAGCGCTGTACTCGTAGAGTTAAACGCCAACCATGGGGCGAACGCCTCGTCCGGTGACGGTACTGAGACGTAGTTGACACCCGTTCACTGCCAAGTGTGAGCGCGCTCTCAGCTTTTCGGAGTAATCCGTCACCGTCCGTGTCAGAGGTCGTACTCGTCGTGGTAGCGGAGGTGCGCCTGTGCCACGGGTGCTCCGACGGCCCACGCGCGCCCCTCGGGTTCCTCCCACGGCTCCTGCCTGCCGAGCGCGGTGAGGTCCAGCAGGCTGGTGGTGGAGCCCAGCCCCTCCAGGCCGCGTCCGTAGGCCGAGTAGGTGTGGAAGACGCGGTCGCCCTCACGCAGGAAGCAGCTCACGCCGGGCCGCTGGACGGGCGTCCCGCCCTCCTCGGAGAACACCTCGAAGTCCGCGTCGAAGTCACCGGGGTACGACGAGTACCAGGGCACCGTCCACCCCATCCGCGCCTTGAACGGCAGGATCCTGGTGAACGGCGCCCGGGAGACGGCCGCGAAGGTGGTGCGCCGCGCCTGGAGGTGTGCCAGGTGCCCGATCTGGTCCAGGAACGCCGAGCAGCAGCGGCACCCGGTCTCCCACTCCGGGGCGAACTCGAAGTGGTGCACGACGAGCTGCCGCCGCCCCTGGAAGAGGTCGAGCAGCGTGGCCCTGCCGTCGCCGCCCTCGAAGACGTACTCGCGGTCGACGGGGACCCTCGGCAGCCGGCGCCGTTCGGCTCGGAGGGCGTCGAGCGCGCGGGTGACGGCCTTCTCCTTGTCGAGCAGTTCTTCGCGCGCCGCGCGCCACTCGGCGCGCGGGACGATCTCCGGAAGCGACATGGTTCCTCCTGTGCGACGGTCCCGTTGCGAGGGGTGACCGGGCTGCCGCGCGGAACTCATCGTTCGCGTCCAAGATCTTTTCCGCCGGCCCGTCCGCGCCGGCCGCGCGAGGGCCGGCGCGCGCCGGTTCAGGTGTCGTACCGCTGGATGCGGCGGCCGTGGCTCCGCTCGGTCAGGGCGGGCAGGCGCTCCCCCAGCTCTCGTACGGTCTCGGGGACGTCGACGGTGAGCAGGCGCCGGTCGCGCATGAGGATCCGGCCGTCCACGACGGTCGTGCGGACGTCGGCGGCGCGGGCGCTGTGCACCAGGGTCGCCGCCAGGTCGTGCACCGGCTGGGTGTGCGGGCCCGTGAGGTCCACGAGGACGATGTCGGCGCGGTGGCCGGGCGCGATCCGGCCCACGCTCCCGTCCAGGCCGACCGCGCGGGCGCTCTGCAGGGTGGCGTGATGCAGTGCCTGACGGGAGGTCAGCCACCGCGGGTCACCCTCCACGGACTTCTGGATCAGGGAGGTGAGCGCCATCGACTCCCACACGTCGAGGGAGTTGTTGGAGGCGGCGCCGTCCGTGGCGAGGCCGACCGGCACCCCGATGTCCCGCAGCGCCCGCACGGGCGTGGTGGTGGGCCAGGCGAACTTGAGGTAGCCGCGGGGCGCGGTCGCCACCGCCGTACGGCCCCCCGCCCGCTGCAGCAGCGGGAGATCGCTCTCGACGATGCCGGTTCCGTGGGCGATGAGCACGTCGGTGTCCAGGACCCCGGTACGGGAGAGGACCTCGACAGGGGTGACGCCGTGCCGGGCGAGGGAGGCCTCGGTCTGGTCGCGGTTCTCGGCCGCGTGCAGATGGACGGGCAGGCCGTGCGCGCGGGCCAGCTCGGCGGTGGCGGCGAGGTCGGCGTCGTTCACGGTGTAGGGGGCGTGCGGGGCGAGCGCGGTGGTGATCCGTCCGTCGGCGCTCCCCTGATGCCCGAGCGCGAACTCCAGGGACCGCTCGCGCCCGCCGGGGCCCTGGGAGGAGAAGTACGCCTCCCCCAGCAGCGCCCGCATCCCGCTCTCGGCGACCACCGGGGCGACCGCGTCCATGCCGAAGTAGTGGTCGGCGAAGCAGGTGACGCCGGCCCGGATCATCTCCGCGCAGGCGAGCCGCGCCCCGAGGGTGACGTCCCGCCCGGTGAGGTTGGATTCCACCGGCCAGACGACGTCGTTGAACCACTCCTCGGTCGGCAGGTCCTCGGCGAGTCCGCGCAGCGCGACCATAGGGGCGTGGGTGTGACAGTTGATCAGGCCGGGCAGCGCGACCTGCCCGCGCGCGTCGATCCACTCGTCGGCCGCCCGCCCGGCGACGGCCCCGGCGTCCGTCACCTCCGCCACGGCCCCGTCGCGCACCACGACGGCGGCGTTCTCACGGAAACCGACGCGTTCTTGATCGTCGTGCGTGAGGACGGTGCATCCGGTGATGATGAGCCCGGCGGGACTCTCCACGGCAGAAGGCGTCATCACGTCAACGTACGACGGGACCCTGACCCGGGGTGAGCCGAACCGCGACATCCCGTCGCGGCACTGTCGCAGGGCGGGCCGGGCGCGCACCCTGGCTCCGACCACGAGCCCGCCCACGGCTGAAAGGGGCCCGCCTTGCTCCTCGGCACCTGGAACCTGGAGAACCTGTACCGGCCCGGCGGCCCCTTCGGGCCCGGCGACGAGGCCGCGTACGCGTCGAAACTGGCCGCGCTCGCCGCGGTGATCACGGAACTGGATCCGGGGCTGCTCGGCGTGCAGGAGGTGGGCGACCCCGGCGCGCTGGAGGATCTCGCCGGACTGCTGGACGACGGCTGGCACGTCGCGCTGTCCGAGCACGCCGACAGCCGGGGGATACGGGTGGGGTTCCTCAGCCGTACGGAGCTGACGGTGGTCGCCGACACGGCCGTGTTCCCGGCGCGGATCCTGCCGGTGCAGGCGGACGACACGGGGCTGACCGCCGGGCGGGCCGGGCGGGGCTTCCTCGCGGTGGAGGTGGCGGGCGAGCGGGGGCCGTTGCGGGTGGCGGTCTGCCATCTGAAGTCGAAGCTGCTGACGTATCCCGACGGCCGTTTCCAGCCGCGCGACGAGGGTGAACGGGCCCGGTACGCCGCCTACGCGCTGTACCGGCGGGCGGCCGAGGCGGCGGCGCTGCGCGCCCTGGCGGACGAGCTGCTGGAGGGCGACGGGCGGGAACGGGACGTGGCCGTGCTCGGCGACCTCAACGACGAGGTGCAGGCGGCGACGACGCAGATGCTGCTCGGGCCGCCCGGCTCGGAGATCGGCACACCCGGGTACGACCGTCCTGACCGGGGGGACGCGTTCCGGCTGTGGGACGTGGCCCCGCTCATCCCCGCGGCGGAACGGTACTCGCGGGTGAACTCCGGGCGCCGGGAGCTGATCGACCATGTGCTGCTGAGTCACCGGCTGGTGCGGAGGGTGTCGGTGGCGGGGACGGGGCTGCCGGATGACGGGCCGCCCCGTCTGCCGTCCGTGGGGACGGATCCCGGGGAGCGGCGAGGGGTGGCGGGGTCGGATCATGCGCCGGTGTGGGTGCGGGTGGGGTGAACGCGGGGCGTTCCTCGCGGGGTTCGCCCCCTGCGGGGCGGGCTGCGCGAGATTGCGGGTGCCGGTTCGTGAGGGCTGGTCGCGCAGTTCCCCGCGCCCCTTCAGGGGGGCTCCGGCCACGGCGAAGGGGCGGTCACCGTCGACGCGCGACCGGCCCGGAACTCGTGAGGGCTGGTCGCGCAGTTCCCCGCGCCCCTTCAGGGGTCTCCGGCCACGGCGAAGGGGCGGTCACCGTTGACGACGCGCGACCGCGCCCCGGCCCTTCAGGGGCTCTCCGGCCACTCGTGAGGCGACCGGCCCCGGAACTCGCGGTCGCGCAGTTCCCCGCGCCTTCAGGGGGTCTCCGACCGCGTTGGCCGGGTGGTTGGTCTGGGCGTAGGGATGTGCGGGGGTCGAGGTGGGGGAGCTTGTTCTGGAGGGTGGTGAGGCTGCGTAGGTGGTGGGGGTCGAGGTGGCCGGTGTCGTCCAGGTGGACGGCGCAGGCCGTGATGGTGTCGACGAGCAGTTCGAGGGTCGTGGCGATCTCGTCGGCGCCGTCCGCGTGCCGGGCGAGCGGCGGGAGTTCGGCGGAGGCGAGGGCGATGGCGGTGCGGGCCTCGGCGAGGGTGCGGTAGGCCTCGCGACGCAGGGCCCAGCGGGCCTCGCGGTCCCCGGACTCCCCGAGTACGTGGGCGAGGTACTCCTGTGCGGCCCCGCTCGCCTCGGTGAGCCGGGCCCGGATGGCGTCGCCGCGCCGGCCCGGTGTCGGCAGGTGTCCGACGACCAGCACGATGGCGCAGGCGAGCAGGGTCTCGCCGATCCGGGCGAGGGACGCCTGCGGTTCGCCTCCCGCCATCACCAGCGCCAGCACGAGAACGGTGACGACGGCGGTCTGTGCGGCGAAGTGCCGGGTGGCGAGGGGGATCAGCGCCCCGCAGACGGTGACGACGGCGACGAGCCCGTCCGGCCGGGGCAGCACCGCGGCGAGCCCGGCGAACAGCAGGGCCCCGAGGACGGTTCCGGCGGCGCGGGACAGCACCCGGGAGGCGAGCGGCCCGAGGTCGGGCTTGACGAGGAAGACGGCGGTGGCGGGCAGCCAGTACCAGTGCTCGTGTTGCCCGTACCAGTGGGCGTGGTACAGCACCTGGGCGACGGCGGCGCTCACCCCGAAGCAGAGCGCCACCCGCATCCCGTACTCCCGGCCGCGTGCGCCGAGGACGGTCCGCAGGACGGCGGACCGGGACCGCCTGCGGCCGTGCAGCCGCCCGCCGTCGGCGCGGTCGAACGCCTCGGCCGCGTACAGGAGGGCGTCGTCCAGGGCGCGCAGACCGGGCGCGTGGCGGGAGGGGGCGGGCAGCGGACCGGTGGGTGCGCCGTTGCGTACGGCGGCGGCGAGGCGGCGCGGACCCTCGGAGGCGCGGTCCGGTACTTCCTGCTGTGCCCAGGCCAGCGCGGTCGCGGCCTCGGCGAGGGGCAGGGCCGCGGCGTACTGGGCGTGCAGCCGGCGTTCGGCCGCCGAGGAGGGGTGGCGGCGCAGCCGGGGTCCGGCGAGCGCGTCCTGGGCCTGGTCGAGGGCCGCGGTGAGCGCGGCCCGCCGTACGGTCGCCCGGTCCGAGCCCGCGGCGTCGAGGAGTGCGGCGATCGCCTCGTAGACCCCGGCGACGGCGGCGCGCTCCCCGTCGAAGCGCAGGCCGGACCGGAGGTCCCCGGCGAGCGTGTGGGAGGTGGGCAGCGCGAGCCGCAGCAGGAGCAGCCAGCCCGCGCCCGCGAGGAACGCGGACGCCCGCAGCCATCCCGGCTCGGGCAGCGGCATGCCCGCACCGACGGCGGCGCCGACCAGGAGCTGGGTGCCGACGGAGGAGCCGACGGGCCCCAGCGCGCTGATCCCGCCGGCCAGCAGGCCGAGGGCGGTGAGGAGCAGGGTGAGCGGCAGGGCGGGGGCGTGGTCCCCCGCGACGGTGCCGGTGAGCAGTCCGGCCGCGCCCGCGAGTGCGGGGGTCCCGATGCGGGTGACGGAGGTGCGGCGGCCGCCGGGCCGGTCGTTGATCCCGGCGAACATGGCGCCGATCGCGGCGACCACCCCGAGGGTGGGCCGCCCGGCGAGGACGGCGGCCAGCAGCAGCGGCCCGCCGCTCAGCGCCCCGCGCAGCAGCGCGCTCCAGGAGACCGGCCCGCGCTGGGACCGCAGGGCGTGGGCGAGCCACGGGGGTACGGCGGGGGAGGTGCGGGTCACAGGGCTCCAGTCGTCCGGTCGAGGCGGGGCGGGCCTTCGGGCGACGGTGGCCGAGCGGGTTGCCTGCCCCCACAGTAGGCCGTCCCGTGGGACGGAAGCGCACGAATGTGTTTCCGGCGTGTGCCATGACGGGCGGACGGCGCACCCACGCCCCGGCCGGTTCCGTCCGGGTCCCGTGGGGCCGGCGGCCCGCTCGGCCCCGCAGTATTCGCCGCGGACGCCCCGGCCGCTCTTCGAATTGGGCTGTTGGTGGGAAAGCCCGCTCTCCGCGCGCCCCGTCACACCTTTGCCCCTACGCTGCCGACATGGGGAGGCAAAGTCCGCGCCATTTCAGTTCGAGGAGAGCCGATGGCTGAACGCATTGCACCTGCGCGCCGACGCGGTTATCGCGAAGGCCTCGGCGGTGAGATGCTCGCTGAATTCCTGGGGACTTTCGTCCTGATTCTGCTGGGTATCGGATCCGTCGCCGTCGCACTCGTGGGTCTGCCCGGTTCCGGGCGCCAGTTCGTGGACTTCGGCCCGGCGAACTGGCTCATCATCTGCTGGGGCTGGGGCTTCGGCGTCATCTTCGGCGTCTACGTGGCGGGCGGCATCAGCGGCGCCCACCTCAACCCGGCGGTGACCCTGGCCTTCACCGTACGCAGGGATTTCCCCCTGAAGAAGCTGCCGGCCTACTGGCTGGCCCAGCTGCTCGGCGCCTTCGTCGCCGCCGCGCTCGTCTACGCCTGCTACCACTGGGCGATCGACGCCGCCGACGCGAAGGCGGGGCTCGCCCGCGACCAGTCGCTGGGCACCTATTCCATCTTCGCCACCTTCCCCGCGGAATACTTCGGGGATTCCTGGTGGGGTCCGTTGCTCGACCAGATCGTGGGTACGGGAATCCTGCTCCTGCTGATCTGCGCGCTCATCGACCTGAAGAATGTCGCGCCCCTGGCGAATCTCCACCCGTTCCTCATCGGACTGGTGGTCGTCGCCATCGGTATGACCTTCGGCACGAACGCCGGTTACGCCATCAATCCCGCGCGTGATTTCGGCCCCCGGCTGTTCACCTACTTCGAGGGCTGGGGCGACATCGCGTTGCCGGGCACGTTCGGGTGGTTCAGCAGCTACTGGTGGATCCCCATCGTCGGCCCGCTGATCGGCGGTGTCATCGGCGTGCTGGTGTACGACCTCCTCATCAAGCCGGTGATCAACGCCAGGGCACGGGCGATGGAGGCCCAGGAGGAAGGCCCGGCCACCGAGGACGTGTAGGTCCCCGGGCCCTGTGTCACTCACGAAAGGTGTCAGCGATGCCCGAATTCGTCGGCGCGGTGGACCAGGGGACCACCAGCACCCGCTTCATGATCTTCGATCATGCCGGTAACGAGGTGGCCAAGCACCAGCTGGAGCACCAGCAGATCCTGCCCCGTTCCGGCTGGGTCGAGCACGACCCGGTGGAGATCTGGGAGCGCACCAACACGGTGATCCAGAACGCGCTGCGCGACGGCGGCCTGACGGCCTCCGACCTGCGGGCCATCGGCATCACCAACCAGCGCGAGACGACCGTCGTCTGGGATCCGCGTACCGGCCGTCCGTACTACAACGCAATCGTCTGGCAGGACACCCGCACCGACAGCATCGCCGCCGCCCTCGAGCGTGACGGCCACGGCGACACCATCCGCCACAAGGCGGGACTGCCGCCGGCCACCTACTTCTCCGGCGGCAAGATCAAGTGGCTGCTGGACAACGTGGACGGGCTGCGCGAGGCCGCCGAGGCGGGCAACGCCCTGTTCGGCAACACGGACGCCTGGGTGCTGTGGAACCTGACCGGCGGCCCCAACGGCGGCATCCACGCCACGGACGTCACCAACGCCAGCCGCACCATGCTGATGAACCTGGAGACCCTCGACTGGGACGACGAGCTGCTCGGCATCTTCGGCATCCCCCGGTCGATGCTCCCGGCCATCCACCCCTCGTCGGACGCCGAGGCGTACGGCCAGGCCCGCACCTCCCGCCCGCTGGGCGCCGCCGTGCCGATCACCGGCGTCCTCGGCGACCAGCACGCGGCCACCGTGGGCCAGGTCTGCTTCTCCCCCGGCGAGGCCAAGAACACCTACGGCACCGGCAACTTCCTGGTGCTGAACACCGGCACCGAGCTGGTGCGCTCGCAGAACGGGCTGCTGACGACGGTGGCCTACCAGTTCGCCGGCAGCCCGGCGGTCTACGCGCTGGAGGGTTCCATCGCGGTGACCGGCGCGGCGGTGCAGTGGCTGCGCGACCAGTTGAAGATCATCGGGAGCGCCCCGGACAGCGAGCAGCTGGCGCGGTCGGTGGAGGACAACGGCGGCATGTACTTCGTGCCGGCCTTCTCCGGCCTGTTCGCCCCCTACTGGCGCTCCGACGCCCGGGGCGCCATCGTCGGCCTGTCCCGGTTCAACACCGGAGCCCACATCGCGCGGGCCACGCTGGAGGCGATCTGCTACCAGAGCCGTGACGTGGTCGAGGCGATGGAGCAGGACTCCGGGGTGCACCTGGACGTGCTCAAGGTCGACGGCGGCGTCACCGCGAACGACCTGTGCATGCAGATCCAGGCGGATGTGCTCGGGGTGCCGGTCAGCCGGCCCGTGGTCGCCGAGACCACCGCGCTGGGAGCCGCCTACGCGGCGGGGCTCGCCACCGGATTCTGGAGCGACACCGACGAACTGCGCTCGCACTGGCAGGAGTCGAAGCGCTGGGAGCCGCAGTGGAGCGAGGACCGGCGTCAGCAGGGCTTCCAGGACTGGAAGCGGGCCGTCGAGCGCACCCTGGACTGGGTCACGGTCGACTGAGCCGGCGGGCGGCGCTTCGCGGCCGGCGGGTCGGCGGGTCAGCGGTCGGCGATGTCCTCGCGGAGACCGTCGGAGAACTCCCACCACGACAACGGGAGCCAGTCGCCGTTGACGAAGGCGTCGACGGAAGCGCCGCGGCCGCGCACGGTCACGGTCGTGCCCGGGGGGGTGCCGGACAGCCCGGGCACGGCCACGAGCAGGGTTCCCAGCCTCTGAGCTGCCATCTCTGCTTGTTCCCCTTTCGTCGGGATGCCGGTCGCGGCGCCACGGAAGGGGGTCGGGCGTCGCACGATATTCGTCGGATATTACC